>DATCEK010000066.1:0-48241 GCA_036510155.1 Solirubrobacteraceae bacterium | reverse complement strand
CGATGCACCTGAAGCCGGCGTCTCTGACCGGCGCGAGCACCTTGCGCCACAAGAAAGACCAGGTCGGCTCGCCGTGCATGAACAGCACGGGGTCGCCTTCGCCCTCATCCAGATGGGCGAGGCGCAGTCCGTCGTGCTCGCGGTAGTGCGCCTGGAAGGCAAAGTCGGGGAGACCTTCCAACAGCTCCTCCGGGGTGCGCACCGCGTCGGTCATCTGGCGAGGGAGCATACCCACCGGAGGATCGGTTAGGCTCGCAGGCGGGATGTTTGCAGCAATAGCGCACTTCGGGCCTGTGCTTGCAGCTGAGAAGAGCAAGGTGCCGTACTACATCGCGGGCGGGCTGCTCGTGGCATGGGCGCTCCTCGTGTCCATGGTTTTGGGGCGGCGCAACCCGAATTTCCCGGGCTCGCCGGGCGGGCAGCGCGCCGTGATGGCGGTCTCGGCCGTGCTCGTGCTGGCCACGGTTTCGATGGCCGTCGTGACCTCGGGTGGCTCGAGCGCGAAGGCCACAGTCGCGCCGGTCACGCAGACGGGCCGCGAAGCCGCCTCGGGCTCTGGCGGCTCGTCGCTGAAGGAGGAAGCCGATCCCGAAGGCCAGCTGCGCTACACGACCAGAAATCTCTCCGCAAAGGCCGGCGCGGTCACAGTCAGCTTTGCGAACATGTCGCCATTGCCGCACAACATGACGATCGCCCAGGGCACCAAGGTGCTCGGTGCCACGCCGACGTTTCAAGGCGCTACCAAGACGATCACGCTGAACCTCAAGCCTGGGACGTACGTCTTCTACTGCTCGGTCCCGGGGCATCGACAAGCAGGGATGGAAGGCAAGCTCACCGTCCAATAAGGAGGATCGGATGAAGCTGTACGTCTGTTACGGGCTGTTCAAGTCGCCGCGTCCCGGAGGGCATCCATGCAGAAACGCCCACGAGGCGTTGCGCGAAGCCGGCTACCAGCCGGAGGTCGTGAAGTCATATGGGCTCGGCGTGCTGCCGAAAGCCTTCAACCTGACCAAAGGCCGCCGGGAGGTCGAGCGCCTGACCGGCAACCGCATGGTGCCCGTGCTGGCGCTCGACGACGGCAGCGTAATCGACGACTCTCACAAGATCGTCGCCTGGGCGCAGACTCATCCCGCGAGCGCCGCGTAGTCCTGAGAACGTGTCTGAAAACCTGGGGCGCCGCGAGCTGCGGGGTGGGTGGGCCTTAATCGCTGCGCTGGATCGTCACGTGACGTCTTGCACGTACCACCAGTACGCGCTGCGACATCCCGTGACGACCAGCTTGGTCCATGAACCCATGCGCAAGCACCCCAGGTTTTTGCGACACGTTCCAAGACGCCCGACGCGCTCGCAATACTTCGCCGCGTCGAGAGCTACGCGCCGGCCCTGCGCCCGTGGGCACTCTCTAGATCAACGAACCAAAGGAGTCGTGCGATGGATGTGATTGCCAGGATCGATGAGGCCAGGCGCGAATGCGACGTGCTCGAGCATCCCTTTTATCAGCGCTGGTCCGCGGGCGAGCTGCGCGCTGAGGAGCTCGGTTTCTACTCGGGCGAGTATCGCCACGCGGTCGTGGCGCTGGCGCAGGCCTCCGAGAATGTCGCCGCCAAGGTTGATCCCAGCCGTCGTGCGGGCCTCGAGCGCCACGCGGCCGAGGAGCGCGGTCATGTCGCACTGTGGGATGAGTTCGCCACCGCTACCGGTGGTGAGTCTGGCCGTGAGCCGCTGGAGGCGACGGCCGACTGCGTGCGGGCGTGGACCGCGGGCGGGGACGCCCTCGAGCATCTCGCGGTTCTGTATGCGATCGAGGCAAGTCAGCCGGCGATCTCAAAGACAAAGCTGGAGGGCCTGGTCGAGCGTTACGGATACAGCCCCGAAGGCCCGGCGGTCGAGTACTTCGAGTTGCACGCAAAGCTTGACGTCGAGCACGCGCGCCAGGCTCGGGAGCTGATCGCCGAGCTGATGAGCGAGGACGAGGCCCAGGCGCAAGCTCAGGCTGAGCGCATGGTGCGGCGCGCAACCGCCGCATTGCGCGGCAACTGGGAGTTGCTCGACGGCGTGGACGCGCACTTCGCCCAAGCCGCCTGAAGGTCGATCGCCATACTCCGTGCGCGGGCGGCCGCACCCCGCGCACGGAGTATTTGCCCCAGCGATCTGAGGTTCTGAGTCGCCCGCGACCTGAGCTGCTGATCCAGGCGCAGCGCATGAGCGAATGCTCTGTATGGGCCTATTTAGATCGCGCCCTCCCGCGAGGGAGGTGGCGCTCCGATGAGGATCGCGATCGTCGGTGCTGGGGTCTCGGGCATGGTCGCGGCACACCTGCTCTATCCCCGCCACGAAATAGTCGTGTTCGAGGCCGGCGGGCATGCCGGCGGCCATGCCAACACGATCCGCGTCGAGGAGCCTGAGCAGACGCACAACGTTGACACCGGCTTCATGGTGTTCAACGACCGCAATTATCCAAACTTCGAACGCTTGCTAGGGCAGCTTGGCGTGGCTTCACAGCCCTCGGACATGAGCTTCGGCGTGAGCGACGGGCACGGCGACTTCGAGTACAGCAGCGCCTCTCCCAACGGCCTGTTCGCGAAGCGGGCACACCTGCTGACCCCGTGGTTTCACCGCATGATCGCCGACCTCGTGCGCTTCAACGGCAAGGCCCGCGAGTTGCTGAGCGGCCACGGCGGCGATATCTCCCTCGCCCAGTGGCTCGCCGAGCAGCGCTTCTCCGAGGCTTTCGTGCAACGGCTGATCGTCCCGCAGGTCTCAGCCGTCTGGTCTGCCGACCCAAATCAGATGCGTAGCTTTCCCGCTCGGTTCTTGCTCGAGTTCTTCGACAACCACGGGATGCTCGGGCTGAGGGGCAGGCCGCGCTGGCGCACGGTCGCGGGTGGTTCTGAGAGCTACGCACGCTCGCTCGTTGCTCCCTGGCGCCATAGACTGCGGCTGGGCGCTGCGGTGCAGGGCATCGAACGTCGAGACGACGCGGTCATGGTCAAGCCTCACGGCGGTGAGGCAGAGCGCTTCGACGAGGTCGTGATCGCGACCCACTCAGATCAGGCGCTTGCAATGCTCGCCGATGCGAGTGTGCGCGAGCACGAGATCCTCGCCGCGATGCCCTATCAGGCAAACGAGGCCGTGCTCCATACCGACACGCGCCTGTTGCCCCGGCGTCGGCGCGCCTGGGCGAGTTGGAACTTTCACTTGATGGAGAACCCGACGGGCTGCGCCACCGTCACCTACCACATGAATCGCCTGCAGTCGCTGAAAGCCGATCGCGAGCTGTGTGTGACGCTCAATCGCACAGCGGCCATCGACCCTCAGCAGGTGATCCGCACGATCCCCTACGCCCACCCGGTGTACACGGCGGAGGGAGTGAGAGCACAGGCGCGGCGCGCGGAGATCAGCGGACGCAACCGTACGCACTACTGCGGCGCGTACTGGGGTTGGGGCTTTCACGAGGACGGCGTGCGTAGCGCTCTAGATGTTGGTGAGCATTTCGGGGTAGGGCTATAGCAATGCGCATGTTCTCTCTCAGTGGCACCCGCGCAAGCTACGCGGAGGCCGGCGGCGAGCAACTCGAGCAACGCACGAGTGCGAGTGCCATATACACAGGTCGCGTTCGCCACCGCCGCTTTGACGTGCGCGCACACGAGTTCAGCTACCGGCTCGCCCTTGCCTACATAGACCTCGACGAGCTGCCGAGGCTGCTGGGCGGGCGCCTGCTCTCCTCCCACCCTGGACCGGCGCGCTTTCGTCGTCACCACTATCTCGGTGATGATCATGTGCCGCTTGCTGACGCGGTGCGCGATCTCGTGTGTGATCGGGCCGGTGTGCGGCCGTCCGGGCCGGTCCGCGTGCTCTGCAACTTGAGCAGCTTCGGGCACTGCTTCAACCCAGTCAGCTTCTACTACTGTCTGGATGAGGCCGCCGAGCAGGTGGACGCGGTGGTTGCCGAGGTAACGAACACCCCTTGGGGCGAGCGTCATGCCTACGTTCTGTCGCGCTCGGCGCAGCCGCCGATGCAACGGTCGGGCTCCGAGCTGGAGTCAGCGGTCTCTCGACAGGGCTGCGCCGTGCTGGCCGGCAGCTCCACGAAGGCGTTGCACGTATCGCCCTTCATGGGCATGGACCAAAGGTATGAGTGGCGCATGAGTGTGCCGCGAGAGACCCTTTCGGTGCACATCGCAAGCTCTCAGGACGGGGACCTGGCTTTCGACGCCACGCTCTCGCTGAGACGCCGAGAATTGACGAGGGCGACGCTCGCGCGTATGAGTCTCTGTTATCCGGTTGGCGCAATGCGGATGCTCGCGCTGATCTACGCTCAGGCGGTCCGTCTGAAGCTGAAGGGCGTGCCGGTGTACCCCCATCCGAGGGAAGGTCTGGCATGAGAAGCCCGATTGCTTCACCGGTCTGTGGAGGCTGTTCATGACAGCGCGAATCGCGCGCACGATCGCGCACGCGCTGCTGCGCCGTATCCAGTTGGGGAGACTTACCGTGATCGAGGACGGGCGTGCCGGCGCGACGTTCGGCCACGGCGCGCCCCACGCAACCGTCTTTGTGCGCTCGCCGCGTGCGTGGGTCAAGCTGCTGCGTGGCAGTAACGGGCTTGCCGAGGCGTATGCGCAGGAACTGTGGGACTCCCCCCATCCGACGGCTGTCGTACGTATTGCCGCCCGCAACGCGCACGCGCTCGACCGCACGCGCGCCGTGCTCGCGCCGCTGCTGGCGCCGGCACAACGCTTGCGTGCCCTGCTGAACGCCAACACGCGTCGCCGTCGTCGCCGTGACATCGCCGCTCACTACGACCTCGGCAACGAGCTGTTCGAGCTGCTGCTCGACCCGAGCATGACCTACTCCTGCGCCCTGTTCGAGCGACCAGGCATGAGCCTGCACGAGGCCGCGCTTGCCAAGCTCGAGCGTGTCTGTGAGAAGCTCGACCTGCGAGCTGAGGATCATGTGCTCGAGATCGGCAGCGGCTGGGGAGCGTTCGCTTTGTACGCTGCGCGCACGCGCGGATGTCGTGTTACGACGACCACGATCTCGCGCGAACAGCATCGTCATGCGCTCGCGGCGATCGGCCGGGCCGGTCTCGAGGACCGGGTCGAGGTGCTCCTGGAGGACTACCGCGACCTGCGCGGGCGCTACGACAAGCTCGTCTCCATCGAGATGATCGAGGCGGTCGGCTGGCGGCACTTCGGAACGTTCTTCGACTGCTGTTCGCGGCTATTGACAGCCGACGGCGCGATGCTATTGCAGGCGATCACGATCGACGATCGCGCTTATGAGGTCGAGAAGGCTTCGCGCAGCTTCATGAACACCTACATCTTCCCGAACGGCTGTCTGCCGTCGTTGCGCGTGATCCAGCGCGCCGTCGAGCAGCGCACCGACATGCGCGTCGCGGGGCTCGACGACATCACCTTCCATTACGTGCAGACGCTGCGCCACTGGCGCGCCAACTTCGAGGCCAACCTCGGGCGGCTGGCCGAGTTGGGCTACGACGAGCGTTTCCAGCGCATCTGGCGGCTCTACCTGTCCTATTGCGAGGCGGGTTTTGCAGAGCGGCGCATCGGCGATCTTCAGGTGCTGCTGGCAAAGCCGGGGTGGCGCGCAACGAAGGCGGAGCCACCGGTCGCCGCGCCTGCGCTCACTGGCTGAAGTCCTCGTCGCGTCCTGGCGTGTAGATCTCCCTCTTCGCCGGTGTTCCAACTCAGTCGCGCGGTTGCCGGCTGAAGGCGCGGGCGGTGATCGCGTCGAGCACGAACGTCGGGCCTCGTGCCGCGAGCATCGCCAGGCCCGAGCGTCCGCCGGGGCCGAGCACGCGCTTGTCGGCTTCGATCGCGCCGACCACCTTTGCTGCCCACTCATCGGGCGCCACGCGGTCCCAGCCGGAGGTATCCATGTGGCGTCCGTATACCTCGTCGGTTGCGCTCAGCATGTCGGTTGCCACGCCGGGCGTGACGAGGTGCATGGCGTGCACGCCGGTGCCGCGCAGCTCGCGCCGCAGCGATTCGGTGAAGCCGACGATCCCGGCCTTGGAGGCGGCGTAGGTGCTCGCCGCGGGGAAGTGGGCATAGCCGCTGATCGAGGCGTTGTTGACGATTGTCCCCTTCCGCCGCGCGAGCATTCCCGGAAGCACCCGCTGGGTCAGGTGCGTAACACCCACCAGATTGACTTGAAACATCGCATAGACCTCCTCGATGTTCTGCTCCTCGAGCAGGCCGCCGGTCATCAGCCCGGCGTTGTTGATGAGTAGGTCGATCTGGGTGAGTTGGGCGCCTAGCTCGGCGCAGCACTGCTCGATGCTCGTGTGCGAGGCGAGGTCCATACGCACGGCGCGCACCTCTCTCGCGCCGCCGGGCGAAAGAGCGACGGCCTCGAAACTCTCGACATCGCGTACTCCCGCGAGCACTGCTTGCAGCGGCAGTCGGGCGAGCTGCTCGACAAGCGCACGGCCAATACCACGGCTGGTGCCGGTCACGAGTGCGGTCTTACCGGAAAGGTCCATTGCTTGAAGCGTAGGGCAGGGTCGCGGCGGTGGCAGCCCAGCAGACTTCAATGGCCGCGCAACAGTTATCGTTGCGCTAGAATAGGGGTCATGCCCGTGAGCACCGTGGAGAAGGTCACTGCATTGAGCGAGGACTTCCATTCGCAACGAAGGTTGGCCGAGCTGTTGGGGGTCAGTCCTGCCCAGGTTACGCGCTGGCGTCGCGGGCAGGGGATCGACGAGCTGAATGCGCAGAGAGTCGATCTGCTCGAGCACGTGATGTCCAGCCTGTTGCGACTGTATTCCCCTGATACCGCCGAATTGTGGCTCACTGGGCTAAATCCCTTTCTAAGGGGGCGTCGACCAATCGACCTCGTACGGTCTGGCCACGCACGCGAGCTACTCGATGCCATAGCCCAGGAGCGCGCAGGCAGCTTCGCGTGATCGTTTGGCGTTTGTTGCCTTGGCAGCCAGGTGCTTCTCCACGGAGTCCCGGCGGTGCCTTGTGGTTCCCGCGAGAGCTACAAGGAGCAGGACGCCACGACAACCCCGATCGTTATGGCTGCCTATACGTGAGTGAGACACCGGTTTCTGTTGTTGTCGAGGGTCTGGCCTCCTTCCGTGGCGCACCTACGCTCACGAATGGCATGCTCACGAGGGCAGGGGTGCGATTGGCGCTTGCTCAGCTCGAGCTACACGATGATGGGCAGCTAGTAGACCTGGACAATCCGCGGACTCTGATCGATACCGAGCTTCGTCCATCCGAGGTCGCAACTGGGATACGGTCCGTCACTCAGTCATATGTGTTGCGACTCCTCGACGCGCAACCAGGGCTGCTGGGCTTGCGCTGGTGGTCAACCATCGAGGCGAGCCTGATCAACCTCACGCTTTTCGATCGTGCTCAGCACGAGCTGAGTGTCATCGATGTGACGCCGCTGACAGTTGCCGACGTTGTTGTGCGCGAAGGCGCCGATCTACTTGGACTGGCTACTTACTAGGTGTCCTGGATAGGGCAGGCAGTCAGTGCGGAGCTGAGCAAGTGAGCACCGCCTCTGACGAGCGCACTCCCCGGCTGACGGCTGTCATGCGCGAAGGCGAGCGCGTCACGCCGCTGGAGCTGTTCTTCGATCTCGTGTTCGTGCTTGCGCTGACGCAATGCACCACCCTGATGGCGCGCTCGCCCACGTGGATCGGACTGCTCAAAGGGCTGCTTGCGCTCGGCATGCTCTGGTGGGCATGGACCGGCTACGCCTGGCTGACCAGCGTCGTCGATCCGGAGGAGGGCAGCGTGCGGCTGGTGATCTTCACGGCGATGGCGGCGATGCTCGTTGCCGCCCTTTGCGTGCCTGGGGCGTTCGGTAGCGAGGCGCTGTTGTTTGCCTGCGCGTATGCGGTCGTGCGTGGCGCGCACATCGCGCTGTTCACGATCGCAAGCCGCGAGGACCCGGCGCTGAGGCGGTCGGTCGCGGGCCTCGGCTACAGCACGGCGATCGCGACAGGGTTGCTGTTCGTCGCGGCCGCTACGAGTGGCGCGCTACAGCTCGGGCTGTGGGGGTTGGCGCTGGTGCTGGACATGGGCGGGCCATTCCTGTTCGGCGCCGACGGCTGGAAGCTCGTGCCTGGGCATTTCGCCGAGCGCCATGGCCTGATCGTGCTGATCGCGCTCGGGGAGTCGATCGTCGCACTCGGCGTGGGCGCACGCACGGTGATCGATGCGGACATCGTGCTTGCCGCCGTGCTCGGTGTGATTGTCGCGGCGACGCTGTGGTGGGTGTACTTCGACGTGACAGCCCTGGTTGCCGAGCGACGGCTGTCGAATGTCGAGGAAGGACGCGAGCGCAATGAGATGGCGCGCGACTCCTATTCCTATCTGCACTTCCCGATGGTCGCCGGCATCGCGCTGCTCGCGGTCGGCTTCAAGGTGACGATCGAGCAAGGCGGCAGCCCGTTGAAGCTCGTGCCCACCTTTGCTCTGCTCGGCGGCGGCGCTGCTTATCTGCTTGCGCACGTCGCCTTCCGCCTGCGCAATGTGCGCTCGCTCAGCGGCCGGCGGCTCGTGTGCGCGCTGGTGTTGCTGGCGCTCGTCCCGGTCACGCTGGCTTTGAAAAGCTCCGCGCTTCTGACACTGGGGATCCTCGCCGCTGTGTTGAGCTTGTTGATCGTCTACGAGGTGACCCGCTACGCGGACATGCGCGAGCGGGTCCGCCATCAGGGCTCGCCGGCAGCTAGCCCGCCGCCTTGAGCGGCCGAGTGGCTGCGCCGGTCCCGCACGCCCATCGCGGCGCGGGACCGGCGCAAGGTTGCTCCTAGAAGTAGTACTCCTTGGCAATCAGCCCCGCCAACACCCCATAACCCAAGTCCGTCGGGTGGATGTCTTCCGGCGTTTTGCACATGTTCGTCAGCAGGCAGATCGTCGGTTCTTCAAGCGCGCCCGGCGGGTTGAAGACAGGTAGCGGATCGGCAAAGCGTGCGCCCACCGCTTCGGCGACTTTTTGCATGACTTCGTTCAGCTGAGCCGTCAACGCGTTGCCTCCCGGCAGCTTTTCGCCGAACGGGTTGTACAGGCCGAGCACGATGATCGTGGCGTGCGGGTCCGCTCCTCGCAGATCGCCCAATATCAGGCCCAGATTCGCGGCTATGTGCGCGAACAGCGCCGGGGCTTCTTTGATTACGCATTCCACTTTCTTTTCGCACGTGTGCTCGATCACGCCGAGTGCGTCGTTGGCGCCGATGTCGAGCGTGATCGGGTTCGTGTTGGGGTTGGCCTGTAGATAAGCCAGCGCGTCGGATAGCTGCGAGCTTGCTGGGCCGCCCACGTAAGGGTGATGCAAGCGATAGGCCAGCTGATACTCGCACGGTCCCTTGATGAACGATTCGGTCGTCTCGCCTGGGCAGCCGTCGTTGATCACCTCGAGCCTTGGGTTGCCCAATTTCAGCAGGTGGGCAAAATCGTCCACATAACCTGTGTTGTAGTCGGCGGGGTTCTCTTCAGGTTCGAGTTCCTTGAACTTTGCGGCGGAGTAGCCGAAGGCAAGCGAGTCGCCGAGCGCCAGGTAGCTGGACTGGCGTCCGGGGCCGTGCCCGATCCCCGGATGGCCAGAGGCGGGGCCGTGTTTTCCCAGCGCCTGGTGGATGCGCCCTCTCTCATAGCCGGCCTGGCGCGCTCCGTGCACGCCTCGAGACGCGCCGGCCACGGAGACCAGTGCCATCGTTGTGAGGATCGCTGCGAGCACGGCGAGACACGCGTGCGAGCGGACGTGGAACCGAAGCCGACTGACCATCTCTGCCTCCCTGCTACATGGCTTTGCCGGGTAGGCGAACCCCGTGCCCTCCCGGACCGATCTAGCAGTGCTACCCGGGTGGGCGGCAGGTCAAACGAGTACGAGTCTTTTTGTCAACCTAGCGGCCGGCTGAGGCTCCGTGGCTCGCTCCCGTCGTCGCATTGGCGAGTAGCTGCTGGCGCTACTGCTCAGGCGAGCGCGGCGACCTTCTCTGGGGCAACCGCCGCGGTCTCTGACTTGGGGGTCTCCTCAGGCCTCGCGCGCAACATCACTTCGCAGCCCCGCGACGGGCTGATCGTGATCGAGCGTCGCCGCGCGCTCTCGGGGCGATCGCCGACGGGCAGCACGAGATTACTCGCCAGCACCTGCCGCAAAACGATCTTCATCTCGAGCATCGCGAAGCTCGCGCCGAGGCAGCGGCGGCGACCGCCGCCGAACGGCAGCCACGTGTAGGTGCCTGGCGCTTTGCCGCCCTCGCTCTCGAGGAAGCGCTCGGGACGGAACGCATACGGCTGTGGGTAGATGTCGGGGTCGTGGTGCACGAGCAGGGCGCTTGCGATCAGCACCACACCCGGCGGGTAGCTGACGCCGCCGATCTCCACCTCTTGCTTGACCAGGCGCGGCTCGGCGTTCATCAGTACCGGGCGGCGACGCATGATCTCGTGGATCGTGGCCGTCAGGTACGGGCTGTCCGGGTCGTCTTCGAGTTCGCGCGCCAGGCAGGTTGCCACCTTCGGGTGGCGTGCCAGCAGCTCGAAGCCCCAAGCCAGCTGCGAGGCGGTCGTCTCGTGGCCGGCCACCAGCGCCGTCACCAGCTCGTCGCGCAGCTCTGCCGGGCTCATCGGCGAGCCGTCCTCGTGTTCGGCGCCCAAGAGCAGCGTGAGCACGTCGGGACCCTGTGCGTCTTCACTGCGACGCTGCTCGATCAGCTCGAAGATCAAGCTGTCGGTCTCCTCGCGGAGCCGTTCCAGGCGGCCCATCGGGCCACGGCCGGCCAGTGCGCGTTGCGCGAACGGCAATAGCGAGATCGGGTTCTCGGCGAACTCGAGCACCTGCGTGAGCAGCTCGCGCAAGCGGTCGAGCTGGGCGCCTTGCTCCAGGCCGAAGACTGCTCGGAGGACGATCTCCAAGGTCAGCTGTTGCAGGCGCGGGTGAAGCGCCAGCGGCTCGTCTTGGGGCCAGCTCGCGATCTCGCGCTCGGTCAGCTCGCTCATCAGCTCCGCCAGGCTTTGCATCGCGTCGCCGTGGAAAGCGGGCAGCATCAGCTTGCGCTGGCTGAGATGCGGCTTCTCGTCGAGCAGGATCACCGAGTTGGGGCCGACGATCGGCTCGAGGATGCGCGCGCCCTCGCCTGGGTGCAAGACCTCGGGCGATGCTTGGAAGACTTCCTTGATCTCATCCGGGTCTGAGAGGACCACGAATGGCAGCTGACCGAGCAGCCGCACGGAGAAGCGCTTGCCGTAGCGCTCGCGCGCGCGCAGCACGACATTCGTGGGGCGCAGCCACGAGCCTGCCATCTGCACGCTGGCCGGGACTTTGGGGCCGGACGGAAGTTGCTGCATGAGGCGCCGGTTCTCCAGGATGCTGTTCACGGTGGGGCTCCGTTCCTGTCGTTCGTCCGCTGGGGGAGGTGCGTGGGGGCCTTGAGCGTAGCGCGATTGGCAATGGTTGGCTAGCTGGCCAGTTTCTGGGTTCGGGGTGTGTCTTTTGGGCTCCGCGGCTTGACACTTCGCGGTCCCTCAGGAGCGGATCTCGCACGGCCCGCGGAAAGGCCGCATTGGCAGCGCTCCCGGAGGTCCAGTTGTGCTGGCGCGTGGAACGTGGGCTCGTAGCGACGCGTGCCGGTCCTCGCCGCCGCTCAGACGTCGGTCAACGCCGCGGACTCGGGCTCTGACTGTGCGTCGCGCTTCTGGAAGAACTCGCCGCCCTCGATGTTCAGGTGCGGCGTGACTTTGTCAAGCCAAGCCGGCATGTACCAGTTGAGCTTGCCCATCAGGATCATCAGGGCCGGCACCAGCAGGCAGCGCACCACCGTCGAGTCGAGGATCACAGCCACGGCCAAGCCGACGCCGAATTGCTTGATCGTCGGGGAGCCGTTGAGCACGAAGCTGCCGAACACGAACACCATGATCATCGCCGCGGCCGTGATCACGCGTGCGCTTGTTACCAGGCCGGAGACGACTGAGCCGCGGTTGTCCTCGCCCGCGTGCACGTGCTCCTCGATCTGGCTGACGAGGAACACCTCGTAGTCCATTGAGAGGCCGAATAGGATCGCGAACATGAACAGCGGCACGTAGGAGACGATCGGCACGGGGCCGCTGAGGCCGATCAGGCTGCTGAGCCAGCCGTACTGGAAGACGGCGGTCAGCACGCCGTAGGAGGCGCCGATCGACAAGAGGTTCATCAATGCTGCCTGCGGTGGGATCACGACGGTGCGGAAGGCGAGGATCAGCAGCACGAAGCTGAGTGCGATCACGACCAGGATCTGCAGCGGCAGCTTGTTCGATATCTGCGTTGCGAGGTCGATGTTTCCCGCTGTGCTGCCGCCGATGTCGGCGTGCATGTTCGTGCCTTCCTCGGCGCCTGGGATGACATTGGAGCGCAAGTGTTCGACAAGTTCCTGGGTCGGTTTTTCGGCTGGTCCCGTTGTTGCGATCGCGTTGAAGTAAGCGGCGGTGCCCGCCTCGTCGATCTGGATCGGGGTGATGGCGGCGACACCCTTGGTGGAGGAGACGTCCTTTTGCAGTGTCTCCAGACGCGGGTCGGTGCTTCCTTTCGTCGGCGTGCCAAGCGTGACGGCGACGATCAGCGGGCCGTTCACTCCCGGGCCAAAGTTCGTGGAGATCAGGTCATAGGCGCGCCGCGCTGTCGTCGAAGTCGAAAGCGCGGCCACGTCTTCTTGGCCGAGGCTCAGCGACAGCAGCGGGATTGTCAGCGGCAGCAGGATCGCCAGTGCGGCCAAGCCCGCTAGAGCCGGGTGCTTGGCGATGTCGGCGGCCCACTTGGCCCAGGCGCCCTGCTTGGACTCGGCGACCGAAGGTGGGGTGCGTACGCGCAGCGAGTGAATATGCGATCCGGTGCTCGCCACGAGCGCCGGCATCAACGTGAGCGCTGCCAGCACGGCGACCACGACCGCGATGCCAGCCATCAGGCCCATCGTTGTGACCAGCGGGATTTTGGCGACCGCCAGCGAGACCAGCGCGATCGTGACGGTGCAGCCGGCGAAGAAGACCGCTCCGCCGGAAGTAGCGGCGGCGCGGGCGATCGACTCGTGGACGTCGAGGCCCTCGTCGAGGCCGCGCAGGTGGCGGGTGACGATGAACAGCGCGTAGTCGATCCCCACTCCGAGGCCGATCATCGTCGCAAGTGTCGGCGCGACTGTCGGCACGCTGATCACGTGGCCGAGCAGGCGGATGATCGCGAGCGTCGAGAGCAGCGCGAGCACGGCGTTCAGGATCGGCAGCAGCATCGAGACGACCGTGCCGAAAGTGAACGTGAGGATGATCATCGCCGCGATGATCCCGATCAGCTCGCTTGACTCGGTCGAGGTCTTGGAGACCTTCTGGCCGAGCTGGCCGCCGGTCTCGACCTGCAGTCCGGCCGCCTTGGCCGGGTTGGCGGCGTCGATGATCGTCTGCACTTCGGAGACCGACAGTTCGCCTGGCGAGACCGCCAGCGTCACCGACAGGTAGCCGGTCGACTTGTCCTTGCTCAGTGCCGAGGCTCCTTGAGGGGTGAGCGGGTTGACTACCGAGGCCACATGTGGGGCCTTTGCCACGTCGGCGGCGGCTTCGTTGACTGCGGTTGAGGACTTGGCTTCGGTGAGCTTGCCGCTGTAGGCGTGCAGCACGATCGGGCTGGTGCCGTTGGCTTGGTCGGGGAACGAAGTCTTGAGCGTGTCGGTCGCGTGCTGGCTGTCGGTTCCCGGCAGCGACAGGTTGTCGTTGGTGTTTTCACCTAGTCGGTGCGAGAGGCCGACGAGCACGATCGTCACGACGAGCCATACGGCGATCGTCACGTAGCGATGGCGCACGCAGAATTTCGCCAGCCCGTAGAGGACTCCGGTCATGGCTCAAAGCCCTCTACGTTCACGGTTGGCAACGGGGGCATCGTCTCCGCTTGGGCCTGGCCTGTCAAGGGAAGCTCATCCTCGCTGGGATGCTCGCCGCGCAGGCGCAGGCCGAGCACCGGGAAAAAGAGGGTCGAGAGCACCGCTGCTCCCACGAGCGCGGCCGCCGGCGAGGGCCGCGAGCGTTGCCGCCACCGCTGAGGCGGCGATGACCGCGAAGAACGTGCCCGGGGCTACGTGGACGACGCCGAGCATCTCTCAGCCTTCGGTGATGGCCTCCATGGCGTCTGCCGCGGCGCTTGCTCCACCGGCCGCAGTGTAGGCGCGAGCCACACGCCGCGCGCCCTCGCCGCAGCGCATCGCGCTGCGCACGGCGCCGAGTAGTCGTTCAGGGTTCAGGCGACGTGGCGAGAGTCGCACACCGGCTTCGGCGAACTCGACCCGCCTGGCCGTCTCTGCTTGGTCGCGTCCAAAGGGCACGACCACGACCGGGGTCTCGCCCGCAAGCGCCTTTTGCGCGATGCCAAGGCCGCCGTGGCAGACCACGCACGCGGTGCGCGGAAGGACGGCATCGTGAGAGACGAAGCGCACGAGCTTGCTGTGAGGCGGGGTCGCAAAGCCCGCGGGATCATGGGCCGCGGTCGTGCCGAGCACAGACATGCCGGCCGGCGGCAGCGCTTCGAGCGCCACGTGCAACAGTCGCTTGTCGCGTTGCAGCTCGGTCGAGCAGGTGACGAGCACCAATGGATCGGCCAGCTCGTCCAGCCACGCGCGGGCATCTGTGGGACGTTGGGAAGATGTCGGCTCGGGAGAGTGTGGCTGCGCAACCGACTCCTCGTCGAGTGCGCCGGCGCGCACCGGGCTGTCATAGGGCTCAGCGCTGAGTGGGGGACTCCAATTCATGGGGCCGACCAGCTTCACATTCGCCGGCCAGTCGCTGTGCGGGTACTCGAAGCCCTCGGCGGTCAACGACAGCAGCAAGCCGGGTGCCGCGAGCAGGTCCTCGTAGCGGGCGAGTGCTTGCAGGCCATGTTCGGAGCGCAGCGCGTTGATTTGCGGCATCGCGCTTTGAAAGGAGATGCGCTCGCTGACGCGGTTGACGATCGCGTCGCGCAGGGTCCCGATCGGTCCGCTCAGCGGTCGCAGTCCCGGCCCGTAGGCCGGTGCGTCTTTGGATGGGAGTGGCAGCAGATATGGCGAGTACATCGCCCACGGACGGCCTGACGCCTCTGCCACGGCCGCCGCGCCCCAACAGTTGATGTCGAGGAGCAGCAGGTCCGGGTCGTGCTTGGCGAGTGCTCTCTCGAGGTCTGGCGCCTCACTGGCCGAGCGCTTCAAGAAGGCTCTGAAGACAGCGCGAATCGCGCCGAGCTGCGAGCGCTCCCGATAGTCCTCGATCTCGATGCGTTCGATCGCTGGATCGATCGCATGGGCTTCGATGCCGAGCGGCGCCAACTGTCCGAGCTCGCCGGCGAGCGAGTACAGCGTCGTGCTGTGGCCGCGCCGCGCGAGCTCCGCCACGATCGGCACGACCGGGTAGAGATGGCCGCGCGCGGGAGAGGTGTAGGCAAGAACCTTCATCGCGGCTTCTCACACGCGCGCATGAGGCGCTTCGTCGGCGCCTCCCGATCGTGTCCATGTGTAGGTTCATCGTTGGCGCGGGCATGGCGCCGAGCAGCGTCGAAGCGTCCGAGCCGTCTCACTTCTCCTCCAGTGCGCGTTCGATCTGATCGGTCAAGATCGCATGGACCTTGCGGCGTGGCAGGCCGAGGTCGTTGGAGAGAATCCACCAGCTCTGCACGTCGCAAAGCACGACCAAAATCGCTTGGCGCTCTGCGCGCTTGTCATCGTCGAACTTGTCGAGCCATCCCGCAAATGCGTGCTCCACCCAGTCGTAGTGGATCTGGCGCGCAGCGTTCGCGAACAGCGCGAGCACCGTCGGGCCGCGTTGCCAGGCGCCGATGCGCACCGAGCGCTCGCCCCACTCTTCGTAGTGGTCGATGACATTCTCGACTGCGCCGGAGATGTCGGTCGTGGGTGTGCTCCAACGCTGGTCGCGCACTTGCGTGGCGCCGCGCATCAGCGACTGCATCAACAGCCCGTCCTTGGAGCCGAAGTGGCGCAGCAAGGTCTGTCTGGTGACCCCGGCTCGGTGAGAGAGTGAGTCGAGCGAGGTCTTCAGCCAGTTGCCCTCGAAGAACTCGTCGGTCGCCGCCTCGATCAGCGCTTCGCGCGTGCGCTCCTGTGCCTTGGCGCGCTCGACCTGCTTGTACTCGCGCGTCGACTCCCGTTTCGCGGGCTCGACCTCGTTTTCCTTGCGCTTCGATCTTCTTTTGGGAGGTTCGACCTGAATCCTCTTACGCCGCGACTCTTGTTTGGGCCGCTCACCTTGCTTACCCCTACCTGCCGACTTTTGCGCCTTGACGTGTCGGGTCTGCTCACGCTCGAGCTTGCTTTCCTCGGCCATGGTTGTGTCAGTCTTGGAGCGCGAGCGCCGGCGGCACCGACGCGGCGATATAGCCCGGGACCGCGATGATCGCAAGCGCGGTGGCGATCACCAGCACAAGGCTTTGCAGCGCCGGCACGGCCGTGACCGAATAGACGACGGGGAAGTTGATCACGTGCGCAAGCGCACGGTCGGCCAGCTGCTGGCCGTAGAGGCCGAAGACGGCCCCGGTGAGACAGCCGGCGCCGAGCAGCAGCAGGCTCTCCAGCAGGATCGTGCCCCACAGTTCCACGCGCGGCAGCCCCTCGAGCTTGAGCTTGGCCAGGCGCGGGCGGCGTTGCCACACCATCGCGCCCATCGCAGCCGCCATCGCGAGCACCGCGACGAGCGGGATCAGCGTGGCGATCTGCGTCAGTCGTTCGAGCGCTTCGCGGCCGAGCGCTACCTGCTCGGCCGCGTGCGCTTCGGCGGTCTGCACCGTAAGTCCGGTCCCAGGCCCCAGGGCATGCGTTATCTCCCGGGCTGCCTCTGTCGGCGAGAAGCTGGGATACAGCACGACGCTATATGCGCTCGCGTCCTGGTTGCCCCACGCACGCGCGTAGTCGGTCGCGTTGACGAGCATTGCCCCGGGCGCCCAGCCAAGGTTGGTCGACAGCGCGGCCACGCGCAAACGCAGCGGATCTGGTGTCGGCGGGGCAAAGGCCTGGCCGATGTGCAGGTGCTGTTCTTCGGCGAGCCCTTGCGAGACGACCGCCCAGCCACCTGCGCGTACACGTTCTTCGGTCAGACGCACATTGCCCTGCAGGATCTGCCCGGCCGGTATCAGCGGCTTAGCTTCGCGCGCCGGCGCGTCGACGAGCACACGCCGGTAGCCATAGTCGAGCAGGCCGCCACGGTACAGCTGTACCGCGCGCACCCCAGGCAGCCGTGCAAGTCGCGCGCGCGCGGTAGGGACGAAGGGTGCCGTATTAAGCAGGTTGTAGGATCCGGCGGGCGATACCCAAACACCGCCTGCGGCGTTCGTGTCGCGCGCGGCGCCTTCGAGCCCTCGCAGCAGGTCGCCGTGTGCGCCCTGAATCGCGACGCTGCCGAACACGGCAACCGCTCCCGTCGCTGCGATCGCCACGGCCCGTGCACGAGCGGCCCCGAGCTCCATCGTCGCGACGTGCGCGATCGGGCTCACGAACAGGGAGCCGATCCGCTTGACGGTCACGAGCGTGGCGTGGAGCACGATCGGCAGCTCCAATAGCAGCGCGCCGAGCAGCAACACCATGCCGGGGATGGCGGCGTCTGGCTTGGCCAGCAACAACGTCGTTGCGACGGCGAGACAGGCAAGACCGCCAAGCGCCCTACGCCTGCCGGTACGGGTTCCGCCGCTGCCTTCGCGCGGGCTGATCGCGGCCAGCGGGTCGCGCGAGAGGATGTCGCGCAGCGGGCTCAGCACCGCCACGGTCGCGGCCAGCATCCCGCCGCCCGTGGCGATCGCGACGCTCTGCCAGCTGACGACGCGCTGTGCACCGACGGCAAATGCCAGCGAGAGGAAGGCTGGGTTTGAGTGAAACAGGTGAATCGAGAGCTCCTCGCCTAGGGCAAGCCCGAGCGCGCAGCCGATCGTCCCAAGCGCGAAGGCGTCGAGCAAGAGCACGGCGATCACCGTCAGCGGCGTGTACCCGTCGCGACGCAGGTCGGCGACGAGCCGTCGCCGCTGCGGCACTGTCAACAACATCGCGTTGAACGCAAACAGGAAGCCCACGAGCGCGCTGATGACCGAGAACAAAGCTGTCGATTGGTTGCTGGCGGTAGCCGCCTTGGCGAAAAGCCCTCCGTCATAGCCGGTGCTCTCGACGTTCAGGCGGCCGCCGGCGAGCACCGTCAGCGCGGCGCGCACCTTGGTCTGCGAGCCGGCGGCGCTCTGCACGAGGATGCGGCTGACACGGCCGCCCATGCCTGCCATTTCCTGAGCGTAGGTGAGCGGCGCGATCGCAAGCGGTGTGGCGACGAGCCCGCCGATCTGGCGTTCGTGCAGCTGTTCGTACAAAGGCGCCCTGACCGTCCGCCCGGCAATCTGCAAGTTGACTTCCTGTCCGAACTGGGTGACACCGATCGCCTTGGCCAGGGGGGCGGGAAGCGCCACCGCGCCGATATTGCCGAACGGTGAGAGGTTGGCGTGAGCGAGCAAGGCGCCCCGGAGCGCAGACAGAGCGCGATCCGCTCCTACGAGCTCGATTGACTCGTGGGCGTGGGGCCCAACAGCATTTGCATTTACTTCCAATACGGGCGCCGCTACCAGCACGCCGGGAATATCACGCACCTTTGCGAGCATGCTTTCGGGGAAGCCGTGCGGATCGCGGGCCATGAGTTGCAGGTCGGCTTTGCCGACGACCGCTCGCGAGAGCTGGGCGACGGAGCCCTGCAGCGAGGAGCTCGAGACCTGTGAGGCGAACAGCAGCGCGACGCCGGCGGCGATGCCGAGCACGGCAAAGCACTCCTGCAGAAAGCGCGCGCGCAAACGCACCCGGTAGAGGCGCAGCGCGTTTGACAGCTTCACCTTTTTACCTCTCGTCAGCTGCGAGGGAAGCGGCTCGCGGGCTCTGCTCGTGCTCGTATGTGGACAGTTGCCCGTCGCGCAGCGCCAGCACGCGGTCGGCGTATTCGGCTGCCATCGGGTCGTGGCTCACGAGCACGACCGCCACGCCGCGCTCGCGACACAGACCGCGCAGCAATTCGAGCACTTCGCGCCCGCGCTGGGTGTCGAGGCTGCCGGTCGGCTCGTCGGCGAGCAGCATGCTCGGCTCGGTGGAGAGAGCGCGTGCGATCATCACGCGCTGGCGCTCACCCATCGAGAGCGTCTCGGCGCGATGATGCAAACGCTCGCCCATGCCCAGGCGCTCGAGCAGTGGTGTCACATGACGTTGGGCTTCGCGCCAGCGCATCTCCTTCAAAAGCTTCAGCACAGTGTTGTCGATCGCGCTGACGCCGGGCAGGAGGTCGAAGTTCTGGCGGATGAAGCCGAGTTCGGAGAGGCGGAAATTGGAAGCTTCGCGCTCTGACAGCGAGGAGATGTCGCGTCCGCCGATCAACACCGACCCGCCCGTGGGCGCAAGCAATGTGGCGACCATCAACAGCAACGTCGTCTTGCCGGACCCGCTGGGTCCGTACAGGGCGACCATCTCGCCGGCTTCGACCTTCAGGGAGACGCCATCCACGGCGCGCACGGTTTCACCGCCCGCAGAGGGATAGTGCTTGACCAGATCCCGAAGCTCGAGCATTCCGATCGCCTCCTCTCGCGGTCCGTGTCAGTCGGATGCCGTGCCGCTCACATGCACGGCGATCGCGTCGTTGGAGCGCTTGATCGTGCCGCTGAAACTCAGCCCGGACCCGTGCGCTTTGGCGTAGCTGCCGGTGCCGCGATCGATCGACAGGGCGCCGGCAAAGTTGGCGGTCGCGCCCTCGCGTTTGTAGGCGGCGCTGCCTGAGCATGTGATCGAGCCGCCGTGCGGGTAGATGCCGATTTCGGCGGTGACGTGGGTGCTGGAGACGATCTTCAGGTGCACGTAGAGTGTGCCGCTGACGGTTCCGGAGGCGGGCCCCTGCTCGTTGAGGGTGAAGCCCTGCTTGCTGGTCAGGTGAAGGTTGCCGTTCTCGTTCAGTGAAAATGTTTTTGAGGCGAGCGAGGTCGGCGCCGCGAGCAGCGCCAATGCGACGGTGCAGGCGGCCGTCGAGGCGACCAGCCGCGGCTTCTGCGAAGAGCGGTTGCGCACGAGCACAGATATGGGGTGTCCTCGCAAGCTCCGCATCGAGGCAATGCGCGTGGTCGCAAATGCAAGTATCTGTCGCGGCTTCTGCGACGGTCGGGCATGTGCCGGCGCAGGCGTGGGTCTCCGGCGCAGCCCCGACGATGGGTGATTTTGTCGAGACATCTCGCCTACCTGCTTTCTTTCGTTACTGGTCATGGACAGGCAGCGTGAGCAAGCGCGCTGCTGGTCGAGCCGCCCGCATAGGTGAATTCGGCGGCGAAGGGAAAGCCGCCGACTGGACAACTGGGAGGGACGACGATCGTGTTGACGGTGATCGGGTGCCGAGGTTTGGCGGTGCCGACCGTCAGCGACATGTTGACGATCGATGCGTCGGGCTCGAGCGGCAGGGTTGGAATCGGCGGAATCGAGAGCACCAGGTCTTCTCCATAGGGAGGATTGTCTGGACGCACGGTGCCGGTCAGCACGACGCTCTCGTCGAACGGCGTGTAACCCCGGCCGAGGATCTCGAAAGTGGGTTGCAAGTTGTGAAAGGGACCAAGGAACAGGGTGAGCTCGATGTCCTCGCTGACGATCTGCGAGCCGGCCTGCGCCTCGGCGAGCGCATGGCCGTGGCCGAGCAGCGATTGCACCGGGCAAGCTTGGGGTCCCCGCAGACGCAGGCGTGTGGGCGAGCAGCTGCGCAGATGAGGTATTTCCACACCCAGTCCAGCGGGAAAGCGCAACACCGAACTGCTGACCGGCAGCGGCACGGCCGCTTCATTGCTCGAGTAGCGGATCGTCAACTGCAGAGCACCCTCGGCGCCGAGCCGGTCGGGCAAGAGCGTGGGCGTGATCGTTGCGTTCGTCGCCGACTGGGTTGCCGAGGCAGGCGCGACCCATAGTGCAAGCGCCGTCAGGGCAGCGAAGAAGAGGCTCGTGCGGGCTAGCGTGGGCATGGGATGGTGGGATCGACCGTGAGCGTGCTGCCGTCGGCGAAGTCGATCTTGCCCTCGGTGGGAAAGCCTCCGCGCGGGCAGCTCTTGGGCACGACCATGCCCTTCAGGCGCACGAGCGTGCGTTTGCCGTGGACGTTCTCGTAGTAGGCGACGTTGGGCGAGCCAAATGTCGCAAAAGCGCTTTCGACCGATGCAAGCGTCGCGCCGGGGATCGTCGTTATCGGGGGTATTTCGACGCTGAAGCCGAGTCCGTAGGGCTTGGGCGCGGGAACTTCCTTGGCGATCACGGTGATTTCCACGGCTACGGGAGCAACGGCGGTGGCGTAGGCAAGCAGGGCCAGATGTCCATGTTCACGCGGAGCAAAGAAGAAGTCGATCGTGAAGCGCTCGCGGATCACTTGTTTTGGGAGTTCGATCAAGCCGACGCCGCCGCCGAAGCCGACGCGCGAGTCAGCCGGACAGCCTTGGGGTCCACGCAGTCGCAGTACCTGTTCGCTGCAGACGCCGGCCCCGTGCGCGTCGACTCCCAGCCCAGCGGGTGCATACAGCGTGAGCTTGCTGATCGGAGAGGGTGGCCCGCCGGTACTGGAGGCGAACTGCGCCGTGATCGAAAGGTTCGTGGGGGCGCCGAGCTTGTCAGGCGTGAAGCTCTCTGTGACGGTAAGCGTGTTCGTCGCCCAGGCGACCGCTGCCACAAACAGGCAGGCACAGGTGATGGCCCCCACGAGCGGGAGCCCGACTTTGCGCGTCATCTCCTACCCCTCCTCCTGGCATCGGGCGGCTCGCGCGACGCCGGCCGAGCGTGACCCTGTATTTGGGCGAAACCTCTCCTACAAATTCATTTTACCGACGGTAACATGAATCCTGGGGGATGTCAACCGTAATCTCCTGTAGTGGCATCTAGATCATTTGCGAGCCCGGAGGAGAGCCGCGACGGGCGCGAGGCATCGAGAGGCCAGGCACGCGTAGGCGATCTCGCCTATCTTCTCCAGTCAATGAGCCAAGATCTTTGGAGCGCGGTCGATGAATACATCGCCCAGCATCTGCTCTCAGCTGACTCGTCGCTCGACGCGGCGGTCGCTGCCGGCGAGGCCGCCGGCTTGCCGCCGATCGCGATCACGCCCAATCAGGGCAAGCTGCTGGAACTGCTCGCGCGCATCCACAAAGCGAAGAGCATCCTCGAGCTGGGCACTCTCGGCGGCTACAGCACGATCTGGCTCGCCCGCGGGCTGGCAGAGGGCGGGCGCCTCGTCACGCTCGAGCGTGAGCCCCGCTACGCCGAGATCGCGCTCGCGAACATCGCAAACGCGGGCTTGGCGGACACAGTACAGGTGCGTGTCGGTCCGGCGCTCGAGACGCTGCCCGAGATGCACGATGAAGGGGAGGGTCCCTTCGACCTGATCTTCATCGATGCCGACAAGCAGAACTACCCGGGATATCTGGAATGGTCGCTGAAGCTCTCGCGCGTGGGCACGTTGATCGTCGGCGACAACGTGGTGCGCAGCGGTACGATCCTCGACCCGGATGGTTCTGAGGACGGGGGAATCGCGGCGGGGGTTCGGCGCTTCTACGAGATGCTTGCCGCGGAGCCCCGCGTGAGCGCGACCGCGATCCAGACCGTTGGGGCAAAGGGCCACGACGGTTTTGCGCTGGGGTTGGTCGAGGCGTCCTAGCAGCTGCCGTCGGCTGGATGTTCATGAGCGGCGCAGGGACCAGGTTTTCGTGAAGGGCTCATGCAGCTAGTGGTCCATCCCGTGAATTCGCAGTGGGTCTTGCCGGTTGTATGCGCGTGATCTGACGGTTCACGGTGTCCGTGTGCGTACTGGTGGTACGTATGCGGACAACAGGGACCGTCAGGCGCGTGCAGACGCCGGGAAACACCAATGGATTTACGGGATGGACTAGAGCGGCTGTTCGCCTGCAACCGACCGGGCGGCTGGAGTGAGCTGGTCGCTCCTGGCTGAGAGCGAATCTTGCAGGAAGGTCACTCTTGAAGGTAGCGCTCTCGAGAACGGCTACCGAGTATGACATCGCCGGCTTCATTCGCAATGTCAAGGACAACTCGGAAAGTCTCCTCGGCTTGGAGAATATCAGCGGGACGATCACTGAATTCAACCGTGAATTTGCCGCCTGGCTCATCGCGGTAAGGGTGACTATGGAGTAGGTTCTCATCAAAGAGGACCAGGGGTCGTATGTGGTTCTCGGGGATGCGTTCGGCATCGATGGCGATGGTCGTTATGCCGGCGTTTGCGTTGCGCTCCAGTACGCGCTCGAGAGCAACAGTGTCCTCATCCGCTCCCACGATAAAAACACGCGTGATGTCAAGACGGTCGGCGGCAATCTCATATGCACGCCAATATGCGTCGGCCTCTGGGAGCTCCGCCCACTTCGCGCCGCGGGCCGCAACGGCCCGGATTCGTCGCTCGGTGTGCGCCACGGCCATTCTCACCAAGAGAAGCTCGTCCTCGCGGACGCAAACATGGACACCGTCGGCGATGTCGCCAATAGTTCTCACTGCATGTCGCGCCTGCTCAGCGGCGAGGCTACGCATGAAGGGTCCACGCGTCCGCTCTATTGCGACGGAGTCGTGAACGATACTGACGATCGATGACTCCAGATCTGGAAGAGTAGTCAGCAGTTGAAGCGGTAGCGAGCCGAATCGACGTGAGTCCACCACCGCCAGCTCGATGCGAATCTTCGAATAAGCCGCAAAACCAAGACTGAGGATAAGCGGCACAAAGCTGACGACCACAGCCACCTGGACATGAAGACTCGTAAAAATCACAAGGCCGATACCAAGCAAAATCGAGCTGATTGTGACGACAGCGCTGGTAATATAGAGTTGCTGCTTCATCTCCCGTTTCCAGTCACCACTTTGGCCGAGGGGCGGTCAGCTGTCGCAATGCGATGCGCCGTTGAGAGCGCGAAGGGCGCTGATCGTCGAGCGGATCTCCTGCAGGTAGTTGTGGGGCTTTGACTCCTGGCGTAGGCCAGGGTGGAGACTGCCGGGATCGTCAACCCCGATGGTGTCCACTTCTACCCCGTAGGGGAGGGCGAGCATCTGCAGCGCTTTCGCGTGCTGGTAGGGGACGTAGATTGCGGTGGTGACCACCAACACCCGCTGGCCGGGCTCGAGCTTCGCAAGCTCGGTCGCAAACCAAGCATAGGTGTCGGGTGTGTTGGCACGGCGCGTGCCTGGCTCTCGTGATGGCGCCGCGACCACTTCTACGCTCAGGGCACTGTCGGTGGCGTACTTTCGCACGCGCCACGAAGCGCCAAGAACGTCTGAGTCCTCGCCGCGGTCTTCGATCAGGGCCGTAGTGTGAAAGGCGTTGCGCACGCCAGCGTCCATGGCGTGGAACTCGTCGTCGACGCTCTCGCCGGTGATGCTCTCGAGCATCCCGAGCTCGTCGCCGGCGATCGCGCGGAACCCACCGAGCGCCGTGACCGCTGCGGCCCGCACGCTGCCGTCGTCGATAAGCCTCGTCGTGTACAGCGGACGCGCCAGGCACGCTCGCACGAGCCCGCCAAGGATCAGCACGTGGTCATACGCCGCTTCAGCGCTGGAGTCCTTGGCCTTCTCAGAGCCGGTCAGGCCGAGTGCCTCCGCAGCGGCGACGATGACCCTGCGGTTGACGGGAGTGAAGCGGGGGGCATTGACGAGGTTTCGCTCCTTGCCTTCGCGGAAGTCCCAACGAGTGGAGAACTCCTCGAGCCACGCGAGCGTGTCCGCGAGCGACTGCTCGGGGGGCAGGGTCGCACCGAACTCGGCGAGCAGGACTCGCAATGCGGGCGAGTCGACCCATGCAGCAATCGCTGCGGGGATCTTCTCGCGTGCGGATGGCAGCGCCGGCACGCGCGGCAGCGCGATTCCGGCGCGGGCAAGCTCATCCATAGCCTTCTCATAGGTGCTTGCATGTCGCGACGCGGCAGCGACAGGGGCGGACAGCCTCGCGAGCAGCACCTTCGTGAGGAACCCGGCGACCTTCTCCACCTCTTCCAGGTCGACCGAGCCCTCGAGCGTGGAGCGTTGCTCGAGCGCCTCGGTAGCGTGCTCGGTCGCGGCTCGCAGCCAGCTGGTGCGCTGGCGATGTGTCGCGGGGATGAACAGCGCGCGGGAGTATTCGACGTAGGCGTAGCCGACAATGCAGGCCGCGATGTGTGGATGCACGGGGCGACGGTAGATCTTTATTCGACGCTCGTGGACCTCCGCGTAGACCGCGTTCGCCTTGTCCAGGTGAGTTTGCGCATCTGCAGGGCGACTCTGCGCGAGACGGATGCGTATACCCGCGAGGTTGAAGTGGCTGCGGGCGAGCTCAGCCGGCTCGATGGCGCTGCCTGGTCGATTGCGAAGATTGTCGGCTTCCTCGATGATTCTGAGTGCCTCGAGCAGCAGCCCGTGTTCGGTCTCGCCGGGGCCGGGGAAGGAGGCGAGCTTCTGGCGCAGCAAGCCCTCCATCGCCAAGCAGTGATCTCCGTCGAGGCCCTGTTCTTTGAAGATCAGGCGTGCGGACTGAGCCCACGCGACGGCTTCGCGCAGCAGCGACTCGTCTTTGGCGTGGTGCTGATTGATCGTGCGCGCCCGTCCGTGGCGGCAGTCAGCAACCTGAATCTGGTGCGCGCCGTCCTCGAGGTGGGCTTCGGCGCGAGCGAACATGTCACCGGAGGGCCGTGTCTGTCCGTGCAACTCGAGAAGCCACGCGATGCCGTGGAGTGCCAGCCCGAGTTCCACGTTCGCGTTCTCGTTGCTCTCGTCGAGCGCTTCGAGACGGTCGGCGAGACGCACTACCGTGTCCAGGTCGCCGTGGACGTCGAGCAGGTCCCGCAGCGCAGTCTCGGCCGCGATCTCCTGCACGAGCTCGTCGCACAGGCTGGGCTCGCGCTGTTCGAGGTCGCTACGGACTGCTTCTCCGAACGTGCGGTGCAGGCGAAGCAGGGAGCGCTCCTCGCCCGCGAGCTGCAGCTCGTAGGCGAGGAGTCCGTGCTCTGCGAGGTAGCGCGCCGATGTCTCCCCATGGTTCGGGTCGAGCGCGTGAAACGCAGCCAGCGGCTGGTGGTCTGGCGGCAGATAGGCGCCGTGCCCGGCGGCGTGCAGCGTGTGTACGTCGAATCCGCCGGCGGACTGGATCGCCCTCCACAACGTCCTCTGCCCACGGAGTGAGGGGCCGCCCTCCGTCGGGGCGTGGCGGGCGAGCTTGGCGGCGTCCCAGCCGGTGCCTTGCATCAGCCCACGGAATGCCTCGAGGAGGAGCGGCAGCCCATCGATGAGCTCGATGAGCTCGGTCATATCGGGGTCCTCCGCCCCACGGAGATCGAGCATCTCCTCGGCGCCGATCCTCGGCAGAAGGATCGGCGTGACATCGGGCATCTGTGCCCACTCGTCGTTTATGGTCGTGATCAGCAGTAGCTGACCATCCTCCGGCGTGGGGAGCAGGTGCTCAATCTGGCCAGGATCGCCGTTGGCGTTGTCGAGCACGACTGTCCAAGGCGCATCACTCTCGGAGAGCAGCGCACGCGCGTTCTGGGCATAGCCCTCACGATCGACGCGTGCACGCCCGCCGGGTCGCTCTCCGCGTCCCGCGAGGTCGGCAGCGGAGAGACTGTTGATGAGCGTCTGTGGACCCGAGGCGTCGAGGAACCAGCCGCCGCCGAGACTCTCTCTACGCGCGATCTCGCGGCCAATGCGACTCTTGCCCTGTCCCTGGCGGCCGAGCAGAACGACGACTCCGGTGGCGCCTTCCAACTGCTCCACAACACCCGCATGGCTTGGATAGGGAACGAACTGATCCTCGTCGGCGGGGATGTATCGGTGAATCGGCCGGTGACCGGCGGGTGGGCGCAACGGTTCGAGGCCGAGCTGGTGCTGGAGATAGAGGACATCGACGATCAGCGGCTGCTGTTGCATGGCCTGCCTGGTGCCGGCCAGCTGGGCGGCGGCGAAGTCCCCGCCGTCCCTGTGTGCGAGCGAACAGTCGACAGCGAACAGCTCGCCGCGGGTCAGAGCTGCCGCAAAGGCCCCGTCGCTTGCGCTCAGCACGCCCACGGCCTCCCCGTCAGCGCGCTGGAAGCCGTCGAGCTCGAGCGGCGCGGAGGGATGTGCTTCGCCCAGCATGCGCCCATTGGCGATCAGGACGAACGCGTGCCTTTGCGTTACGGCCAGCAGCGGACAAGTCGCAACCTCGAGGCACATCGCGGCGTAGGCGGCTGCGAAGTCGATGCATGTCCCCACACCGTTGCGCAGTAGCAGCCATGGGTCGCGGACCGCCTGCTTGCCGGCCTTCGGCAGCTGGGGCTCGGGGGCGTAGGCGATCTGTCGTTCGCGCAGCAGGTTGTAGAGACGCTCGGCCACCACAATGTCCGGCTCCCGCAAGCCACGTCCGGCAACCAGGTGCAGATCGCGGATCGCGGCGGCGGAGACGAAACGTGCAAGCTCGGCGTGGCTGCCGGCTCTGCGCTCCCACTCCCACGGCAGCTCATCATCGGACCGGGGCGTTGAGGGCTCGGTAGTCATCCGCGACTTGCCTCCTTCTCTGGGGGAGGGCTCTGTGCAGCCAGCGGGTCGCCGTAGAAGCAGTAGGCCGCATAGCTGTCCTCAGGTTTCTTGGCGTCGTATCCAAGGCCACGGATGTCGCGCAGGATCTCGGCGAACGGCGTGTCGGGCTCCGCCTTCACGCGTTCGTAGAAGGTGCGTGCCACGTTCTCCGCGACGGAGTCCTTCACGCTCCAGATCGGGGCGATCACGCAGCGCGCTCCAAGGCGCGCGAAGCGCGCCGCGAAACCGCCGGTGCCGACGAGCGCGGGCGCTCCCCGCCCGCCGTCGCAGGCGTTGATGAATACCAATGGCCGCCTCGCCCTTACAGCGCTCTCGAGGCCATCCATGCCTTCGATCTGAATCTCGAGCAGCCTCTCGTCGGGGTCCAACTCGAATATCTGACCGCTTGGCCCTTCGCTGCCGTGGCCCACGAAGTGCAAAAGGCTGGCACCGCCGGTCGCGAGCTTGGCGTCGATCGTCGCTATCCAAGCGGGGGTGATCGACTCTCCGGGACAGCACTCGAGCACGAGCTGTGCCTCGGCCTTGGAGAACTCGAGTTTGCGCTGCCCTCTGTATTTGGGCGCGACCACGTAACTGTCGGTCAGCGGCACAAGCTGCGTCGAGGAGACGCCGTCCTCCTGCACCCAGCGCCCTAGGACGAACTCAACGCCGATCGGCGGCCTGGAGCTGCCGTCGCGGTTCGGGACCATCAGCTCCCATGGGATGAACGGCTCAGCGGTCACGATCGAGATCGTGCGAAGCATGCCGCGATCGCTCAGCTTCCAGAAGGCGTCCTTGAACGCTTTTGGCGTGGCGCGGTAAAGGTCCTTGCCGGCGCCGACAAGCGCTGACCTGCGTCCCGCCGGCTCGACCGTCGTGAAGGCGCTCATGAAGCCCTCGACGTATTGCTTCGTTGCCGATGGAAGCGACCAGGGAACAGTTACATTCATGGCGTCGGGGAGGTGCTTGCTGGTGATCGTGACCTCGTAGTGGCGCTCGTCGAGATCGGCGGACTCCATCACCCGGACCTCGAGGTCCGGCGCCTGCGCCGCGGGGTCGATCGCCATCGCGCCCCCGGATGGCGGGTGCCGGTCCTTGCTGGAGGGCTCAGGTTCGCTTTCGATCTCCAGACCTCGACAGACGTGGCCGACTGCCCTCCAGCCGTACTGGAAGCTCGCGGCAATGCCTGGCGATGTCTCGGCGTATCCAAGGCATTCGAGTGTGAATACCGCGCTGCTTGAACGCGGCTGCGAGGCGCTGAGGGTGATCTCGGCGTTCGTGTCGCCGCAGACGGCGAAGTGATCGGAGGTTGTCAGCGCCACGCCTATCAGCATGCCCTCGAGCCTCGGGAGCTGGAGCTTTGCGCCGGACTCACCCTGATTGAAGTCCTCGGCGTTGAGATAGACCTCGACCCTGAAGGTGCTGCCGACCGGGATCGGCAGGGACCCTTCGATGTCGATGTGCGGGGTCCGCTCGATCATGGCCTCACCCCCCTCGGAACGCTCGCCGGCCTCGACCTGCATCACTTTGAGGGGAAGTGGCCGGCGGCGACGGGAGGTGAAGAGATGCAGGGACGTATCGAACGGCTCCTCCTCGGGCGCTTCGCGGAGCTCCGGCCAGTCCGGAAAGCTCGCGCGTACCTCAAAGGCGGCCAGCGGGACGGTCTCGGGGGTCGCAAGTTCCCGAAGCACGGGCTGGAGCAGGCGACGGGAGGGATCGATCTCGACGAGCAGCATCACAAGTTCGCCGACGAGCTTCCTTCGCTGTGCCTGCTCCTGTGCATTTGCGAGAGCTTCCAGCAGCCCGCGCGCCCGTAGCGCCGCGGGATCCTCGGCCGTGAGACTCCAATCGATCTCGAGCAGCAGCTTCACCGCGCCGCCGAGGGGCATCAGCGGATCACCTCCTCGTGGTGTGGCAGGCCACCGTTCTCGTCGATGTAGCGGATCCTCATCGTGGGACCGTCGAGGTCGAGAACGGCGAAGCCGAAAGTTCCCCAGGGCTCTATTCCGTTGCCATGCTTTGCGCGGTACTCGTAGCGGACACCCGGTGGGTATGGCTGGCCCTCTCGTGCGACCAGGTACTCGGGGATGCCGCCGTGTCCGACACAGGAGGCGAACGGCAACTCGTCTCTGGGCTCGTAGACGATACAGCGGTGCTCGTGTGCCCAGAACCAGGAGTCGATGCGCCCGCCGGCCAGAACCTCTTGGATATCGCCGCGGAGCTTCTCGCCCGCGTCCTCGTGAGCGCTGAACAGCTGGTGGTGTGAGAGCAGTGCGGTGCGGGTGTCCGGCGCCGCCGCGAGCATGGCGCCTATCCACGCCGACTGCCCACCGTGCAGGCGCTGGTCGACATATGCGGTGTCGAGACCGAGCAGCTGCCACGCAGGGCTACGGAGCGCGAAGACGCTCTTGCCGGCTTGGCGGGCGAAGCGAGGGTCGGCCAGCGCTGTCTTGTAGTAGTGGTGTCCGCCGCGGTACATGTCGT
Source organism: Solirubrobacteraceae bacterium (assembly GCA_036510155.1). GTDB lineage: Bacteria > Actinomycetota > Thermoleophilia > Solirubrobacterales > Solirubrobacteraceae > Palsa-744. The sequence continues at coordinate 18,255 of DATCEK010000066.1, read as the reverse complement.
GGTTCCCGCAAAGCGTGTAGGAGCCGACATCCTCGCCCTCACTGACGGGCCAGTGGCGCAGGAAGCTCTGCTCGTACTCGTGCTTGGCACCCGTGTAGTAGACGTCCCCCAGATGGACGACGTGCTGCTCGATGCCGTCGCTGATGCCGGCGTCGAGGACCTTGCGTATCTCCCGGGCGACGGCCTGCGCGCGGGGCAGCCCAGAGCCCCAGTCGCCGACGAGCAGGATCCGAGCATTGGGGGCGATGCTGACTGCCTGCTCGGGCAAGCCGCCGAACGGCGCCTTCTCCTTGAACTTGTGCCACGCAATCACCACACCTGCGAATAGCCAGTGGGGGTCGCTGAGAATCTTTGGCCGTGTGACCTCATACCGTCCGAGCGCGCGCCGCCCGTCGCTGTCCTTCTCACCATCGTCAGCGAGCCTCTCTTGAGCCGGCCCATCTGGGTCTGACTCGATCATCTCGGCATGCTGTTCGGCGACCACGCGGGTCAGCTCGGTTTGCAGGATCGCAAGGATCGGGGTCCGGGGCATCCACGCAGACGCATCGATGCCGCCCTCGGCGTCGTCTTCGTGCTCGCGGATCGCCTGGTCGAGCTCGTCGACGACCTCGCCGATCTCCTCCGCCTTCAGATTCGAGAGTGGGCCGGCCTCGACCGCCTCGCGTCGCTCCAGTCTCTGCAGGTGGTCCTTGAGCTGCAGCCGACTGTGCTCGGCCGCGGCGAGTAGAAAGTCCTGGTTCAGGATCTGGGCGATCATGCCATTCCCGCGAGCCTGAGCTTCGGCGGGAGCGTAAGCGGCGGCCTGCGGCGCGGCCTCTCTTCGAGTAAAGGGGCTGGTTCCATCTGGCGGACCTTAGCGTCTATGCGGAGCCTGTGGAGCGTGCGCCGATTCACTGTGGTTCGCGTCTTCTGGGTGCAGCGCCCCCGACGGGCTCAGGGCGCGGGATCGTGGTCTGCGGTTCGATCCGACCCTGATGAGCACACGCCGGCAGTTTGGGGCGCGTCGAGGACGAGGCGGAGGAGATCCCGGCGGACTTGAGGGCGCGGTGCTCGAGAGCGCATGCAAGTTGGGGCGGTCGGGAGTCGAGCGGAGCAAGGATCCAATACCCGTCCGCCCGAAGGCGTGGTGGCGCACAGTCGAGTCTCGAGGACGCAGTTCCGCGCAGGCCAACGACCTCACAGACGTGGACGCACTCGAGACACGTTCTGAGAACGTGTCTCAAAACCTGGGGCGCCGCGAGATGCGGGGTGGGTGGGCCTTGATCACTGCGCTGGATCGTCACGTGACGTCTTGCACGTACTACCAGTACGCGCTGCGACGTCCCGCGACGACCAGCTTGGTCCATGAACCCATGCGCAAGCACCGCAGTCTCGAGACACGTTCTAAGCGTGCTGGGCGGCAAGCGTGTGGAAGAGCGCACCACGCGCTTCAAAGTTGCGGTAATGGTCGTAGCTGGGGGCCGCGGGAGACAGGAGTACGACCGATCCTGGAGTGACTCGTTGGCGAGCCAGCGCAACCGCCTCGGCGAGGTCGCCGGCCTCAACCGCTCGCGAGTCCGGTGCGCCTGCCTGACGCGTGGCGGCTACGATGCGCGAGCCTGTGCTCGGTAGTCCAACGACAGTGGCTTTCAGCTCAACCAAGCGGATGCCCAGCTCGCCGTAGTCTTGTTGGCGGTCCTGGCCGCCCGCGAGTAGCACGATGTCTCTCCCCGTGAAGCTCCTCAGCGCCGCAAGCGCTGACTCTGGAGTCGTTGAAATGCTGTCGTCCACCCAAGTCACACCGTCGCGCTCAACGATCGTCTGCAGGCGGTGCGGGAGTCCCTGGAAGTCCTTCAACGATCGCGACAGCGGTGGCGGGTCGATCCCGATTGCTTCCAATGCCGTCAAGGCTCCGCACAGATTGAGGGCATTGTGCTCTCCGCGCAACGGCAGTTCTCCGGCGGTCGCTATGAGCTCGCCGCGCAACATGACGCCGCCCGGCCCGGCGTTCCAGCCTCCCGCCAGTCCGTAGAGCCTCGTCACCGCGTCCGCATGAACCGCGCGGACCAGGCGCTCGTCACGCGCGTTCACGACTGCGACACGCACGCCAGGCAATCCGAGTAGGCGCAGCTTGTCAGCCTTGTAAACCTCCTCGGAGCCGTGCCAGTCAATGTGCTCGCGGAACAAGTTTGTGATCACGGCCACTTCTGGGCCGGTCTCCATGTCGGCAATCTGGTAGCTGGAGAGCTCTAGGACCGCCCACTCCGTTGCGGGTCGGTCGAGCAGCTCGAGTGCCGGCACACCGATATTGCCTGCCAGCGCCACAGTGTGGCCGCTCGCTCGCGCGAGGTGGGCGAGGAGCGTCGCGGTGGTGCTCTTGCCCTTGGTCCCTGTGACGCCGATCACTCGAGATCCGTCGCGCTCGGCAAGCCACAAGGCTGTTGCGGTCGTTATGGGTATGCCTGCTTTGCGTAGCTCACGCAGCTCGGGTCGATGGATCGAGACACCGGGCGATCGCACGACAACGTCGCAGTCGGCAAGTGCCGCCGTCACCTCCGCGCCCGCCACAAGGCGAGCGCTCGGAATCCTGAGCCTGGCTCGGACATCCTCGCCGGTATCGCTGTCCAGCGCGACGACAACGATCCGTGCCAGTGGCAAGTGACGAGCCAGCTGCCCGGCAAACGAGCTGATCTCCCGACCGGCGCCCCAGACGCCGACGCTCGCGCCGTCAAGCTCCGAGAAGCGCAGTGACATCCCGCAGGAGGTAGTCGGGCACGTCGTGCTCGCCGCTGAGGGCTAGCACCTTCGCGGGATCGCCCACGTTCGAGGAAAACCGAGGGAGCACCTCGGCGACCAAACGCCGGACGACGCAATGCTCCCTCCAGCGTGACTGCGTAGCGAGCATCCGAATCGCCGCAAGGCTCTCCTCCTCCTCACCGACACACTCGAACGGCTTGTGTCCGCCGGTTGCGGTGAGCAATGCGAAACCGTCGAACTGTGCCTCGACGTCGAGCAGGTCGCGGCCAAAGACCTCGCGTAGGTGCTCCGGATCGCTGAAGGGTGCAAGCACGAGAAACACAAAACGGCACTTGGGGCAGTCACAGCACCATGAGGTCCCTCGTAGCCTGGGGTCGAGCCGAAAGATTGCGTTGCAGCTGGTGAACGCTGCGTGGTATCGCGGCAGCCGCGCGAAGGCGCGCGCGATAGCCAGCTCGGAGGCGGGCCGCAGTACAGAGAACAGTTCCAGGCCGGGGGCGGCCTCGGCCGCAGCGGATCGCAAGAGGCGTTCGGCATACAGGCTCTTGCTGAACTGATGATTGACATCGATGCCATCCCAGGCCACGTTGCCGTTGGATGCGGACCGCTCGTTCGCCATCGCGACTGAGTTGAATCCGTTCAGCGCTGCGGTGAGCATCGCGACACACGAGACGATCGCCGTAATCGGGATGTGGCCGTTCAGCGCGCCCATGTCGTTCAGCGCGCCAAGCCCTGGGTCCAGCCGGCGGGCGCATATGAGGTGCGGGAGGTCGGCGAGAGCCGCCGTCCGGACGATCGGAGGAGCATCTCCGACGGAGAACAGGGCGAGCTCGCAGCCTGATCGGCGTACCACCTCCAAAGCGACGGCCGAGTCCTTGCCACCCCCAACGGGAACGAGAACACGTGGATGGGACCGGTCCTCGACGATACGTCGACGCTCAGTCACCGGACCGACCGGAAAGACCGGACGCGGCAGCGCGGGCAGTTTGTTCTTGTAGGCGAACTCGCCGAGACCCTCGGAGTAGAGGGCATCGAGCAAGGTGGCGGTAGCCGGCGGCGGGGCACTCAACTGGAACTCCACCGTGGGTGGCGCCGCCGTCTTGAAGTAGCTCACTCCGGCGACCCAGTGCAGGAGCGACAGCAGCCCGTCAACGCTGTCCCGAACGACAGGGCTGAGCCGCTCTCGGACGGGGAGGTCGAATTCCTCGACGAACTCGATCGCATGATCGAGCGCGTAGCGCAGGGTCACGCGTCCGTGATCGTCGATCTCGCGGGTCAAGAAGCGAAGCGTCTCGAAGGCCGCGGGGTTGAACGAGGCCTGCTGCCGGCGCACGTTGGTAGCCATATCCTCAGCCTAGTGGGCAGCTCGCCCGATGGGGTGTGCGCGAGCCCACAGTGAGGCATCCTCGCAGCACGTCCGGTCGGGTGGGGCATCCTTACGTGCTGAAGCGGCTGGCATCCCACAGCTCGACCTTCGCTACTCGACGCCAGCTGTGTTTACTCGCGGTCCGGCGGTGTCGTGAGCAGTTCGGCACCTCCCTGAACCGTCGACCATCAACATCAGAGCGGTTCGAGGACAGTAGACGGCAGCCGATCTGGAGCCTGGCGCAAAACTGGCAAGCAATCGAACCACCCGCCTATCCGGAACTTGTGTAGTCTCCCGCGGCCAGTCGTGCCTAGCTTTGAGGAGGAATTCTTGCCGGACAACTCACAATCGGAGACCGCTCGGTTTGAGATTCCTCGTCCCGGCCCTGGCAAGCAGAGCTACGAGATCCCAGCCGACGAGCGCGATCGAGCGCTGCTCGTCAAGGGCTGGCCACGACGTGCCTGGAAATCATTGTCGGATCAGTGGAAGGTCGACAAAGGACACCTGCTCAGACAGATCGCTGTGTACGGCGAGCAAGATGTCGAAAGCAAAGAGCATGCGAGCGAGAACCGCGACGAGCCGCGGCAACCACACAACTTGTGGGAGGCGCTGCTGAGATTCCCCAACTCGCCGCTGATCGGAACGCATCGCCCACGCAAGCGGCCCTTTGAATTCGAGAGCGAGGACGGTTGGCCGAACCTGCACACAATGCGGGTGATTGGCAAGGGCAAGGAGCCTGGAGGGCAAATCAAGCACGTATACCTCCTGCACAACGGGCTCAACGAGACGACCGACCTGCTGTTTCACTATCGCCTCGCGGCTTGGATCCTCGAGAGCAGGCCGGAGAACGACGCCGTGTGCATCCTGCGTCCGCTACCAGGACACCTCACGCGATTCCCGTTCCAAAGTCCCTACACCGAGCAGCCGCTGGACGGCTATCTGCGCGATCCCGGCGACCTGTTCCGTCAGTTCCTGCGCTACATGCAGGAGACACAGTGGCTCTTGAGCGCCCTCATGCCTCGACCGCACTACGCCGTGGCGGCCGGCACCCGCCTGCTCGCCGAGGCCGAGCCGCCGGACCGTGGCAAAGGCCGGGGCGCAAATGGCGTCCTGGCACAGGCCATCGCGGAGGATTGGCAACAGGTTGTCAATGCCAACGCCAAGGCCGAAGAACTGTACGAAGAACTCGCCCGAGCACAGGGTGAGCCTGATGAACATCCTTCCACCCAGTCCAAGCAGGACGTCACTGAGCCGAAGATCAAAGAGATGGTGGCGGAGCTCCGCGAGCTGCTTGGCTGGAAAGGGAAGTCTGACGCAGAGGAGCGCCGTGCAGCGCCCAAACAGGCCGCTCCCGAGCCGCCCTCCGTACATGTAGTCGGCTACAGCATGGGTGGGTTCATGGCGCAGGCGGCATTCTTCGCTTGGCCCTTCGCGATATCGAGCTGCACGAACCTCTTCGCCGGCGGCGCGTTGCGCGATCTTGCGCCGACCGCGTTCGCGCACCCCGAGGAGTGGCAGGCAGTCCTCCACGGTCTACGCTACGAGCTCGATCGCGCCTTTCGGGAAGGCTATCTGAAGAGCCACGAGAGATTATCGACCGACGGGTCCGGGTCGAAGGTCGAGCGGGTCGCCGGGATCGATGCTGACGATTTCAGCTACTTCACTCGAATCTTCTACGAGGTGTACCTGCAGTACTACCGTGGCGGCTATGCCAGCCGCGTCTCGGAATTCAGCCGACGACTCCTGTTCGTGGTGGGCGGCGACGATCCGATCGTGCGTACCAAGAACGTGCTCGACGCCGGACCGCCCGAGGGCATGACCCTGATCCAGATCGCCGACGTCAGCCACTTCCCTGGCGGACGCGGACGCGGCGCTCCTGATGGCGGCAAGGTGGAGAACGAGCAGCGCGTGTACTGGCTTCCCGAGGTGGGACGAGTCATCGCCAACTTCTCGGAGCGATCGGCCGGCCTGCTGCACAAACAGCTCACTGAGTGTTGGGATGTGACTGCTGAGCGGGACCTGGCTCCAGTCGACCTGACAGGGGAGGGCGAGTCGACGTACACCGGATCGCAGTCGCCCGACAAGGACCCAAGTGTGCTCGAGGGCGCTGCATTCACCCACGAGCTTCGCAAGCTTGTTGACATGGCGCTGAGGAGACCCTGCGACAGCGACCTTGCCGATGAGGATCGGCAAGTCAACGAGCGTCGGCGTGCCGGTGACCAGGCGGCCGACAACGATGGAAGAGGCTTTCTCTTGGTCTCGCGCAACGAGATCCCGCCCGTGTTCCTCGGCCCGCGGGCGTATCGCTTCTACGGGCAGGCGATCCACCACTCGGAGGACCAGATCGCGCAGTACGTCCGCTGGCTGAGGGCGCGCGCCTGGCAGCTGCGCACCAATTGTGAGCGGGTCAGCCTGCTGGTTCCCGAACTTGGAGAGGTCTGGTTTCAGAGGCGGGGAGATCGTCAGACGTTCTTCTCCAAGAGCGAGACTCCAAACGCGGCACGTCTGCCAAGCAAGCGCGACCTCGAGACCATGTGGGATGGATTCGAGCGCCAGTGGATGAAGACCGGCGCCGTCAGCGTATTCGCCGGTCGCGAGTACAAGCCGGCGGACCTGGCTGGCATTGGCCGTGCGGTGGCAAATGGCAACAAGCTTTCGTTGACGGTCCTACCCGATGTGTGGATCGGGCTCTCTGCAAGTGTCACCGAGCAGATACGTAAAGACAAGTTCCCGGACACGCGTGACGGGATCGAGGACGCAGTGCTCGCGTGGGCGTCCGAGCTCGAGAAGGGCGAAGAGGAGGAGCCCAAGGAGCAGCTCTTAAAATGGCTGGACGAGGAGGAGCTGATGGCGATCAGGATCTCTGCCGCCGAGCTCAACCCGAGATTCCGCGGTCGTCGGCTCGAGAAGGAACGCGAGGTCAAGAAGGCGCTAGTGCACTGGGCGCTTTCCTATCGCGCGTCCAAAAGGCCAAGCGTCGTCAGTACGCCAGGTCCCGAGACGGAGCGTGACGCTCCATGATGTGCTCTCGGGCCGTCTCCAATCTATTGCCGGGCAATTCTCGAATGGAGCCGGCCGAAGTCAACAGTAAGACCTTCAATCGCATCGGGAACGTTATCGACGCGATCTTGCGCTCCTAGCGGTGCGTGTTGAGCAGGCCCATGAGGTGATGGAGCTGTCAACCGGCGCAATGCTCGCGCGTCAAAGCCTTGCGCTTTGATTCAGTCGAGTCCTGGGCAAGGCTCAAAGGGCAAGCGAGACGCGATCTCGCCCGTCTGTCTTTGCGGAGTACAACGCCTCGTCCACGCGCGTCATCAGCTCTTCCGAGGACTCTCCGGGCTCCCGCACGACTATGCCGGCCGAGCAGGTCTGCTCATAGCGCACGCGTCTGCGCAGACGATCGACGACCCTGAGGGCATCCTCGGTGGCGCAGTGGGGCAGCAAGAGCGCGAACTCCTCGCCGCCGATACGGGCCAGGAAGTCGCCACTGCGCAACTCCTCGCGCCAGGAGACCGCGGTCTCCTTGAGCAGGCGGTCGCCGGCCGGATGTCCGCGCGAGTCGTTGAAGTCCTTGAAGTGGTCGAGGTCGAGCATCGCAAGGACAAACGGCTTGCCCTCGAGCAGCGCATGGTCGAGCTGGGTCTCCCAGGCGCGACGATTTGGTAGCCCGGTGAGCGAGTCCGTACTCGCCATGTCTGTCAGCTGCGAGAGCAGGTCGGCGCGCTTGATCGCGGCCGCGACCTCGTGCGCAAGCAGCGTGATCAAGCTCGCCCGCGTACCGCCGGCACGGATTTTGTGCGGCCAGCCGACGACGAGCACACCCACAGGCTCCTTACCGCTGAACACGGGCTCGAACAACATCGAGGCGGGCCGACCAAGGGTCTGCCACATGGTGTGATCGAAGCTTGCGGTGGTAATGCCCTCGTCCCACAGGAACGAGCGCCGCGAGACGAAGGCTCGGCCGGTCGCAGAGCCATTCCCGGGCGCGATCTCTAAAGGCGGCAAGTCGATGCCGGCCATCGCGGTCGTGCGCAGGGTGCCCGATCTGCCAGTCGGCTCGTACAGGAGCGCAAAGCTGGCCTTGCCGATCGAGCGCGCTGCTTGGCAGACCTCGGCGCGGGCGTGTGGGCTGTTTGACATCCCGCGCATCACGGCTGCGACTTGCTCGAGCGCCTGCTCGCGATGCTCGGCCTCATTGGCTTGGTAGCGAACCTCGCCCACCAGCCATTGGGTTGTGAAGCCGATGATCGCGCCGACTGCCAGGAACAGCACAGCGGCCTTGTATTGGGCTTCCGGGTATGCCGTTCCGCCAATGAAGACGAGCGGTGCAAGGAAAAAAACGGCCATCGCGACAGTGACAACACATAGTTGCGGGCGATCGCCATGCAGGGCGGTCCAGAACACCGGAAGCAGAGCGACGACCGCAATCCCAGAGTTCGCCCCGCCCGCAGCAGCGCGCAGGCAAGCGACCGCGGCGAGGAAGATCAGCGACGGCGGAATCTCCCTCACCTTGGCGATTGCGCCTCGTCCCGGGATCAACCGCACCAAGCCTGCCAGTACGCCCAAGGCGATGGCGCCAAAGTACTCGGTCCAGTCGACTTTGCTTGCAATCGGCGCGACGATCGCGGCCAGCCCAGCCGCAGCCGCGAACGGAGCGAGGTTCAATCGCGTGCGCTCCTCAGGCGCGCTCCCGCTTGGCGGTCTTGCGTGTTCGATGTCCTCGCTAGCCGCCTCCGGCCGAGTAGCGTCATTTAGTCCTCTGGTCTCGAAGGGGCTGTTGTTCGGCGCTCGCTGATCCCGCATATACAAGCTATTCGGCAGAACTCGGGCCGCGCTTGACGCTGGGACCGATCTTGTTTCGCGCTCGATGTGTTCTTGGATCGTGGAGATTCCGATCAGCGCTAAAACCACCGCGGATCCGTGCCGATGAGATGGGGCCGCCCCACCGAGCGCGGCGCCTGAGACGATGCCATCCGCGCCACCCAAAAACCTGCCCTGCTCGCCGACACCGCCGCTCGGACGCTATCTCGGGCATACGGGGCGATCGCTTTGGCGCGTCCTGAGCCGGACGCTTTCGTTGCCGCTTCTCCTATTGGCGACGGTGCTCCTCCTCGCGGCCCCAACTCCGCCGGCGACGGCGATCATCGGCGGCACGACCGTCCAGACCGGCACGTTTCCCTCGCTTGCATATGTTGTCGACTTCCAAGGCCAGCTCGCCTACCAGTGCACCGGCACCGTCATCGCGCCCAGCCTGGTCCTCACAGCAGGCCACTGCGCCGAGAACATGCAAACCGGCGCGCCCTTCAGCACCTCCGGTTTTCGCGTGGTCACCGGGGCTGTGGATCCACTACAGCCAGGTGACCTCGTCTCGACGGTCCTTGGCGTGATTTCCTATCCCGGGCTGGAGCGCAAGGTCGACAATGGTGACGTCGCGTTGCTGGTGCTCTCCACGCCGACCACCGCGCCGCCGATCGCGCTTGCCGGCCCCGAGCAGGCCAAGCGGCTCACGGCGGGCGCGCCGGCGACGATCGTGGGCTGGGGCAAGACCGCCTTTGAACAGACGACCCTGACCGAACAGCTGCAGTCGGCCTCGACGGTCGTGCAAGCACGCAAGTGGTGCAGGCGCAACGCCCCGCCCTTCTTCGCGCGCAGCGAGATCTGCACGATCACGCCTCCCAGCTATGCCACCGGCGTGTGCCAGGGAGACAGCGGCGGCCCACTGATCGCCATCGGACCCAGCGGGGAGCCGATCGAGGTTGGCGTTGCCGACCATGTGTACGGGCGCTGCTCGACGCGCCACCCGTCGGTGTTCGCAAGCGTCGGCTCGATCTACGCGTGGGCGCAAACCTGGATCGCGGCCTACAAGCAGCCGACCGCGCCGCCGGCTCCGCCGACGACCTTGCCGACAGGCCCGGCGCCTCAGCCCGCGCCATCGTGATTGCCGGCGACTGAGCGCCGCCCACGCGAGTAAGGAGCGCGAGCTCAGGGAGGAAGTTGGCGAGCACGCGAACGGGGCCGCGAGCGGCTGAGTGGGGGGAAAGGTGGGGGGAAAGCCAGAGAAGGCGAGCAGTCCGGGGACGGCGAGCAAAGCGTCTCGACAACTTGCAGGTTTGTCGCACAAGCCTGGATACGCGCAGACTGCAATGCGTGAGCCAAGCGCGAGCCGGATGAGTGGGGAGAAAGCCAGGAGCGGGTGAGCAGGCGGCGGGGACGGCGAGCAAAATGTGGATCCACAACTTGCGGGCTTGCCGCACCCAAGCCTGAACACGGGCAGACTGCAATGCGTGAGCCAAGCGCCCGCCTCATCCGCCAGAGCCCAAGAACTACCGCGCTCGCGCCGCCGGCTGGTGCTCGCGATCTGCTGCATGAGCCTTCTGATCGTCGGCTTGGACAACACGATCGTCAACGTCGCGCTGCCATCGATCGGGCGCGAACTGCACGCATCGGTATCCGAGCTGCAATGGACCGTGGACGCCTACACGCTGGTGCTGGCAAGCCTGCTGATGTTGAGTGGCTCGATGGGCGACCGTCTCGGCCGCCGTCGCGTGTTCCAAACCGGGCTTGCCGTGTTCACCTTGGGCTCGCTTTTGTGTAGCGCCGCGCCGAGCTTGGGCTGGCTGATCGCTTTTCGCATGATGCAGGCTGTCGGCGGCTCGATGCTCAACCCGGTCGCGATGTCGATCATCCGCAACGTCTTCACCGACGCGCGCGAGCGAGCGTCGGCGATCGGCATGTGGGGCGCGACGATCGGCATCAGCCTCGCGCTCGGGCCGGTGCTCGGCGGCGCGCTGGTCGACGGCGTGGACTGGCGCGCGATCTTCTGGATCAACATCCCGGTCGGGCTGGTCGCGCTGGGATTGACGATGCGCTTCGTCCCGGAATCGCGCGCGCCCAAGCCGCGACGCCTTGACCCTGTAGGCCAGCTGCTCGTGATCGTGCTGCTGGCTTCCCTCACCTACGCGATCATCGAGGCGCCTGCCGCGGGTTGGCTTTCGCTGCAGACGGTGGGATTGTTCGTGCTGGCTGCGGCTTCGCTGGCGGCGCTTGTGCCCTACGAGGCCCGGCGCCCAGAACCGTTGATAGAGCCGCGCTTCTTCCGCAGCCTCCCCTTCTCAGGCGCGAGCGCGATCGCTGTCCTCGCGTTCTCCGCGCTGGGGGCGTTCCTGTTCATCAACACGCTCTACCTCCAGGAGGTCCGCATCCCCCACCTCTCAGCCTTCCAGGCCGGCCTGTGCACGCTGCCCATCGCGGCGATGACGCTTTTCTTCGCGCCGCTCTCCGGGCGCATCGTCGGCCGCCGCGGGCCGCGCCTGGCGCTACTGGTGGGCGGGCTTGGCATCGGGCTGGGCGGCCTGTTGCTGATCGATATCTCCTCGAGCACCCCGGTCGCCGCGTTGCTCCCCGCCTACTTCCTGTTCGGGATCGGCTTCGGCATGGTCAACCCGCCGATCACGAACACCGCCGTGATGGGCATGCCCGAGGCGCAGGCCGGAGTGGCCGCCGCGGTGGCCTCGACCTCGCGCCAGGTCGGGCAGACGCTGGGCGTCGCCATCGCGGGAGCGATCGCGGCGGCCGGTGCCGCCAGCGTCGGCCCGGACTTCGTCAGCCTCAGCCACGCCGTCTGGTGGCTGGTCGTCGGCTGTGGCATAGGGATCATGACGCTGGGCCTGCTCAGCACGACCAGCCGCGCGAACGCAAGCGCGAGACGCGCATTGGCCGGCCCGCGCCCAGCCGAGGCGGGCACCGGCTCGTAGGTCGCTCAGGTGGCGCTCGGCGGGGGCCGGCGCGGGCTTGTCACGGTAGGCGGCTTTGCCGCGCCGGCGATCTCGTCCAGGCGGTCGAGGATTTCCTTCAACCCACCTTGCGTATGCGTGTCGAGCCGGTCGAGGATCTCCTCGGCGTCTTTGAAGGTGTTGGCCGAGCGCGCGTCGGCGGCGAGGCTCTGCACATTCTGGCCGACCATGATCACCGACAGCAGAACGAGCTGCAGAAAGGTTTGCGCGATCCAGGCGACGATGCCCTCGCCTCCAGGTTTGAGCGCAGGCCCGAGACCGAGCAGCGCTATCAAGGCGAACAGGTAGGCACACCACATCGTGCCTACCAGCCTCGTGATGAGCACCGCGAACTTCGCGTTGAAGCCTTCGGCCTCGCCCATCGCCTCCTTGAGCACGCGCGGGCTGGGGTGCAGCGCCTTCGCCAAGTGGTGCTCGGTCTTCACAGCTCTGAGCTCTGTCATCGGTCCTCCCCGGTGGTCGGTTGATCCTCGCCTTGCGCCTCGTCATACAACGACTCGCAGGCGAGCTCCTGACCTTTGGCGCCCCACAGCTTGATCTCGAGTAGGTCATACAGGTAGTCGTCTGGCGCGATCAGTGTGAAGCGCTGCTCGATCAGCTGGCACTGATCGACGGTCGTGCGACCCAGCTCGGCGGTCACGACGCGGCCGGCTCCGAGCAGCGGTCGTCCCCACACGAGCGTCATCGCCGCGAGCGCGCCGTTCTGCCCGTGCCATGACCCGATCACCTCGTCGCAAACGTCCAGCTTCCAGTCGGGGTTGCGCTCGGCCGTCTCCTCGGTGAAGTCGCCACACGCCGTCAGCTCCATCGGCTCTCCGCCCTCCAGCCCGCTGACGAAGCGCACATACCCGAACAGCTCATAGCCGCTCGTCGTGATCGAGGTGGCTGGCACGTAGCGGCGCCCGTGCCAACCCCTGTCGGGGTACCAAACGATCTCGCCGGGCTCGCCGAGCTGCTCGCCGTCGGTGTCGAGCGCTGCCCAGCACGCGAGCAGCTCCTCTTCCAAGCGCTCAGCCCAGCGCCCGTAGGGCAACCCTTCCTGCGGCGGTTCGGCGACAAAGCTGGGAACGAAACGTTCGACGGGCGGCACGCAGGCAGCCTATATGCCGCGCCAGCACGAGCCGCCCGCCGGGCCGTGGTCCGCTCGGGCGCTCCGCCGGGCGCAGTTCACGCAAAGCCCGTCCGGGCTCGTGGTCAACCGAAGCCGCCGCCCGCCGGAGGCGCAATCCTGGTTTGTCCGCTGCGCAGGCTTGCCTATCCGTCGCGCAACACGCTGGCAGCGTGCTCGGGCGCGACGATGTTCAGGTTCACCCCAGTCGAGAGCTCGAGCCCGGCCAGGTGCGTGAGGCGCGGCGCCACGTCGATGCGCCAGCAGAAGTGCTCGGCGCCGCGCGGAGCGGTGCGCACCCACATGTTCAGGGGCGGCGAGGAGCCGAAATGGCGGGCCAGGCGTGTGAGTCCGTCGTGCAGCAGGGCCGAGCCGAGGGCTCCGTCGTCCTCGAAGCGAGCGCGGGGCAGGCGCGGAGCCAGCATCAGCTGGAAGGGCAGCCGCGAGCCGTAGGGCGCCATCAGCACGGCTTCCTCGTCGATGGCAACGATCCGCTCGCCGCGACGTACCTCTTCGGCGACGAGGTCCTCGAGCAGCCCGCGTCCCATCGTGCGGTTGGCATAAGCCCCGCAACGCTCGCGCTCGCGCGCCACCTCCCCTGGCACGAAATCGAGCGCGTAAAGCTGGGAGTGCGTGTGCTCCAAAGACGCCCCGGCCTCGCGCCGCTCGTTGACGATCAGCTGGACATAGGCGGCGTCGGAATGAGCCCGCATGCGTAGCCGCCAGACCTCCATCGCGTCGGCCAGCCGCGAGGCGGGCAGCTCGGCCAACGAGAGCACGGACTCGGGCGCATTGATGATCACCTCGTGCGCGCCGCCGGCGGCAGTGGCATGAAACAGGTCCGGTTGTGCGTCGGCGGGCGGGGTGGGACTATCGGCAGCGAGAGCCGGGTACAAATTCGGAACCACCCGCACGCTCCACCCGGCGCTGTCAGCAGTCGAGCCGCTGAGCCCATCCCCAACGCCGCCACTGACACTCTCGCCCTCGCGCAGCGAGTACAGCTCAGGAGGAGTGAGATCCTCGCGCCCGGCGGCGAAGGGATCTTTCGCTATGTCGATCGGCGCCGGCGCCGGGCAGCGCGGCTCGCCGCCAGGTCGCTCCGAGCGCTCGCCGGCGACGATCACCTTGTGCCCGCTGAGCGGATCGACCCTGATCTCAGGCACGGGGCGCCTGTTCTTTGGAGTGGCCTCTATCCATCTCTCACCTTCCCAGCGCGTAGCGTTCGACGTCGCGGCGCAGCTTCGCCGCACTTGGATACTCACCCTCGCGAATATAGGGCCGGCCGCGCCGGCCGCGGGCGGGGATGAAGACGGTCGCGGGCCTGAAAGTCGAATCGGTCACTTGCAGGCCGAGCGAGCCGCTCTTGTCGTAGTAGCTCGGGTAGCTCACGGGAAAGGACTTCAGGAAGGAGCGAGCGTCTGCGCGGTGGGGATCTTCGGAGTCGATCCCGAGAAAGGCCACGCGCGCACCATATTCGGCGGATACGCGCTGGAAGGCAGCGGACTCTTCCTGACAGGGAACGCACCAGGAAGCCCACTTGTTGATGACGACGGGATAGCCTTCGAGGGCGGCAAGGCGCGCGTGGAGCGCCGGCGCGCCGCCGTCGAGCAACATGCCGGCCTGGGCGTGTAGCGCCGCTAGCGGCCGAGGCGAGCCGGCAAGCAAGGCGCTGGTCTGTGCGGCGCTCAGGCGTGTGGCGGGAGATTCGCCCGAGCCGCGTGGAAGCTGGGTCAAGCCGATCGCGACCAGCGCGATCAGCACCAGGACGGCGAGTCCCAGAAGTGCGCGGCGGGCGCTCATGCGCACCGATTCGAGCGATTCGCGACCGCGGAGATCGGGAAGTGCGGTTGAGCGCGTCCGGCCATCTCGGAGAAGACTGCCAGATGGGCCGCGAGGCCAGGCCGGCGGGCGGTGATGACCTCCCACCAACGCTCGCGCGTGGCATTGGCGGGCGCCAATGCCTTCAAATCCCCCGGGATGTGCTGTATCCTGAGCGAAGCGGAAAGGGCAGGAGTCGGAATGACGCGTGCCCTTCTGTGAACCTCACCGGCGCGAGCGCCGGTTTTTCATGAGCGAAGCGGACACTGTCCGCACCCGCTCCATCTCGAAGTCCAGAGCCTCCATGGCCGAGTCCCCCGCAGTGGCCCAAGCGGCCGCGTCCATTCCGAGTCCCGCCGAAATCAAGCGAGCGGAGAAGCTCGTGCGCGAGCGCTTCCTGCACGAGGGCGAGGATGCGGCGCTGGCGCTCGCACAGGGCTCGCCACGTCGCCGCGCGCTGGACATGGCGCTGGCCGAGCTGAAGGAAGGGGCAAAGCACCCGTCGACAGCATGGCGGCGTGAGTTCTCGTTGCTCTTGGGCCTTGAACGTGTCCTCTCCGAGGACGAGCCGAAGCTGGTCGACGGCACCGTGCTCTCCGCCCACCAGGTCGACGCCCTCTCGGGCACGCTGACAGCTTTGTTGGCCGAGGCGCAACGCTCGGGCGCGAACGGCAACGGCGCGGCAGGTCGCGCCGTTGCTGCGGCCTCACCAGAGCTGCTTGCCTCGGCGGCGATTCTCGGGCCTGACGACGCCCAGCAGGAGCAAGCGCAGGAGGACCCGGGAGCCGACGACGGAGGCAGCCTTGCTGTGCGTGCCGAGGCTACGGACGACACCGACGAGGACACCGACGAGGATCTGGAGGACGAGGACGAGGACGACGAGGATCTCGGACCGGTCGAGCGAGCCGCCCCCGAGGCGCCGGAGGACGACGACTTCGACGACGAGCTAGACCTGGCCGAGCCGGAGCCCGAGCCAGAGGAGGACGTCGAGGAGGAGTCCGAGGAGGAGCCTCGAGACTGGGTGGACGAGGACGAGGAGGACGTCTCAGGCCAGCCCGAGGACCCGAACGCGGCCAAGCGCTTCTGGTTCGAGCACGCCACCGGCGCCGGCAAGACGGTGGCCGCGCTCGGCTTCGTCGAGGCCACGCAGACCGGCGGCGTCCTGATCCTCACCCACCGCCGCAACCTGGTCGACCAGTTCCACGGCGAGCTGCGAGACCGCGGCTACCAAAAGCGCATCTCGCGCCCGCTGTACACGGGCGAGGACTCGCCAAAGGGTCCGGTGACGGTCGAGACCTACCAGTGGTTCGTACGCAACGCCGGCCGCATCTCGAGCGCTTACACGATCGTGATCTGCGACGAGGCCCACACGGCCTTGGGCGAGAAGACAAGCGGCGCGATCAGGGCGTGGACGGGACCGATCTTCATCGGCATGACGGCCACTGGGGCATTGATCGCGCGCCACGTGACAGACCTGTTCCCGACGCAGACCTCGCGCTTCGACTTGGCCCAGGCCGCAAGGCGAGGAGTGATCGCGCCGCTGCGCTGCGTGCGCATCTCCCCAGGCGTCGGCGTGCGTACGATCGCCAACGTGCCGTTGCGCCGAGGCGAGGTCGACACCGAGTTCGACCAGGAGGAGCTGGCCGAGCTACTCGACCAGCAGCCCTTCAACATGGCCGCAGCCAACCTCTACAAGACGCGCTTCAACGGCGTCCCGGGCGTCGTCTACGCGGCCGGCGTCAAACACGCCTACAACCTCGCCGAGGCCTTCCGCGCCGAAGGCATCAAGGCGATGGGCGTCTCCGGTGAGACGCCAAAGCGCGAGCTGGCCAACGTTTTGGCCCGCTACGAGCGCGGCGACATCGACGTGCTGATCAACGCGCAGCTGCTGGCCGAGGGCTGGAACAGTCCGCGAGCGACGGTCTGCGTGCACCTGGCCCCGACGGCATCGAAGCGCATCTACCAGCAGCGGGTAGGACGAGTCACGCGCCGCCACCCAGGCAAGGAGGCGGGCCTCGTAGTCGACTTCGTGCATCCGGCTACCAAGAACGACGATCCGGTCGTGACGTTGCACTCGCTGCTGGACCGCGACGTCTATAGGGGTGGAGCGATCGTCGTCGGCCCGGTGCGCCGCGGGCGGGGACGAAGGATGCGAGTGGAGCGCCGCGTGCTGCCGGTCTGTGCCGAGGAGGAGCGCCGCTTCGAGGTCTTCGAGCGCGAGCTGTGGCGTATAGCGGTAGAGCACTTGGATTACGGCGAGCAGCATGTGTGGGCGGCCCTGGCGGGAGCAAGGGTGACGCCAAACGGCTGGCGCCGCGCGCGCGCGATGCTGCACTTCGACCGCACCGGCGAGTTGAAGGCCCGCTTCTTGATCACGGCGGTGCAACGCAACAAGAGCCCGCAGCTGCGTTTGAAGGCGCTGTCGGAGATAGCCGCGTTGCGCGACCCCGACGCCTTCGACACGGCAATCGACATAGCGGGAAGCTGGGGGCGCGAGGAGCGTCGCGAGGCTGCCAAGATCATGCTGCGCGCACTCGTCGAGCGGCGCATCGGTCGCCGCGACCAGGCAAACGCCTGGATCTGGCGCCTGGCGGAGTACACGCGCGACGTGCACGAGGAGTACGCGGTTCAGCGCTGGCCTGAGACCAAGCGCCTGCTGGGTCTGCTCGTCAACTCGGCCGGAGGCGCCCACGCCCGCAACGCCCGGCGGCTGGTGCACGCCGCACGCAAGCAGGATCGCCGCTTGGCGGCCGCATTGCTGGCGGCCGCGCTGGCGCACACCCCAGAGGCCGAGGAGGTGCTGCGCGGCGCACGCACGCGCATGGCGCGCAAGCCGCCGGCTTTGGCAAGGGAGTTGCTGCGCAACTTCCCCAAGCGCCGAGCTCGTGGTCAGCGTCGCCGACGCAAGGGACAGGATCAGGGTCAAGGGTCGGGCCAGGGCCACGGTCAAGGGTCGGGCCAAGCTCAAGGACAGGGTCAAGGGTCGGGCCAGGGCCAAGGGTCGGGCCAGGGCCAAGGACAGGGTCAAGGACAGGGCCGCCGGCCCGCGCAGGGCGGAGATCAGGCCGAGCAAGCAGCGATAGCGGCAAAGCCCACGCGTCAGCGTCGCTCCAGGCGTGGCTCTGAGAACGGCAAGATCACCCGTGCGGGCGCCTCCCGTGGCGGGGGGCGCAAGCAGGCAGGCGAGAAGGCGGGTTCGCCGACAGACGCCGTGCTCGCCGAGGCGCTCTCCAACGAGAAAGCGCCCCAGCAGGGCATGGAGGGCGAGCTCAGCGCCGGCTCAGGCAAGAAGTTGCAGGAGAACGTCGAAGAAGCGCTGCAGCGGGCCGATCAGCCGGCCGACTCCAGGTGAACCTCGCCGGCGCTGAGCGCCGTCGTGGTCCCGTCTTCGCGGCGTACCAGCAGCAGCCCTTTGTTGTCGATCCCTTCCGCTC
>DATCEK010000065.1:0-8114 GCA_036510155.1 Solirubrobacteraceae bacterium | reverse complement strand
TGCTCCGGCGACATTGACCGGCGAGCGGCGGATGGCGCTCGAGCATTGTGTTCTTTGCCATCACGGCGCAGACGGCGCCGGCGCACAGCGCCCCGCCTCGGCCGAGGCCCTTGCCCTGCAGCGGCTGAACGCACTCGATGTCGCTGTCAAGGGCGCTTTCGAGCACGGTCTGGGCAGCCGCTGAGCAAGCCGCTGATCATCCGCTGAGAAACCCCGCGGAATCGGTCAAGTCCGTGTCCAAGGATGCCGATCATCAAAGCGTGGGGGACCGACCTACGTCAACTGGTGCATCCGTGAGCGAGCTATCGCTCTTGCGTCCTGCCGTGGGACCGCCCGAGCCCGCTCGCAGTGGCACAATCCAGCGCGACGCGTTGATGCAGGCGCTCGCCGACGGCCGTCCCGGTCGTCTGATCGGCGATGTAGTAGTCGATCTGGGCTTCGCCACGCGCGAGAAGGTCGAGGAGGCCGTGGAAATCGCTCGCGGCCAGGGCAAGCCCACTGGCCAGGTGCTCGTCGAGCAGGGCATCCTGCGCCACGACCAGCTGGCGCGCGTGGTGGCCGAGCGCTTCGGGCTGGAATACATCGACCTGTCTGTCTACGAGCTGGACATGGGCGCTGTGAGCTTGATCGACATGGAGGCGATCCGCCGCTACCAGGCTGTACCCGTCGGTTTCCTCGAGGACGGCACGCTGTTGCTGGCGATGGCCGATCCCACGAACGTGTTGACGATCGACGACATCGCGATGCTCACCGGCCGGCGCGTGCGCTCCGCCTCGGCCTCGATCGAGGATCTGAACATCCTGATCATGCGCCTCTCGCGCGTGGAGCAGTCGGTCGAAGAGATCGTCGAGGAGGACGACAGCGACAGCGAGTCGGAGCTCTTCATGGACGAAGCCGACAAAGACGCTCCTGTCGTAAAGCTGGTGCACTCGATCATCGCCGACGCGATCGAGCAGGGGGCCTCGGACATACACATCGATCCGGGCGAGGGCGACATGCACGTCTCCTTTCGCATCGACGGCGTCCTGGCGCTTGTCTCGACGCTGAAGCGCTCGATGGCCACGAGCATCATCTCGCGCATAAAGATCATGTCCGAGATGGACATCTCCGAGCGGCGCGTGCCCCAGGACGGGCGCTTCGCGCTGACCGTCTCCGGACGGCGCGTCGATGTGCGCGTGACGACGCTTCCGCTCGTCTATGGCGAGGGCGCCTACCTGCGCATCCTCGACAAGGGCGTGGCCGTGCGAGGTCTGGAGTCGCTTGGCATGCAGCGCACCGAGCAGGATCGCTTTGCTTATGCGATCGGCCGTCCCAACGGGGCCGTGCTCGTGACCGGCCCGACCGGCAGCGGCAAGTCGACCACGCTTTAC
The DNA here is from genome assembly GCA_036510155.1 of Solirubrobacteraceae bacterium. Lineage (GTDB taxonomy): Bacteria > Actinomycetota > Thermoleophilia > Solirubrobacterales > Solirubrobacteraceae > Palsa-744. The sequence goes on along the minus strand of DATCEK010000065.1, from coordinate 6,744 downwards.
GCGGCGCTCGGCGCCGTCAACGACGGCAGCCGCTCGATCCTCACAATCGAGGATCCGGTCGAGTCGCGCATCGCCGGGGTCAAGCAGATGCAGGTCGCTCCCAAGGCGGGTATGACCTTCGCAGGCGGCTTGCGCGCGATGCTGCGCGCGGATCCGGATGTGATCATGGTCGGCGAGATCCGCGACCGTGAAACCGCGCACATCGCGATCGAGGCTGCGCTCACCGGCCACCTCGTGCTCTCGACTCTGCACACACGCGACGCTCCGAGCGCGCTCGGTCGCCTGATCGACATGGGCATCGAGCCGTTCTTGATTTCCTCGGCGATCGACTGTGTCGTCGCGCAGCGTCTGGTTCGTATGTTGTGCCCCCACTGCAAGCGTCCGAGCAAGGCGCCGGAGTCGCTGCTCGCCGAATACGGTCTGTACGAGTCCGAGGCGTTCGAGCCCGTCGGCTGCACGCGCTGCGCCACGACCGGCTACAGGGGCCGCATGGGCATCTATGAGGTGATGTCGGTCACCGAGGAGGTTCGCTCGCTGGTGCTGAGCCGGGCCTCGGTAGACGACATAGCGGCCGCAGCGATGGGTCAGGGGATGCGACGCATGCGCGACGACGGGATCGCCAAGGTGCGTGCCGGTCAGACCTCGATCGCGGAGATCGAGCGGATGACCACCAGCATGATCTGAGCCCGCCGGCGACGCTTCTCTCGCGCGGTTGGGTTTGGAGGGGATTTTTTCGCTCCCCTCGAGTACTGCGCGCCCGTTTCGTAGGTTCCGCGCGAGGTGTTCGACTGCGTGTTGTGCCTGCCTGGGTCCGTGCGCGAGTTCAGGTGGTGCCGCGCACTGGAGGGATCAGCAGCGAGACTTCGAGCTGGCCCTTCGGGAACGCTTCGGCCGTGAACGAATAAGTGCGGTAGTGGGTGCCGTCGAACAGCATTTCGCCGTGCTTGGGGATCGACAGCGGTGATGGGCTCGTGCTGCCGAGCACCAGCTGCCTGTCTTCGTAGAGGAACGCCTGCGCACCTGCGAAGCGCTGCGCGAGGATCACATAACCCAGGTCGTCCTGTACCGAGAGCAGGAAGTGGCCGACCACGCGCCCATGGGCGTTGCGCACGTCGCCGCGGACAGGCGCCAGCACATGCGGACCGCCGACGTCGGCGACGAGCTTTTCGCCGAGTGTGGCGCGCACGCGCACGACGTGAAGCGTGCCTTCGAAGAACTTCACGATCGCCGCTCGCGTGGCCGCCTGGTTGCCGGTTGCGACCGCTTCCTGGAAGGGTCGGGATGTTTCGAAATCACGCACGACAGCACGCGTGGCCGCTCCGGATTGCTCCTCGCGGTAGATGCGCTTGGCCGTCTCGCCGATCGCGTCGACCGCCGTCTCGGCCGGCGTGGCCGCGCATGTGGAAGCCGCCGGTACCGGGGCGAGTACGTACACGCGCAGCTTCTTCTGAGGAAAGCCGGCGCCCGGAAACGAGTAGACGGCGTAGCGCCTGGCCTTGTAGGTGATCTCGCCCTTGTCGGGGATGCTGGTCGGCCCAGGGTTGCTGGAGCCTCCGAGCGAGCGTCCGCCCGAGCGCGCGAACACCTGCGCTTCGGTGATTGCGTACAGCGTGCCGGCGTAGCCGAAGACGCCCTCCTCCGCCGCCGTGATCGTGCCGATCGTGCGTCCTTGGAGGTTTCGCAACGGGGTGCTCACCGGAGCGATCCCGTTGGCGTTGCCGTATTCCACGAAGGTGTGTCCGGCGAGGCTCACACGCACGCGTACGAGCTGGCCGCGCAGCAACGGTTCCAAAGCCTTGCGCGCCGCCCGCGGATCTTTGGCTGCGATCGCGGCAAGCAGCGCCGGCGAGTTGGCCACTCTCTCAGCGGCCGGCAGTGCGATCCGTCCGCCCGAGAGCTCGTGGTAGACATGTTCGGAGATCGTCCCGAACGCTCTGGCAACCGCGTCCGCGCACCGCGCGGAAGCCAGCGGAGGTCCAGGTGGGCTCCCAACCGCCACCGAGGCGCTCTTGGCGCTGGTGCCACAGCTCGTGAAGGCGAGCGCCAAGATGGCAGGCACCGCCAGCAGCGTAGCCAGGCGAGCTCGGGATCTACGCGGACGGAGCCGGCGAGGCTTGTCCGGAGGGGTGGCGGTCATCCGGCCAAGCGTACGCTGCCGACATGCTCGGTCGGTTAGATGTTTCTTACGGCGCTCTCGAGCCGACGGCGCTCGGGCGCTCGCATTGTGCGCCGTGCGTGCAGGGCCGTTGTCGGCGTTGTGCCCGGACGCCGCTCACGGCATCCGGGCACGCGGGCGTCTGACGTCATTTCTTCTTGGCTTTGCTCCCCGCTTTGGTTTTTTTGCCTTTGCCTTTGCTTTTGCCGTGCTTGCCGGCCTGCTTGTCCTTCGTCGGGAGCGGCGTCGTCGGTTCCAGACGCGTGCCGCCCACATAGGAGGAGGCCGGGCAGTGCAGCGGGCGACCGAGGTCGAACGGACCTGAGATCGCCTGCGTCGGCACGGCCTTTTCGAGGTAGATGTCGGTAACCGTCAAGAGCGGGTCGAGATGCGGCGCGGCGCACAGTGCCTTGCCGATCGAGAACTGCCCTGTGATCGTCTCCCAGCCGGCCTTGGTCGAGCCATCGCAGTTGTCCGCCCAGCCCGGCAATTCGCCGCCGCAGGAGAACGTGTCCGAGAGCGCTTGGTTGGTGGCGTTGCTCGTGACGAGCGGCGCCGCCTCAAAGCCGGTGAGCGCTACGTTTGACTGCAACTCGTAGCCGGTGATCGGACCGTTGCAGTAGAACGTGTAGCGGACCTGCACTTCTTCGCTTCCGAGTTCGGGCGTGCCGGCAGAGATGTGCCCGGAGCAGGTGAGGTTGTTCGGGCTTCCTTCGATTCCGGCTTCGGCGTGAGCCGAGGCGACGATCGCCATCGAGAGCACGATTGAGCCCACGATCGCGCTGAGCCAAAGGGAAGCTCGCTGGTGGACGGGTCGATGTGTGTGCAACGGGGTCTCCGTTCGTTGTTTGACATGAAGGCGGAGGTTCAGCCGCCGGGATGCGACGCATGCGTTCCTGAACCCGAGAGATCCAAGGGTGCCCTGCGCCGCGGTTGTGTTGATGCGGCCTGGGCCGCCTTCTTGGCCGTGGAGGCGGCACTGGCCGCTTTACCACTTGCGCCGTAGACCGTCGCCCCGAACGGGACGGTTGTTTGGTCGCCGGCATGGCCCAAGGGGAGGACTCCGAAGAGCAGGGAGATGCTCTTGGAGAGCGAGAAATCGTTGAAACTTTCGCTCACGCGCTTACCGCTGTGAACGAAAGGGGACAGTAGGAGTGCGCCAACCGGCTTGCTCGTCACGCTTGCGGGAGGCGAGGCCGGCGGGCTGTCGGGCACGATCACGATCAAGCCTTCCTTGCTGTAGGCGCTGGTCGCGAGGATCTGAGGCACGACTTCCTTCAGGAAGGCGTCGGCTGGAGCGAGCCCGGCGGCCGAGCCCGGTGCGCAGGGAGCGGCCGAGCCGTCGTTGCAAGCGGAGGGCACGATCCAGCTGAGGCTCGGCGTGTCGGCCGGCGTCGCGAGGCTCGCCTGTAGCTGCGACAGATCCACGTCATTGCTCGCGCATGCGCCTTCGCCCAGCAGCGAGTCGAAGTACACGAAGGGGTTGCGGTAAGTGAGGTAGGGGTCACCGGGAGCGGGAGTGTGGTTGGGGTCGGGCGTGCCCAGTTCTGGCCGGCGGCATGTGACCGCGGTCGTGGGCTGGGTTTGTGTGCCGGGCGGCGTGCCGGTAGTGCCCACCGAGCCGCTGGTCTGGCTCGCGCTCGGAGCGTCGGCTGCCTGGCTCGTGGCGCCCTGCGTTGCGCTCGTGCCGCTCTGAGTGCCCGCGCCGGGCGCCGAGCCGCTCGCAGGTGCGCCCTCTTCCATGTCCTGCACGTAGGCCTTCCAAGTCAGCGACCCGGCGCTCAGCTCGTCGGCGAGCGTCTTGACGGCTGCCGGGTACACACAGCCGACGCCCTCGGCCAGGCCGGTGGTGGCGTTGACAGTCGGCGGTTCAAGGGCGCTGTAGGTGGGACAGTTCTGTTCGGTGTCGAGGTTCACGCTCTGCCCGGAGAGCAGGGCGATTCCGTTGGGAAGCGCGCTGCTCGAGCTGAGCGTGTAGTTGCTGAGCAGCGTGCCCTTGGGCACGAGCTGCTTGGCCAGATAGGGGTCGGCGGAGGGGCTTGCCAGCGCGGCGCCAAAGCTCGTGCTTGACAGCGAGATCACCCACACGTGCTTGATCGGTGGCAGTTTGATCGGCGTGCCCGGCGCAGTTTTTTCGCTTTTACCCGAGCCTTTCGACGGTTTGGAGGAGCCTTCCGGGGAGCCGCTCGTCGTGGATTCGCCGGGACCTTCGGCTGTAGCGCTGGTTTCGCTTGAAGCCGGCGCCGATTTGGCTTTGCTGTGGCTGCTGCTCGTTGGCGCCGGGTCCGGCGTGGGTTCGCTTGTGAGGGGCGGCGGCGCGGTCGCGGCTGTGTTGTCGGTCGAGGTCGCGGTCTGTGAGCCGCTGCCGGCGCGGGCCACAAGCGCGGCAAGCGCGCGCTGCGCGAGCGTGGCGCTGTCGGCCGGCGAGCTGGTCGGACCAGGCCCGAGCGCTACGCCGGCAAGGATGCCGACGGCAAGCACCGCGGCTGCCAGTCCCGTGGCCATGCCTCGCGATGGCGCCCCGGCGCCGGGGTAGGAGGCACCCCCCAACCAGCTACGTTGTCTGCCCGCGGCGTCGGTGCTCCGTGCGCCTGGCTGTCCCGCCACGCCGCCCGTGCCTTGCCCTCCGGGTTGTCCCGCCGCGGAGCCGGTCCTCGGTGGGCCGGAAGCTCCGCCGGCGCCGTCGGTCGGAGACAGCGACCCCCAGAAGACGGCGAAGTCGATGCGAGGCTTGCCGCGCCTCGCTCCGCAATGCAAGCAGTAGCGCTGATCCTCGACGAGCCTGGCGGCGCACTGCTCGCACTGCTCACGGGAAGCGCCCCCCTGTGCAGGGATGGGTTGGTCTTGGTTGTTTTCGGCGGTCATTGCTTGGTGGGTTTGGTCTTGATGACGTGAGCGGTCATCGCTCTGGATTTGCCTCGGCGCTCTTTTTGCCGACCCTCTGTGTTCGGGGGTCGATGGCCTTCTTCATAAAATAGCTAATCCTGATCTTATTTATGAAGATTATGCTAGGCTGCCGCACAACACTTTGTCAACCATTCGAACGGAGCTCTTACTTCAATGCACCGATCTCGCCGTGTCGCCGCCCTGGTCGCGGCGACTTTCACGCTCTCGATAGTGGTCCCAACGGCCGCTCTCGCGACGAGCGCGCTCTCGATCAGCGGAGCGACCGCCTCGTTCCCGCTCGTCTCGCTGCTCGTCCAGAAGTACGAGAAGCTCAACAAGAAGGTCAAAATCAAGCTTTCCCAGGGCGGCACGCAGGTCGGCATCAACAACGTCGCCGCCGGCCGCGACACGATCGCCGACGTCTCGCGCGATCCGCTGAGCACCGACCCAGGCGGACTCAGCTTCTACCCGATCGCCAAGTACTACCTGTGCGTGGTCACGAACAGCGCAAACAAATTGCCCAACCTCACTCAGGCGCAGGCCGAAGCGATCTTCACGGGCAAGACCCGCGAATGGGGCAAGGTCCCAGGCGCCACCGCCACCGGACCGATCGACCTGATCAGCCGCAACTCGACGGCCGGCACGCTCAGCAACTTCACGACGCTCTTGATCGGCGGCAAGAAAGTCTCCTCGCTGGCAGCCGAAGAGTCATCTGAGGGACTGCAGCGTCAGGCGATCGAAAAAGACCCGAGCTCGATCGGCTTCCTCTCGGGCTACTTCGCAAGTCAGGGCGTGAACGACGTCGCCTTCAACGGCGTCGGTTGCACGCTGGCAAACGCCACCGCAGGAAACTACGCGGGTATCGCCCATTTCTATGAGGTGACGAAGGGCAAAGCGACGGGTGCCGCCTCTGCGTTCATCGGTTGGATCGAGAACAGCGCCGCGGCACAGAAGATCATCTCTACCCAGTGGATCTCCCTCAAGTAACAAACCCATTGGCGCGTTTGCGCCACCCTTGGTCAGACCGCCGCGCCGAGCTCACACTCGGCGCGGCGTCGCTTTTGGTGTGCCTGATCGTGGTCGGGATGGTCGCGTTCGTAGCGGTCCACGCATGGCCGACGATCGCGCACAACGGCGGTGTCGCCTGGCTTGGCTCGGGCGGCAATCTCGATAGCCAGTTGCAGCGAATGTTCGAAACGAGCGCTCATCCGCCCGCCTCGGCCTACCACTTGCGCGCGTGGCCGGTCATTTATGGCACGCTGCTCACAACCTCAATAGCGCTGGCGATCGCACTGCCGCTCGCGCTGTTGTCCTCGATCTTCATCGTCGAGTTCGCTCCGTCAGCCCTGAGGCGGGTGATGATTCCCGTCGTGCGCTTGCTGGCCTCGGTGCCATCGGTCATTTACGGCTTGATCGGGATCCTCGTGCTCGTGCCGTTCGTCGGCAATCACCTGATAACAGGGGCGGACAAGACTTCGGTGCAGGACAGCGTCGAGTTGACCGGCGCCAGCCTGCTGGTCGCCTCGGTTGTGCTCGCCGTGATGATCACGCCGATCATGGTCGCGCTGATCAGCGAGGCGCTTTCCGGGGTGCCCGCCTCGTGGCGCGAGGGGGCGATGGCGCTCGGCGTGCATCGACTGCGCGCAACGCTTGCGGTCAGCCTCAAGGCGATCCGACCGGCAATCGTCGCGGCCGCGGCGCTC
>DATCEK010000064.1:0-3779 GCA_036510155.1 Solirubrobacteraceae bacterium | reverse complement strand
CAAAGCCGTCTCAGCCTAATCATCGCGGTCGCAGCAGGACACGATCCGATCAAGGCACCGGTCTCGTACTCGCACACATCAACGGCATATGCAGTCTGACCCGGCCAGAGACCCCACAGATCTGGCGACTGCGCACAACGGCCAAGCCATCCGAGGATCCCTGGACCTTCATCACCAAGATCGCCGACCGCCAGGGAGAGACCGCAACCACGCTCTACGCGCGTGAGCGGCTCGCCGCACGTCAACTCGACAGAGATCCGCTCGCCTGACGCTACCGGAACCGTTCTGTGAAAGTAGGGAGGGACGATCACGCGTGTCACCCGACGGCCCTCACGTTCCCTCCCAGTGACGAAGCGGAAGCGAGCCTCGCCCTGTCCGGATGGCCGAACTTCGTTCAAGTCAAGGCGCGCGGCGTATCATTCCAGGCTCCTGCAATCATGCTCGGAAGCAACGGCCCGCGAGCTACTCCCGTCTGCCAGCTCAGCCGGCTCCGATCATCCCCCATCGTTGTGTTTGCGCCCCGCCAGTGCGCTTAGCGCACTCTGGTTGTCTGACGCCGCGGAAAGCGGCTATGCTGCTTTCCGCTCGGATTCCGCCAGCTCGCATAGGGAGCATATGTTGCACCGAAATCTCGACTTGATTCCCACGACCTGGCGAGACTCGCGCAGACTCAACCACATACAACAAAACGAGGAGACGTGTGCGGCTAACTAAGGTTAAGGTCCGAAGCTATCGGTGCCTTAAGAATCTTGAGGTCTCGCTTGATGAGTACACTGCATTTGTCGGTCCCAATGGATCTGGTAAGTCATCGGTGCTCTATGCGCTCAACTGGTTTCTCAATGGAGGGCTGCTCAGCGAGGAGGACCTTCATCACGTATCTGGTACCCCAGGTGCAACAGATATAGATGTCGAGGCTACATTCTCTGACCTCGATGCCGAGGATCGACGAGTACTTGAGTCCTACGGCCGCGGACGTACCGCATATTTTCGGCGTACATGGTCATCCGATACCGGCAAGGAAAAGATGATCGGTAACTCAAAGCAAGGTCCTGGGTTCGCCACGATACGCGCTATGCCTCGTATAGGCGAAATACGGACAGCTTATACAGCGCTTCGAGGGAGGTTTCCTGATCCTACCGACGTAACCGCCAAGGACGATATTTTGTCCGAGCTGACACGTTGGGAGAATGTCTCCGCCAACAGTGAGCACTTGGAAGATATAGCGGACGCGGACGCGACGCACATGTTTGGGTTCAACGGCGAGCACACGCTGGCGAAGAGAGTCCGACTAGTTTTGGTTCCCGCAGCCACCGACATCGTCAACCAGGTCGGAGCAGCCGGACGTGGGTCCGCCCTATCCACTCTCATCGGCAGTTTGATGTCCGAGGCAGTCACCACAGCCAGATCAACCTGGGAGGAAACATTCGCAGCAGAGATCCGACAACTTGAGGAGGAGATCAGAAAGGGTGTATTCGAGTCCACAGCGCTGCAGGCTGAACGAGTCAATGCTCGGCTAGGCGAGCTTGTGCCTAACGCCCAAATCGAGTTCAGCGCAGATGCGCCTTCATGGGCACTTAAGGGAGATGGCTCGCTAAACACGGATGTAATTATCGACGGCATGCGAAATGATGTCCCGCCAAGGTCACGGAGTTCAGCGTGCCGTCATGATCGCGATGCTTCAGGCTCTGGTCCCAGACGAACGGACTGCTCAACAGGATGCTTCCCACGAGGGCCCTGAAGTAGCAGCTGACGAGCAGGCAATGACACAGGCCGAACTCGCTGCATTGCCTGGGCTGATTGTGTGCATTGAGGAGCCAGAGATATACCAGTATCCGGTTCGCGCAAGGAGCTTTGCGCGTGTCTTGGCAAGTCTCGCTAAACGTCTCAACACGCAAGTATTGATAGCGACCCACAGTCCCTATTTCGTTACACCCGAGCAGTTTGCATCTTTGAGATGCTTTGCCCTCGGTAACGGGTGTACTCAGATATCCTCTACTTCACTAGGAGATGTAGCAAATACGTCCACAGCGCCTGCGTCCCGAGTGACGAGAGCCGTGGAGAAGGAGCTACCGCGAACATTTTCTGAGGGATTCTTTGCCGACGCAGTTGTGTTTGTAGAGGGCGATACTGACAGAGTTGTCATTGAGGTTATCGCCCACCGCCTGGCTACTGCTCTTGATAGCGCCGGCATCGCGATGCTGTCCATGGGCGGGAAGGAGAACCTGTACATTCCATTTGTGATCCTTCAAAAGCTAAAAATACCTGCCTATGTTGTAGCCGACTGCGATGTACTCGGTGCGGCACGAAAACATACTGGGGACGAAGCAAAGGTTCGAAGTGCGGACGAGAGCCATAAGAAATCGACCGAGAGCCTCTTGTCCTGGCTCCCGGTCTCTACAATGGCCGGCATGGGGACGCTACCATTTACATACGGGGATCCTTCGGTTGTAGCCCAGCATTTTACATTGTTCAATGATGATCTAGAGGGAGAGCTGAGCAACTGGCCGAGCTTTTTGACTTCGTTGAGAACCTACCGTAGAGAACTGCGAGACAAGGATGTTGCTGCATATCGGATGGCAGCGATGGATGCCGAGCTTGAGGATATGCCTGAGATCTTTAATCACCTAGTCGAGGCAGTGCTGAAGTTCAAGTCGGTTAGCGACGAGTCTATGAGGCTCGCCGAGTCAGGCAAGGACGGATCTTAGAGTGAAATCGTGGAATCCGGCGTTCTCGCTGTCTTTACAGCTATCGGCGCTACTCCCGACCGTACCCTCAAGGTGTGTATATTACGGTACACACCCCTGCAAGCAGGAGGTCGCAGTTCGTGCACGCAACGAACACTCAGCTGGGCACGATCAACCGATGCAGAACACATCATGACCTGTGACGCCATAATAGTTATCACTTGCATTGATCCTGTATCGACCAGTTAAACATAAAGCTATTCCACGCCGCCGATATTCATCTCGACAGCCCAATGCGGGGCCTCGCTGCTTACGACGGTGCGCCCGCGTAGGCTGGCGGGAGACGTTCGTGCTGGTCGGCCCTCAGGGGGTAATTCCGTGGATGTCGAGTTTGGCGACGAGCTCGGGGTCGTTGAAGATGTCGATTGTCGTTGTGCGGTCGGCGATGACGGTGAAGGCGAGTATCGCGAATGGCCGCTCGCCGTCGAATGCGACGACGCCGGCGGCGCCGTTGATGAGCGCTGGGCGGACGTATGGTGCGTACTGGCGCGCGGCGATCGCACCGCGTGCGACCGGTTCGGCTCCGTGCAGCTCGATCGGGTCGCCGTCGCGGCGGTGGGAGCGGAGCACGACGTCCGGGTCTAGCACTGCTACCAGTGCCTCGATGTCGCCCTCGCGGGCTGCAGCGAAGTAGGCGTCGACAACCGCCCGCTGGCGCCTGAGGTCAGGGTCGGGCGGCGGCGCCGCCTCGCGTACGCGGCGACGGGCGCGGCTGGCCAGTTGGCGGGTGGCCTCGGGCGAGCGGTCGACCATCTCCGCGATCTCATCGAACGGGACCGCAAACATGTCGTGCAGCACGAACGCGAGTCGCTCGGCCGGGCTGAGCGTGTCCAGCACGACCTGCAGTGCGATCCCGACCGAGTCCGCGAGTAGCGCTTCGTGCTCGGGGTTGGGTCCGGCTGCTGGGTCGTCGATTATCGGCTCCGGCCGTAGGCCGTCGAGTGGCTGCTCGCGGTGGGTTCGGCGGGAGCGGAGCATGTTCAGGCAGATCCGGGCGACGACGGTCGTCAACCACCGCTCGAGGCTGTCGATCTG
>DATCEK010000063.1:0-14573 GCA_036510155.1 Solirubrobacteraceae bacterium | reverse complement strand
GGCGTCCCGGTCAGAGGCGCCCGCCGAACCTGTGGTGGTCGCGGAGCCCGAGATAGTCGAGGCGCCGGAGGCGAGTGAGCATGTTGCGGTCGAGGAGCCTGTGGTTGCCGACGAGCCAGAGGCGGTGTCCGAGCCGGTCCTCGTCGAGGAGCACACGGCAATCGGGTCTGTTGTCCTCGAGCAGTCAGAGGCCACGGAGCCCGAGGCCATCACAGAGCCCGAGGCCATCGAGGACCCCGCGATTCTCGAGCCTGTAGCCGGCGACGAGCCGGTGCAGATCGCCGAGCCTGAGCAAGTCGCCGAGCCTGAGCAAGTCGCCGAGCCCGAGACTGTCGAGGAGCCCGCCGCGGTCGACGAGCCTGCGGCCGCCGAGGAGTATGAGGCGACAGAGGTCCCGCAGGAGCCTGAGGTTCTCGAGAAGCCAGAGGCATCCGAGCAGTCCGCGGCGGTCGAGGAGCCTGAGGCCGTCGCAGAGTTCGAGCCGCTCGTAGAGCCTGAGACTGTCGAGGAGCCACCTGTCGAGGAGCAGCACGTCGCCGATGAGGAGCCTTCCGACGATGAGCAGTCCCGTACGGAGGGACTCGCCGCACCGATAGCGCCGGCCGATCGACTTGCGCCGTCCGAGCCCTCGGTGCCGGGCCTCGGCCCCAGCGACGCGATCGTCGCGGGTGCGATCAGCACGGAGCCGATCGCGCTTCAGTCACGGCTGCTGACGGTGCCCGACAAGCGTGTCTCATGGCTTGCGCCCGCGATCCGCAAACTCGCTGAGGAGCGCGACGCCAAGCTGGCCGCTGAACTCGTGATCGAGCTGATACCGGCCCAGCGCGAGGCTGTCGAGGGGCCGCTCAACTACGAGATCAAGATTCGCGAGCTCGGCACCTTCTACGTGACCCTCGATCCGAGTCAGGCGACCATCTCAAGGGAACCACGGGGCTCGATTGACTTCTCGCTGGAGGGTCCGGTAGCCGCGTTCAGCGAGCTCGCCGCCGGAGGCGCCTCGCGCAGGCAGCGCGGCCTTCGCATCCGCAAGGGCCGTCGCAGCGCGCGACGCTTCCTCAAGATACGGCGCCGTCCGATCGCGCTCGCCGACCTGGCCTCGGCCGGGGTCGACGTCTGGCCGGGACTGCTGTTGCTCGCGATGGCCGAGGCGGTCGATCCTGCCTGGACCAGCGGACGGCGCTTCGAACTGGCCTTCGACATCCAGGGCACCACGGGGATCGTCATCTACGTGCGCGTCGGCGACGGCGAGCCGATTCTCGTTAGCCGCACCGCCGCCGGAGAGCCGGTCGCCACGATCTCGCTCAGCGGGCACGCCCTGATCTGTCTGCTCGCCGGCACTCAGCCGCCGCCGGAGGATCGAACCTTCGTGACCGGCGACGCGAGCTCGGTGGACGTGTTCCTGCAGTGGACGGCACGCGCGCAGGGCCTCACAGTCGCAGGCTCCTGAACTACTCGACACGCCCGCGTAGGGCGTTCCTCCAGGCAGCCAAAGGGGTCTCTCGGTCCGCCGGGCCAGGGCATACCATCCAGCCTCTGTGACTCACCAGTCCTGCGCCCACCTGCACGTCCACTCCGAGTACTCGCTCCTCGACGGCGCATGCAGGATCGAGGATTTGGCAAAGCGCGCCGCCGCGTTCGACCAGCCGGCGCTCGGCCTCACCGACCACGGCGTCATGAACGGCATGGTCGAGCTGCACAAGGCCTGCTCCAAGCACAACGTCAAGCCGATCTTCGGCTGCGAGATCTACATGGTCGACGACCACACGGCAAGAGGGCCAGGCCGCGTCGAGCGCAACCATCTGACGCTGCTGGCGGCCGATGACGCGGGGTATCGAAACCTCGTGCAACTCTCCTCCGCCGGCTTCCTGGAAGGGCTGCACAGAGGCAAGCCCACGCTCGACCTGGCCCAGATCGAGCAGCGCTCCGAAGGCATCATCGCGCTCACCGGCTGTCTGGCCTCGCGTTTCTGCCAGCGACTGCTCGACGATCGTCCCGACGACGCGCGCGCCCACGCGGACGACCTAACCCGTATCTTCGGCAAGGAGAACGTCTATTTCGAGGTTCAGAAGAACGGTCTGACGGCGCAAGAGAAGTGCAACGAGGGCATCGTGCGCATCGCCTCAGAGATGGGCGGCAAGCTCGTCGGCACCGGCGATGTGCACTACCTGCGCCGCGAGGACTACGACCATCACACCGCGCTGCTGTGCGTACAGACCAAGAGCACGCTCGCCGCGCCCAAGATGACATTCGAGACAAACGAGTTCTACCTGCGCGACAGCGCCGAGATGGCAGACTCCTTCGCCGAGTGGCCCGAGGCCATCGCCAGCACGATCGAGATCGCCGAGCGCTGCAACGTGGAGCTCGAGCTCGACAAGCAGCTGATCCCCAAATACACCACGCCCGAAGCCTCGAGCGAGCGCGACTACCTGCGCGAGCAGGTGCTGCGCGGGCTGCGCGTGCGCTATGGCGACCCGCCGCCGGCCGAGGCGATCGCCCGCATGGAGATGGAGCTCGGCGTGATCGACCGCATGGGCTTCAACGCCTACTTCCTGATCGTGTGGGATTTCGTCAAGTTCGCCAAGGAGAACGGCATTGCCGTCGGCCCCGGACGCGGTTCGGCAGCTGGCTCGATTGTCGCCTACTGCCTGGCCATCACCGATGTCGACCCCTTGCGCTACGACCTGCTGTTCGAGCGCTTCCTCAACCCCGAGCGCGTGTCGATGCCAGACATCGACATCGACTTCTCGGTGCGCGGGCGCGAGCGCGTGATGCGCTACGTCACCGAGAAGTACGGGCGCGAGTCCGTCGCCCAGATCGTCACCTTCGGCAAGATGTTCCCGCGCGCCGCCACCCGCGACGCAGCCCGTGTGCTCGGACGCGACTACGGCGCCGGAGATCGCCTCGCCAAGCTGATCCCCGATCCGATCATGGGGCGCGCCCCGTCCTTCGAGGACTGTCTGAAACCTGGCGAACCGTTGCGCAAGGCCTACGACGAGGAGCCCGAGGCGCGCACGATCATCGACGTCGCCAAGGGCTTGGAGGGGATCGTTCGCAACTCCTCGATTCACGCCGCGGCAGTCGTGATCGCCGACCGGCCCCTGACAGACATCGTGCCCCTGCAGCTCGCCGATGCGGGCACGGGCGAGGACGGTGAGCGCTCATATCGCACAGTGACCCAGTTCTCGATGAAGCCGATCGAGGAAATCGGCCTGCTCAAGATGGACTTCCTCGGCCTGCGCAACCTCGACGTGATCGAGGATGCGCTCGACATCATCGAGCGCTCCTCCGGCACGCGACCGGACATGACGACGTTGCCGCTGGACGACGCGCGCACCTACGAGATGCTGACTCGCGGCGACTCGATCGGCGTCTTCCAGTTCGAGTCCGAGGGGATGCGCGAGGCGCTCAAGCGCGTGCGCCCCGACGAGTTCAACGACCTCGTGGCGTTGAACGCGCTGTACCGGCCGGGCGCTATGGACCAGATACCCGTCTACGCCAGGGGCAAGCACAATCCCGAGGCCATCTCCTATCCCGACGAGCGACTGCGGCCGATCCTAGAGTCCTCGAACGGAGTGATCCTCTACCAGGAGCAGGCGATGCAGATCTCCAAGGAGATCGCCGGCTTCTCCGGCGCCAAGGCCGACGATCTGCGCAAGGCGATCGGCAAGAAGAACCGCCAGGCGATGGCCGCTCTGAAGCCGGAGTTCGTCGAGGGCTGCCGAGCCTCGGGCACGCGCCCCGAGGTGATCGACCTCCTGTGGCAGACCAACGAAAAATCGGCCGACTACTCGTTCAACAAGTCGCACGCCGCCTGCTACGGGCTGATCGCCTATCGCACTGCATGGCTGAAGGCCAACTACACCGCGGAGTACATGGCCGCGCTGATCTCCTCGGTCATGTCCACAAAGGACAAGGTGCCTTTCTTCGTCGCCCGCTGTGAGGAGATGGGGATCGAGATCCTGCCGCCCGACGTCAACCTCTCAGGCCACGAGTTCACGGTCGTCGAGCGCAACATCCGCTTCGGCCTAGACGCGGTGAAGGGCGTCGGCTATCAGGCAGTCGAGGCGATCAAGCGTGCCCGAGATGAAACGGATCCCGCCCACCCAAACCCCCGCCCTTTCACCTCCCTGTGGGACTTCTGCGAGCGCGTCGACAGCCGGGCCGTCAACAAGAAGGCGATCGAGGCCTTGATCAAGTGCGGCGCGCTCGGCTCCACCGGCGCCAGCCGCAAGGGCATGCTCGCCGTGCTCGAAACCGCCCAGGCGGCAGGCCAGAAGGCCCAGCAGGACGCGCTCGTCGGCCAGGGCTCGATCTTCGACCTGGATCCGCCGCCGGCCGGCGCCGCAGGCGGCCCGGGAGCCGCTCCGGCGCCAGGTGCTGGGCTGCTCAGGCCGAGCAACCCTCCGATCCCAGCCGAAGAGTTCGACCAGCCGCAGCTGCTGGCAGTCGAGAAGGAAGCAATCGGGCTGTTCATCTCCGCCCACCCGCTCAAGCCGATGCGCGAGGCGCTCAGGGCGCGCGTGGACTGCTCACTTGCCGCCCTGGCCAATCGTCGCGACAAGGACTGGGTGACCGTCGGCGGGATCATCACCGAGTCCAAGAAGATCCGCACCCGGGCCGGCGATCACATGATGTTCGCCACGCTCGACGATCTCGAAGGCGCCGTCGAGATTCTCGTGTTCGGCAAGGCGCTCGCCGAGCAGGAAGCGCTCGGCGGGGACGCGAGCGCGCTCGCGGTCGATCAGGTGGTGCTCGTCAGGGGCCGCGTCGACCACAAGGAGGCCGGCAAGACCTGCGTAATCGTCCAGTCGGTCGAGCGTTTCACACCCACCGAGCAGGAGATCGAGCGCGCAGACAGCGAGGCCAAAGCGATCTCCGTCGCACGCGCCGCAGCGGCACAGCCGGTATGCCTGCAAGTCGACGCCGCCCGCCTGCCGGCCAGCGCGATCGAGGACGTCAAGGACATCATCGAGACCAACCAGGGTCCGGCAGAGGTTGTGCTCGAGATGCTCACAAGCGCCGGGACGCGCATCCTGCGCCTCGGCGAGGCATACCGCGTGCAGCATACCCCTGGGGTACGCGCCGAGCTGGAAGCGGCATTGGCGCCGGCTCAGGCGCTTGCCGCAACCGGCTAGCGCTTTTTCTTACGCTCGCGCACGCCTCGCTCGCTCACGCCTCGCTCGCGCAAAGACACGGCAAACTGGATCTCCTCGCGCGTCGGTCCGGAGCGGTTCACGCCGGGTGTCTCCAACACGCACGGCAGATCTTGGAACTCGGGCGCGGAGAGAAAAGCCGCACAGCCACTCTCGCCGAGATCGCCGGACCCGACGTTCGCATGGCGGTCGCGATTTGACCCGAGCGCGGTCTGGGAGTCGTTGAGGTGCAGCGAGCCCACTCGGCCAAGACTGATCTTCTCGGCGATCTCTGCCGTCAGCTCGTCCATGCCCGCGTAGCTGCGGATGTCATAGCCGGAGGCAAACAGGTGGCAGGAGTCAAGGCACAGTCCGAGTCGCTCGTCGCCTCCAGCGGCCTCCAACAGCGCCGCGAGCTCGTCGATCGAGCGCCCAAGCGTGCCGCCGGTACCGGCAGTGTTCTCCAAGTGAAGCGGGCAAACCTCGCTGTCGGCGAGCGCCTCACGGATCGTCTCCCCAGCACGCTCGACTGCCTTGCCGGCGTCGCCGGTCTTGGCGGACCCGGGGTGCAGGACGACGCCGCAGGCGCCGATGTCGTGGCCAACACGCAATGAGTGCGTGAGCGACAGGAGCGACTTCTCGCGTATCTCGGGGTCCTCGCTTGCGCAGTTGAGCAGATAGACAGCGTGGATCAGCACCGCGTCGATTTGACTGGCGGCCATCGCCTTGCGAAAGGCGGCGACATCCTCATCGCGGTAGACCGTCGGACGCCACATGCGCGGCGACTGGTTGAAGATCTGGATTGCGCGGCAGTCGCGCTCGAGCCCGCGCTCGATCGCCTTGGGCAGACCGCCCGCCGGTGAGACATGCGCTCCGATTAGCATGGACGGATCCTATGAGGGTTCGCTTCGCACCATCGCCCACAGGCGCGCTGCACATCGGCGGCGCGCGCACCGCGCTGTTCAACTGGCTGCTCGCGCGCCACGCAGGCGGCATTTTCCTGTTGCGTATCGAGGACACCGACCGCGAGCGCTCCACGCCCGAGAACGTCGAGCAGATCCTTGATGCGCTGCGCTGGCTGCAGCTCGACTGGGACGAGGGTCCGATCTTCCAAGGCGAGCGAGCCGCCCGCCACCAGGAGGTGCTCGAGGCGCTGCTCGTCGGCGGACACGCATACCGGTCGAACGCCACGGCCGCCGACGTCGCCGCCTACAAGCAGCTGCACGGCGCCGAGCGCGGCTTTCGCGGTGAGGACCGTGACGGGAGCAAAAACGAAGGTGCGGTACGGCTACGCGTGCCAGACGGCGGCGAGACCGTCGTGCACGACCTGATCCGCGGCGAGACGACCTTCGAACACGTGCACCTCGACGATCCGGTGATCGCGCGCGCGGACGGGTCGGTGCTCTACAACTTCGCCGTCGCGATCGACGACCTCGACGCAGGCATCACGCACGTCGTGCGCGGCGAGGACCACCTTTCGAACACCCCGAAGCAGCTGCTCGTCCTGCAAGCCGCCAAGGCCGCCGGCTTCGGCGCCGAGCACGCCGAGCCGCTGTATGCGCACCTGCCGCTGCTGCACGGTCCCGACGGCAAGAAGCTCTCCAAGCGCCACGGCGCCGCCTCAGTGCAGGAGCTGCGCGAAGCCGGCTACCTGCCGGAGGCGGTGCGCAACTACCTCGCCCTGCTCGGCTGGGGCTCGGGCGACGACGCCACAGTCCTTTCGACAGAGCAGCTCGTGGAGCGCTTCGAGCTGGAGCGCGTCAGTCGCAACCCTGCCCGCTTCGACGAGGTCAAGCTGCGCTGGCTCGACGGGATCTACCTCCGCGGACTCTCCGTCGGCGAGCTGGCCGACCGCGTGCTCGCATACCTGCAAATCTCAGATCCCCAGGCGGCGAGCGCCGCGGAAGCCGATCGCACGCTGCTCGAGGGCGCCGTGGCGATCAGCCAGGAGAAGATCCAGACGCTCGCCGACTTCTGGCCGCTGTCGCGCTTCTTCTTCACCGGCGTCGCCGAGGATGCAGCGGCGCGCGAGCGCTGGCTCGGCGAGCGGGGAGTATCCATGCTGGGCGATGCGCGAGCCGAGCTCTCCTCGGCATCGAGCTTCGAGGTCGAGTCGGTGCAGGCAGCGCTCGCCCAGGTGATCGAGCGCCACGACGCAAAGCCACGCGAGGTCTATCAGCCGGTGCGTGTGGCGATCGCGGGCACGACCGTCTCGCCAGGCATCTTCGAGAGCGTCGCATTGCTCGGTCGTGAGGAGACCCTGCGCCGCATCGACCTCGCGCTCGCCGGTTGAGCCCGCACAACGGCGGCGCTCAACAAACCATCTGCAGCTGCCGATAGGACCCATGACGACCACACGGGACGGCTCGGATGCCCCCCACGTCAAGAAGGTGTCATGAGCACGCAAGCGACAGTGACAAAGCCAACGCATACAATCGCCCCGGCGGATCCCTCCGCGCCCGGACGACGCCCGAACAGCTCGAGCGGATCGGGCGAGCGCCATGGCGAGCGTCATCAGAACGAGGGCCACGGTCGTCGCTTGATGCGAGCGTTCGAGGCGCTCGACGCGTTCCCGGCGCTCTCTGAGTCTCGCAGCCGTTTGCTTGCGGTCATCTCCAAGGAGAACGTCGCCACCGCCGACATCGTCGCCGCCGTCGAGTCCGACGTTGCGCTGCTGATCGCCGTGATGCGTCTTGCGAACGTCGGCTGCGGTCCCTCTGAGCGCATCGAGACGGTCGTCGGCGCTGTCGAGCGGTTGACGCCCCAGGCGGTCGAGTCGATCGCAAGCAGGGTGCGCACCTTCGATTTCTTCGAGCGATCTTCCGGCTGGGACACGGCGCCAGAGCGCTTCCGTCTGCACGCGCTCGCTACTCAGCACACCGCGGACCGGCTGGCGGCTGAGGTCGGCTACGAGCACCGCGATCGTTTGACCGTCACAAGCCTGCTTCACGATGTCGGCAAGCTCGTGCTGATGCACGCCTACCCCGGCTACATCGCGCAGGTCAAGAAGGAGGGCCAGACTCCCGAGAAGCGCATCCATCAGGAACGGCGTGAGCTAGGTGTCGATCATGCGCTCGTGGGCGGCGTGCTCGCCCGGCGTTGGGGTTTGCCACCGGCGATCGCCACCGTGATCGAGCGCCACCACAATCCCGATGCCAGTGGCGAGGCCGCGTTCGTGCGCCTGGCCGACATGCTCGCGCACTATGCCCATGGGGCACCGGTGTCACCGGGAGAAATGCTCACCTGCGCCCGCGCGCTTGGGCTTGGCCCAGAGGAGTTGCGCCGCGTGATGTACGAGCTGCCGAGCTCGCGCGCCCAGCGCCAGCGCACCGTCGATCCCTGTCCGCTCTCAGGCCGCGAGGTCGGTGTGCTGCAGCGGCTCGCCGAAGGCAAGGTCTACAAGCAGATCGCCCACGAGCTGACGCTCTCCACGAGCACGGTGCGCACGCACTTGCACAACATCTACGGCAAGCTGGGCGCAGTCGACCGCGCTCAAGCTGTTTTGATCGCCACAGAGCGCGGCTGGCTCTGAGACGGTCGCTGGCCGGCGCGGCTCGGCGTCCTCGTTCGCTCGTGTGCGTTTGCACACTTCGCTCTCTGCGTCCTTGATCCGCTTGACCAGCGACCGTCTCAGTCGCCGGACCTTTAGCATCGCGCTGACGCGATGCTCTCGATTACAGGCGAGTCCTACCAGCGTTCTTTCTCAGGCCACCGACCACTAGCATCGGCTAACCGATGATCTCGATCACAAGCAAGTCCCCATATGCGGTGGCCGCGCTCGCGGAGCTCGGTCGGGCCGCCGGCGCCGAGCCGGTGCCGATCGGCGAGCTCGCGCGCCGCCGCGAGATGCCCGTCCAGTTTCTCGAGCAGCTGTTCGCCGTGCTGCGACGCGCCGGCGTGGTCAACTCCCAGCGCGGGGTCAAGGGCGGCTATCGCTTCGCCCGCGATCCCTCGCAGGTGAGTGTGCTCGAAGTCGTGGAGCTGCTCGACGGCCCGCTCGGGCGCGATTCCGACGGTGTCTTCGGAGACGCATCCAAGGCCGCGCGAGACGTGCTCGAGCAGACAAGCATCGCCGACGTGATCGAGCGCGAAGCACGCGACTCGGGCGCGAGCATGTACCACATCTGAGCTGAGGGTCCACCGCGGACGGGTCCTGAGCGACTATTGTCGTGGCATATGGGGTCAATCCCGATCAACATTGCGGAGCTTGTGGGGAGAACGCCGCTGATTCGCTTGACGCGGATGCTCGAAGGGGGACCTTCCGAGGACAGCGGCGTCGAGCTGTACGCAAAGCTCGAGGCCTTCAATCCGGGCGGGAGCGTCAAGGATCGGATCGGCGTGGCGATGATCGAGGCCGCTGAGGCCGAGGGTCGTATCGAGCCCGGACGCAGCACGATCGTCGAGGCCACGAGCGGCAACACCGGTATCGCGCTCGCGTTCGTGTGCGCCGCCAAGGGATACGAGCTCGTGCTGGCCCTTCCCCAGGGGATGAGCCGCGAGCGCGAGATCCTGCTCGAGCTCTACGGCGCCGGCGTTCAGATCACCGAGTCGCTCGGCGGCATGGGGGAGGCGGTGCAGGCAGCGCAGGCGATGGCTCGCGACCCCGACGTGTTCCTGCCCGACCAGTTCTCCAACCCCGCCAACCCGGAGGCCCACCGCCGCACGACCGGACCTGAGATTGAGCGGGCGCTGGATGGGCGGGTCGACGTGCTCGTCGCCGGCGTCGGCACCGGTGGCACCATCACCGGCGTCGGCGAGTATCTGCGCGAGCGCAACCCACAACTGCGGGTGGTGGCGGTCGAGCCGAGCGGCTCGGCGGTGCTCTCGGGCTCGCGCGCTGGTCCCCACCGCATCCAGGGCATCGGCGCCGGCTTCGTGCCGCCGGTTTTGAACCAGGAGTTGATCGACGAGGTGATCACAGTCTCAGACGACGACGCGATCCAAACCGCCTGGGCCTGTGCCAGGCGCGAGGGCATCCTTGCCGGGATTTCCTGTGGCGCCGCGCTTTGGGCGAGCCTTCAGGTCGCCGCGCGAGAGCAGTCAAAGGGCAAGCGGATCGTGACGATCATGCCCGACTCGGGCGAGCGCTACGTCTCGCAGGCGTTCTTCGCGCCGTCCTGAGTGTTCACTCGCGGAGTTCCCCGCGCTACCAAGACATTCGACTCGACCATGAGCGGGCTATCGCCAGAGAGTCCGCCAACGCCGTCACGTGCCACGGCGGTATGTGTCAGGGGGTATGTGTCAGGAGGCCTGCCTCACGGACGTCTGTCTCAGGGAGGCCGGCGAGGCCACGGCGTTGCCGGCAGGCCAAATCGGAAACGTTTTGGAAGAACGCATGTGCGCTCACCGCCGGGATCGCGAGCTCACTACCTGTGCAATAGGCGGGAATAGTCAAATTATCCCAACTTGGTAGCGTGTTGTTATGAGTACCGGCCATTGGTTCCCCGCTCGTGGCGAAAGGGTGCAGGTAGCCGCCGCCAGCCCCCTCGAGCGCATCAGCGCCGACGCTTGGCTATCGGTTGCCGTTACAGGGTTGTTCTTGGGAATAAGCGTGTGGTGGCTGACGGTCGATCGGAGCATCCCGGTCTTTGACGCCGGCGTCCGTCTTCATCAGGCGATCATCGTCTATGAATACCTGCGCTCCGCAAGCGTCGGATCGGCGCTGACGACGACCACCCCGTATCCGCCGCTCTCCTACCTCATCGGGGCGCTTGGCATATCGATAGGCGGGATTGGCATCGACCCGCCGATTGTCGCGGAGAACCTTGTCTTTGTCTCTCTGCTTGCGCTCGGCTGCTACAACGTCGGGCGCTTGGCCGTCGACTCTCGCGTCGGGCTGCTGGCTGTGGTATTCGCCCTTGGATCGCCGCTTGCGATTGCACAGTTTCATGTGTTCATGACCGACGCCCCGGAGATGGCGATGGTCGCCGTCGCTGTCTGGCTGATCCTCGAGGCCGAGCGCTTTTCCCGTATTTGGGTATCGGCATTGGCGGGGGTGGCGGTCGGTCTTGGACTGCTCTCGAAGGAGCCGTTCGCATTCTTCGTCGCCGGGGTGCTGCTTGTCACGATGGTACGTGGCGGGTGGCGCTGTTGGCGCGGACTTTTGGCTTTTGCGATTCCGGTTCTCGTGATAGCGCTACCTTGGTATATCGTGGAGTTCTCTCAACTTCACGAAGTTGCACAGGGCGTATCCACCAACCAGACGGCATCGCTGGGAGCGGGAATCGCGCCTTACCGGTGGTCTATCGCGAATCTCGTGTGGTACCCCTCGAACATCCTCAACACGCAGCTCTATCTGCCCCTGTTTGGTTTCGCGACTGTCGGGGCCGTTTGGATGCTGGTCGGCCTCGTTCGTCGCAGTCCGATCAGTCCGCTTTCGTGGGAGCTGATGTTCGGCGCGATCGTCGGTTGGGTCGGCATCACACAGACCTTCCCGCACGATCCTCGCTATTGCATGCCCCTGCTGGTCTATCTCGCGGTGATCGGCAGCGGCTGGATCGGGGGCCTGCCGGGAAGTTGGCGATTACTCGCGACAGTCGCGCTGGTGGCCGTCGCGCTTGCCAACACGCTCGCCACCAGCTTTGGCTTCGGAAAGGCTCTCAGTGTGAAGTCGCCGAGCTTCCTTTCCAGCGCCCTGAGCGCACCCGAAGCTCTGACGGTTTACTCAAACGCCGGGTTCCTGGTGGCCGCGCCCCACCGAGACGGTGACGTACTGGGGCTGTTGCGAGCATTGCGCCACGACGGAGTCAGCGATGTTCAGTGGGCCAATCTGGGTCCGCACGAACCACAGCCGGGGTTCACCGCAGACTTCTCAGAAGCTGGACTCAAAACCTTGGCGGTGATTGCGAAACTGGGTTTCTTCGAAGGAGGGCTCAGCTCAGGTGAGTTGACCAAGCGCGACGCTACTCTCGGCCATGGCCCGTTGACCGTAGACAGCGCGCCGCCCTGTGTGACCATGAGCGACGGCACGGGTGTGTGGGTCAGGCTCGGAAATCCTGACGCTGCGGGCACCGAGGACTACTGCCCATACCGTCATCCAGCCTTCTATTAGTTGGCGCCGCTCGTGAGCCCGGCTGAAAACGCTGATTAGTTGGCGCCGCTTTGTGAGCGCAGCTGAAAACGCTGGGCGATTGGCGATCGTGCCGTGGGCGATCCGAAGTTGGCCTCCCGTCGGCGCCATCGGCGCCCGCTACGCTTTCTGCATGTTCGGTATAGGCGCCATCGCTCGGGTTGCAAAGGAGCTCCGGCGCGATTTGGAGGTTGCGCGGGAGCGCGATCCAGCTGCGTGCGGCGTGGGACCGGTCGAGCTGATCGCGACCTGGCCCGGCATTCACGCGCTGCTGGCCTACCGCGTCGCACACGTTTTGCAAGCCGCGGAAGTGCCGCTGCTGCCACGCGCGATCGCGCTCATCTCGCGAGCCGTCACCGGCATCGAGATCCATCCCGCGGCAAAGATCGGCAAGGGACTGTTCATCGACCACGGCTCGGGCGTCGTGATCGGAGAGACGGCCGAGATCGGGGAGGACGTGACCCTCTACCAAGGCGTGACGCTTGGCGGCACGGGATTTGCCACCGGCAAGCGCCATCCCACGGTGCAGGACAACGTCACGATCGGCTCCGGCGCCAAGCTGCTCGGCCCGATCACGATCGGCCACGGCGCCAAGATCGGGGCCAACAGCGTCGTCATCACCGACGTGCCGCCCAACTCGACGGTGGTCGGCAACCCCGGTCACCCGGTGCGGGTGGATGGCCGCCGCCCCGAGGGTCCAGACGCCGACTGGATTCACCTGCCCGACCCGATCGCCGAGGCGATTCAGGCGCTGGCGAGTCGGATCGGCGCGCTCGAACGCACGCTGGCCGAGCTCTCCGGCGATGATGCCGAGCCGGTGGCCGAGGTCCGGCCGCTGCGCACGGTCAGGGGACCAAATCCTGCTGGGGGATAGGTTGAGCGAGGCTGCAGGTCGCGTCTTTCTCAGGTCGACCGCTAGGCGCGCGTGGGCGTAAGCGAGCCTATGTGCGATTTGAGGCGCTCGATTTTCTTGACAAATCACGTCTCGAAATCATCGCCTATTTGTGTTCCCGTTTTTCCTCGAGTTTTCGGGAACCAGTTTTTTGGACTCCCAGCCTCTCAGTAGAACACGGTGCGGCACCGGTGGCGAGGGCGCGACTTGTATTGAGTTCCCCGCCCACCCGCCTGGCCGCGCGTCCACAGCCAGGTGTCGATCATGCGAGCAGGCACGCCTGTGCGCCGGGAGATCAGCTCGCAAGCGTGTAGAGCGCACGCGCGGATCTCGCGCTCCGCGCCACCCAAGGCGAGACGCTCGCCGCGGTCGATATGCGCCGCAAGCCGTTCGTCGTAGACGAGCACACCGTCACAACGCAATACGTGGGGAACGAGGTTGTCGGCGAAGATCGTCAGGCGATCGAGGTCTGAGAACTCGGCCACTTCGGCGAGCGCGAGGTCACTGGCGAGAATCTGGGCGCGCTTGTAGAAGCCACGATCGTCGAACATCGCCATGCCATGCGCCAAGGACGCGGCCAAGCGCTCTGCCGAGCCGCCCGCCTCGGCGACGAGATCGAGGGCGCGCCGTTTCCCGAGAAAGCGCCCAAGCGCGCGCAGAGCCTGTGAGTACAGGCTCATGAGCTCGTTGTCCGGGCGCTGCCCAAGGATCTCGGCGATTTCGACGGTACTCACCTGTGAGAGCCACGCGCCCGTCGGCGCTCCGTTGGCGCGCACATGGTCGGCTAGCGCCCACGAAACCGTGAAGTAGCCGCTGAGGGGCTTGCCGTCGAGCTCGCGCTTGCGCTTGCGCAGCGTCGGAAACCAGCCCGAGCCGAAGTTGATCGTGTCGAGCGCGAGCATGTAGTCGGCCACGTCGGTGGGCTCGCCCTCCAGGAAGTGGCATCTCGGGTCGAGTGGGGGTGGCGTTGCCGGCTGTACCTCGGCGGCGGCGTCCAGGTCGATTCTCACCGAGCGTGCGTTGGCGGCAATCTCGGCGCAGCTGGCCCGTACAGCGTCTGTGATGCTCACGCGGGGAACGTTACGGCTCACGCGCGGAACGTTACGGCTCACGCGCGGAACTGTTAAGGAGTATGCGCCGACGGTCGTATGCGTCGCGCGGCGCGTATGCGTGGGCTTGGCGCCCACGCGGCGGCTTCGATTGCGAAACCGGCGGGGCTTCCGGACGGAGACTGTGCGCTGGTGGCCGATCCCGCTTCTATGCTCTTCATAGATGTCCGAAAGCAAGCAGTCGAGCGCCGTGCAGGTGCCCTCCGAACAGCACTCGGCGCCTTGGCAGGCACCCCTGGATGAGCAACCGGAGCGCGTCCAAGCCCTGCTCGAGGGCCTCAACGAGCCACAGCGCGAGGCCGTCACCCACGGCGAGGGGCCGCTGTTGATTCTCGCCGGCGCCGGCAGCGGCAAGACGCGCGTGCTCACCC
>DATCEK010000062.1:0-17836 GCA_036510155.1 Solirubrobacteraceae bacterium | reverse complement strand
CACGACGCGGCCTTCCGCGTGCTGTCGAGCCTGCGCGTCAGCGTCTACGAAAGCCTGGAGCGGCTCGCCCCGCTCGGCCTGCCCGTGTTTCGCTCGGGCGAGCTGCTCTCCCGGCTCGTGCAGGACGTCGATTCGCTGCAGGACCTGCTGTTGCGCGTTGTGCCGCCGTTTGCGATCGCCCTGCTCGTCGGCGCCGGCACCGTCGCGCTCGTGTGGTGGATGCTGCCCGCCGCCGCCTTGATCCTGCTCGTGGCGCTGCTGCTCGCCGGGGTGCTCGTGCCGTGGCTGACGGGAACGCTGGCCGCCCGCGGCGAGGCGCTGCAAGCCCAGGCGCGCGGCGAGCTGAGCGCGTCGGTCGTCGACCTGATCGAGGGCGCCCCTGAGCTTGTCGCCTACGGCGCCGCCCGAGAGCAATTGCAACGCACGCTGAGCGCAGACGCCGAGCTGACCCGTATCGCCCGCGCCGGCGCGCGCACGGCCGGCATCGGCCAGGGGCTGACGACGCTGTGCTCGGGCCTTGCGATGTGGGGCGCGCTACTCGTCGGCGTCAGCGCGGTGCGCGCCGGGCGGATGGACGGCGTGCTCTTGGCCGGCATCGCCCTGATCCCGCTCGTGGCCTTCGAGCTGGTGAGCGGACTTCCGGCGGCGACGCAAACACTGCAGCGCGTTCGCCGGGCCGCGGCGCGGATTCAAGAGGTGAACGCAACGCCGCCGCCGGTACGGGAGCCCGCACACCCACAGGCGCTCCCAGTGCCCGCGCACGCGACCAAGCCCGCAGGCCGGGCGATGCCGGCGACAGCGGACCGCCAGCTCCTGAGCGGCGAGTTGCACAACGGCCGCGGCTACACCAGCCCGCGATCTGTCGCCACCACGAACGAACTCCAATCCCACACACTGAAGGCACGTAACCTCAGCTGCTCATATCCGGGGGCCGCGCGCGCGGCGCTGGAGGGGATCGACCTCGACCTGAGCCCTGGCCGGCGCGTGGCGCTCGTCGGCCCCAGCGGCGCGGGCAAGTCCACGCTTGCCGCGGTGCTGCTGAGGTTCGTCGAGTACAGCGGTTCGGTTGAGCTGGACGGCGTGGAGATCGACGCGCTCGACAGTGACGAAGTTCGGCGCGTGGTCGGGCTCGTCAGCCAGGACGTGCACGTCTTCGACAGCACGCTCGAGCAGAACCTGCGCCTGGCCAGGCGCGACGCGGGCGAGGACGAGTTGCGCGCCGCGTTGGCTGGGGCGCGGCTGCTCGACTGGGTCGATTCGCTGCCGCTGGGGATGGCTACCGAGATGGGCGAGCGTGGCGCGCGCATGTCGGGCGGTCAGCGCCAACGCCTCGCGCTTGCCCGTGCGCTACTTGCCGATTTCCCGATTCTGATCCTCGACGAGCCGGGCGAGCACCTCGACACCGACACAGCCGACGCGCTCGTGGCCGACCTGCTCGACGTTACGCGCGCACGAGCGACGCTGTTGATCACACATCGCCTGGTCGGCCTCGAGCAGGTTGACGAGATACTTGCGATCGAGCACGGCAGAATCGTCGAACGCGGCACGCACACCCAGTTGACGGCAAGCGGTGGACGGTATGCCGCCGCGTGGCAGCACGATCTTCCCGCGTCCGACGCCCGCGAAGGCGACGACAACGACAGCGCGCGCCACAACGGCAACGTCGAACCCCGCTCAGCATGCTTCCGCCGCCCCATGGGTAATGGTGCTGGAGGATGACCAACGACCTGGCGCGCTGGCAGTTTGCCACGACGAGCATCTACCACTTCCTGTTCGTGCCGGTCACGATCGGGCTGGCGTTTCTGGTGGCGCTGCTGCAGACCGCTTGGCATCGCAACGAGGGGGTGGGCGGGTCCGAATACAAGCGCATCACGCGCTTCTTCGGCACGCTGCTGTTGATCAACGTCGCCGTCGGCGTCGTCACCGGCCTCGTGCAGGAGTTCGAGTTCGGAATGAACTGGTCCACCTATTCGCGCTTCGTCGGCGACGTTTTCGGCGGCCCGCTGGCGATGGAGGGCCTCGCTGCCTTCTTCCTGGAGTCCACGTTTTTGGGCCTGTGGATCTTCGGTTGGGACCGGCTGCCGAAGCGCGTCCACCTCGCCTGCATCTGGCTTGTGGTCGCGGGCTCGATGCTCTCGGCGATGTTCATCCTGGTCGCCAACTCTTGGATGCAGCATCCCGTCGGCTACGTACTGAACAAACAGGGCCAGCCGGTTCTCAACAACGTCTGGGCGCTGTTCACCAATCCCACATTTTTGTGGGGATACGTGCACGTGATCCTGGCGTCACTGGTGACGGGGGCGCTTGTGATGCTTGCGATCTCAGTCTGGTACTTGCGCAAGGGCCGCGAAGTCGAGGCCTTCCATCACACCGCGCGGCTGGCGGTGCTGGTGCTGCTGCCGGCGATCCTTTTGCAGATGTTCGTCGGCAACAAGCTCGGCGAGATCGAGGCCACCTATCAACCGGCCAAGATCGCCGCGGCCGAGGCGCAGTGGGAAAACTGCCAGCCGTGCTCGTTCTCAGCCTTCCAGATCGGGGGTGGCAGCAACGACCAGACCCCGACCCAGGTGATCGCGATCCCGCACCTGCTCTCGATCCTCGCGACCGGGACCTGGGGCGGCGCGGTCGAGGGGCTGAACCAGATCCAAAAGGAAGACGTCGCGCGCTACGGACCCGGCAACTACATCCCCGACGTGTTCATCCAGTACTGGTCGATGCGCGTGATGGCCTATCTCGGCTCGCTGGTCGCGCTGCTGGCCTTTTGGGGGGCGTGGCTGGTGCACAAGGGCACGCTCGACCGCTCGAAGTGGTTCCTGCGCGCGGGCCTGTTCGCCGTTGTAACGCCCTTTGTGATGAACACCGCCGGCTGGCTGTTGACCGAGAGCGGCCGCCAGCCCTGGATCGTGCAGGGGTTGATGAAGACGGTGAACGCCAACTCTCCCTCGGTCAGCTCGCTGGACATCTGGATCAGCCTGATCGCGTTCGTGCTGGTCTACATCGCGCTCGGCGCGGCCGACCTTGTCCTGATGCTGCGCTACTCGCGCAAGGGCCTCGACCCCGTGGGACCCGATGACGGACCCGACGGGAGCACCCCAGGCTCGCAAACTCCTACCCCTGCCCTGAGCTACTGATGACTCGCCTACACACGCACCGACCCCGGTCATGAGCTACTGATGCAACTTCACACGATCTGGTTCGTGATCCTTGCGATCTTCTGGGTCGGCTTCTTCGTGCTCGAGGGCTTTGACTTCGGCGTCGGCATGTTGCACACGGTCGTCGGGCGCACCGAAGAGGAGCGCAAGCGCGCGCTATCCACGATCGGCCCCTGGTGGGACGGCAACGAGGTGTGGCTGATCGTCGCCGGCGCCGGCACCTTCGCGGCGTTCCCCGGCTGGTACGCGACGATGTTCTCCGCGCTGTACCTGGCCTTGCTGCTCGTGCTGCTTGCGCTGATGGCGCGCGGCGTCTCCTTCGAGTTCCGCGAGAAGAGCGAGTCGCCGCGCTGGCGCATGACATGGCGCTGGGGGATGACGTTCGGCTGCCTGCTGATTCCCCTGCTGCTTGGAGTGGGGCTTGGCGACCTGCTGAACGGCTTGCCGATCGACTCGAGCCACGAGTACACGGGCAACTTCTTCGACCTGCTCACGCCCTACGGCCTGTGGACCGGCGTGACGCTGGTCGCCTTGTGCCTGCTGCACGGAGCGACCTTCCTCAAGCTGAGGACAACAGGCGAGGTGCGCGAGCGTGCCCGCGCGCTTGCTCGGCCGCTCGGCTGGGCGAGCATCGCGCTGGTCATCGGCTGGGTGATCTGGACGCGCAGCGTGCAGGGCGGCTCCGACGTGCCCCAGCCCGTCGAGATCCTCGCCGTGATCGCCCCCGGCTTCGCGGCAAGGCTTGCGATGACAGACCACGACGGTCTCTCCTTCACCGCCTCGGCGGTCGCGATCGCGTCAACCGTCGGCTCGATCTTCATCGACCTGTACCCCAACGTGATGGTCTCCAGCACCAGCACCGCCTACAACCTGACCGTCAACAACTCAGCCTCCGGCCACTACGCGCTCGTCGTGATGACCGTGGTCGCGGTGATCCTGTTCCCGGTCGTGCTGCTCTACCAGGGCTGGTCCTTCCACGTGTTCCGCGCACGCATACAGGCGCCGCCGGAGCCCGCCTCCGACCCCGGTCCTACTTAGGACGGGGAGATTTTTTTGGGCTGACGCGCGTTGTCGCGGGCGCGCGCCGGGGTGGAGCTGAAGTTCTGCTGTCGGCTCGAACAGTGCTCACCATGCGTCGACGTTCGGCCGTCGCATGCCGACGCGAGCCGTGGGTCTACCTACCAGGCGTCGACGTTCGGGCGCCGCTTGCCGGCACGCGTCCGCCAGTCCACCGGCGGCGGGTCGAACAACGTCGCGATCCAGCGGCGCGAGTCGGCCGGGTCGATCACGTCGTCGATCTCGCCGTGGGCCGCCATGTTCAAGCCCTCGCCGTGTTCGTAGGCCGCGGCTACCGTCGCTTGGAAGATGCGCTCGCGCTCCTCGGCGTCCTCGATCGCCTCCAGCTCGCGGCGCATGCCAAGACGGACGGCGCCCTCCAGGCCCATACCCCCGAACTCAGACGTCGGCCAGCCGACGGTGAACAGCGGCGCCTTGAACGAGCCGCCCGCCATCGCCTGCGCGCCGAGTCCATAGCCCTTGCGCAACACGATCGTGCCGAAGGGGATCTCCAGGTTGGCGCCGGTAGTGAATAGGCGCGCGAAGTGGCGCACGGTCGCCGTGCGCTCGGCATCGGGACCGACCATGAAGCCCGGCGTGTCGCACAGGAACAGGACAGGCAACCCAAACGCGTCGCACAGCTGCAGGAAGCGTGACGCCTTGTCGGCCGCGTCGGCGTCGATCGCGCCGCCGAGATGGGCCGGATCGTTTGCGACGATCCCCAACGAGCGGCCCTCCACCCGCGCGAGCGCCGTGACCATGCCCGCTCCAAAGCCGTCACGCAGCTCGAGCACCGAGTCCTCGTCGCAGAGGGTGTGCAAGACCCGGCGAACCTCATACGCACGCTTGCGCTGCTCGGGCACGATCTCGCGCAGCAGCCGCTGGTCGGGCGCGGACCAACCGCGCCCGGACTGATCGAGTACCGGCTGGTCGCTCGCGGGCTGATCAGACGCCGCACGGTCGCGGGCGGGCTGGTCAGGCGCGGCACGATCGCGCGTCGGACGCTTCACGGGGGCGTGGAAGTATGAGAGATAGCGCTTTGCCGCCGCCACTGCCGCGCGATCGTCGGCGACGCGCAGATCAACCACGCCGTTTGCATGCTGCACGTCGATCGGGCCGACCTCGCCCGGCTCGACGACGCCGAGGCCGCCGCCCTCGATCATCGCGGGGCCGCCCATGCCGATCGACGAGTCCTCAGTGGCGATCACCACGTCGCAGCAGCCAAGCAGCGCAGCGTTCCCGGCAAAGCAGTATCCCGAGGCGATCCCCACGAGCGGCACCAAGCCGCTGAGACGAGCGAACAGGTGAAAAGCGCGACAGTCCAGGCCCGCGACGATCGGGAAGTCCACGTCGCCCGGGCGCCCGCCGCCGCCCTCGGCGAACAGCACGACCGGCAGGCGCCGCCGCTCGGCCAGCTCGAACAGGCGGTCCTTCTTGAGGTGCCCACGCATCCCCTGTGTGCCGGCGAGCACCGTGTAGTCGTAGGACATGGCCACGCAGGGGTTGCCATCGATCTCCGCGACGCCCGCGACCAACCCGTCCGCGGGGGTTTTCTCGATCAGCTCCTGCTTATCGCGACGCCGCTCCTGGGCTGCGAACAGCAGCGGCCCGTACTCGACATAGCTGCCCTCGTCGACGAGATCGGCCAGGTTCTCGCGCGCAGTTCGTCGCCCGCGCGCGCGGCGACGCTCCACGGCCTCGGGGCGAGCTGCATCCAAGCCAAGCTCGTGCCGTCCACGGACCGCCGCCAGATCGGCACGTACCAACGTATCGCTCTCGCGTACCGCCGCATCGCTCTCGACATCCGCGCTTGGCTCGCTGTTGTGTGCAGTCTCAAACTCGCTGTCCACAAAAGCACCCCCTTTACGTGCACGCCCAAATTCAGCATCCACATGACGCTCCTCTTTACGTGCACGCCCAGACTCAGCATCCGCGCGAACCCCGTCTTTGCGTGCCCCGTCGGCAGCGTGATCGTCGGCACTCAGCACCACAAGCAGATCTCCAGCCTCGATCGCGTCTCCGGTAGCCACCTCGACCCGCTGCACGACCCCATCGTGCTCGGCAAGGACCTCGTGCTCCATCTTCATCGCCTCCAGCACGACCAGCACCGCTCCGGCTTGCACTGAGGCGCCGGGCGTATGCTCGATCGCCACGACCACGCCGGCAAACGGAGCGCTGACCTCTAGCTCGACGGGCGAAGACATCGCGCAATCATGGCGCAGAGTGGGCTTCCTCGTAGGGCGCGTGCCTGCGCTTTTACCGACAAGCATGCCGACGCTTTGCCGACAAGCTTCCGAACCAACGCCCAGACGAGGCTAAGGTGAGGCGGATGACCGACGGCTGGGACGAGACCACCAGGGAGCGCACCCACCCAAACCTGATCCTGGCCGTGCTCGCGCTCGGCGGCCTTGCCTACGCGATGCTCAGCTCGGCCGTGCTTCCCGCACTGCCGACCTTCCAGCACGCGCTGCACACGAGCGAGACCGGTGTCACCTGGCTTTTGACCGCCTATCTGCTCGCCGCCTCGGTCGGCACCGCGATCCTTGGGCGGCTTGGCGACATGTACGGCAAGGAGAAGATGCTGCTGTGGACGCTCGTGATCCTCGCGGCCGGGACTCTGCTCTCCGCCGTGTCGAGCTCGCTTGCCATCGTCGTCGTCGGGCGCTTCATCCAAGGGGCCGCCGGTGGCATTTTCCCGCTTGCCTTCGGGATCGTGCGCGACGAGTTCCCGCGCGAGAAGGTGGCCGGCAGCATCGGCCTGCTGTCGGCGATCCTCGGCGTCGGCGGTGGCGCCGGGATCGTGCTTGCCGGCGTGATCATCGAGCACCTGGACTACCACTGGCTGTTCTGGCTTCCCCTGATCCCCACCGTGCTCGCGGCACTGGCCACCTGGCGCTTCATCCCCGAGTCTCCGGTTCGGGTGCCCGGACGCGTCAACTGGCTCGCCGCGACCCTGATGACGATCGGCATGTCGATCGTATTGATCGCGATCAGCCAGACGACCAGCTGGGGCTGGGGCTCGGCCAAGACTCTCGGCCTGCTCGCCGCCGGCATCGCCGTCTCCGCCGCCTGGATCGCCGTCGAGGTGCGCAGCGAGAATCCATTGATCGACATGACGATGATGCGCATCAGGGGTGTGTGGACGACCAACGCGGCCGCGTTCCTGCTCGGGGCCGGCATGTACGCGTCGTTCATCGTGATTCCCCAGATCGCGCAGCTGTCGAAGAGCACCGGCTTCGGCTTCGGCGCATCGGTCGTCGTCTCGGGGTTCTACCTGTTGCAGACGACGATCGGGATGACGATCCTCGGACTGTCGGCCGGGCGCATCTCCGGTCGCTTCGGCTCGCGCAGCGCGCTGCTCGTGGGGACCGCCTTCACGACCGCATCCTTCGCGTTGCTTGCGGTCGCGCACAACCATCCTTACGACCTGCTGATCGCCTCCGGCCTGCTCGGCGTCGGCGTCGGTCTTGCCTTTGCGGCACTCGGCAACCTGATCGTGCAGGCCGTCTCGCCGGAGCAGACCGGCGTGGCCAGCGGCATGAACACGGTGATGCGTACGCTCGGCGGCGCGCTCGGCGGGCAACTGTCGGCGACCTTCATCGCCGCCAACACCGCCAATGGGCTGCCGACCGTGACCGGCTTCACCGACACCTTCCTGATGGCCACCGGCTTCCTACTCGTCTGCCTGGCCACCGGCTTTCTGGTTCCCAAGCAACTGGGCGAACCGACAGGAGGGGACCTCACCCGTCAAGAATCGGCCGCGGGCGTCCCGGCGAGCGAAGGCGCCGCAGGCTGACGCCCGGCGCGCGGGCTACTCCGCGTCAGGCCAGTTCGCGCTGCCCATCACGCCGTCGCCGTCCTCAGGCTTGGGGCCGCCGATCGCGACCAGGTCCAAGCCCTCCGGACCCGCCTCGAACGCTCGCACGACCTCTGGGGCGACACGCACGACATCCCACTGGCCCAGCTCCAGGACCTCGTCGTCGAGCAGCATGCGTCCGGAGCCCGCCACGACGACATAGGCCTCCTCCTGCTCGCGATGGCTGTGGGCCATCGGGCTGCGCAGGTTGGCGGCATAGCGGAAGAGGCTCACGCCGAGATCGCGCGAGTCCAGGTGTTTGCGCCCGAAGCGGCCCTCGATGCCCGGTGCCCGCTCACCGACAGAGTCCTCGATCTCCAACAGGTTCACGGTGGCGTAGCGGGACATTTTCTCTCCTTGGTCGGATGGGGTCGCGAGCTTCAGCTCCACCATAGCTTCCACGCGCGGAGAGGCGCGGCAGCCCCTCCCCCTCTCCCGCGGTCGCGCCCGCGCCCACTTGTCGGCAACGCAATCAGGGTCGATCTTTTGGCTCCGCACACTTCCCAGGACGTGCACCCCAAGGAGCGGATATCGCGTGGTCGAGCAGCCGGCCGAGAAAGGCTCAGGCCAGAGCGCCGGCCGGCAGGACGAAGCGAAGCGGCGCTTTTGAGCGCGCCTCGCTGTCCTCGCTCAGACGCGTACCGTGCAGACCGCGCCTCGGGGCTTTTGCCGCCGCGGCCTCGGGGATGCCGGCGTGGTCGACGATCCAGGCGATCACCGCCGCCGAGTCGGCGCCCGCCGCCATGATCGCGGCGCGCTCGATCACCTCTCCCCCGGAGCGGTGAGGGCGGCTGAGCTGGATCACCAAGGCGCGGATCTCATCGTCCTGGCTGCTGCTGGTCTGGGTGCGCTTGGCTTCGGCGTCCCCGGCGTCGGCGTGGCTGACCTCGGCGTGGCCGGCCTCCGCGTCCCCGGCCTCCGGCTCCCTACCCGCGGCGTCTATGAGAACTCCGTCACCGAGTAGACAGGACGACCGACCCGCACCGCGCGACGGACGGCCTCGCTGCCGGCGTCATCGCTGTCGTCGAGGCCGTCTGTGTGCACGACAAAAGCCTCTTCACGGCCGTGGTCGAGGATCGCCGCGACCACATCGTCGCCGCTCGCAAGCCGCCTGCCGACCTCGATCTCTGTGTCGCTGCCGTCGAAGCGACAGCTGAGCTTGAAGATCCTGCGCGACCTCGCCGGAGAACCGACGACCTCGAGCGAGCGCTCACGCAGCTCGCTGTAGGCGGCCTCCGCCTGCTTGCCCTTGCCCTCGATGCCCGCGACGAAGAAAGCTGTCATTTGCCGCGACCGCGAGACGGTCGTGGCGGTCGCTGCGGATAGCGCTCGCGCTCGGCCGCAGTCATCTTGCGGATCGTGAGCGAGCCGTCCTTGACCTGCGAGCGGATCTCCTCCAGCTTCTCGCTGCGGCGCGCAGCCGCACGATCTGCCTGCGTGAGCATACCCCCACGTTAGCGTACTATCGGCCACGCACAATGACACCGAGTGCCCTGGACCTCGAGTACGCAACGCGTGTCGCCCCCGCCGACGACGGTTATTCAGCATGCCTTTCCAAGGACTGGGAGATCTGGGGTCCCAACGGCGGCTATCTCGCGACGATCGCGCTGCGGGCGGCCGGCGCGGTCGCGCAGATCAAGCGACCGGCCAGCTTCTACTGCCACTTCCTCAGCTCGCCAGCTTTCGACGTGGTCGAACTCAAAGTCAGCGTCCTCAAGCAAGGGCGCCGCGCCGAGTCGTTTGCCGTGGAGATGGCCCAGCGAGGCAAGCCCGTCCTGCAAGCGATGGTGAAGACCGCCGCTGAGGCCCCAGGCTACAGCCACCAGTATCCGAGCGCTCCCGAGGTCCCCCTCCCGGAGAGCCTCAAAACTTACGAGGAACTGCACCCCGCAACCCGACGTCCGCCCTTCAGCTTTTGGGAGAACATCGAGCGACGTCCGGTCGACCAGAGCACAACGGAGGAGCCGCAGGAGCCGATCGTCCGCGAGTGGACGCGCTTCCGACCGACCGCTTGCTTCGAGGACCCCTTCCTCGATGCCGCTCGCGCCTTGATTCTGCTCGACACCTACGGCTTCCCGGCCGCCTACCGCCACCATCGAAGCTGGGAGTTCCTGGCCCCGAACCTCGACACAGGTGCGTGGTTTCACCATTTCAGCCCTGCCTGTGAATGGCTGTTGATCGAGAGCGAATGCGCCGTCGCTGACGGCGGCCTGATGGGGGTCGGCGGCAGAGTCTGGGATCAGGCCGGCCGGCTGCTCGCGAGCGGATCGGCACAGTTGTGCTGCATCGCCCACGGCGCCTGAGCACCACCACTAGGCTTTGTCGGCATGAGGCTTTCAAACCGCGAGCACGAATCTCACGCTTGGCGGATCGGCGAGGTCGCACCCGACTTCCGCCTGGAGGATGTCTGGGCGCTGCCGGCTCGAGGCGCACGCGAGGATTTCGCGAAGCTGCTCGAAGTGGTCGCGTCGCTCGACCCAGGGAAGTCCCGCTCGCGCGCGACCCGCGCCCTGTTCGCCACCCGCTATCGCCTCGGCGGATGGCTGGGATGGGATGACCCGCGAGAGCCCCTGCCCATCCCGGAGAATCGCGAGACGACGCTGAGCGCACGCCTCCCCGAGGATCTGCGCGGCACCGCGACGGGCACGGAGCTCGGCACGCGGGACTTCACACCTCTGTACCGCACCGACGTGGAGTGGGCGGCGGAGATCTCCAACAAGACCGTTCACGCGGTCATGCACCTGGCCTGGGTCGAGCAGGGCGCCGGGCGCTACCAAGGCCAGATGGGCGTCTACGTCAAGCCGCGCGGGAGACTGGGAACCGCATACATGGCTGCAATCGCGCCGTTTCGCCATCGCATCGTCTACCCGGCGCTGATGCGGGAGATCGAGCGGGCCTGGCCACTGGAGTAACTCTCGTAGGCTTCTTCTCGACTAGGCAACTGGCCACGACCTCGAGGCCATATGCGGGTATACGACATTCCAGCCCAGCCCCAACTTTACAGGAGGCAATCATGCCCACGCCGCCATACACCTTGAAGAAACTCACCGACATAGAGGACGCAGCGCCGAAGTCGGGGTTCGGCGACATCCAAGAGGCAAGATTCGCGAAGGATTCGCTCGACACAGAGGACACCGGCTTCAGCTACCACCGCTTGAAGGCGGGCAAGCGCCAGCCCTTCGCCCACAAGCATGAGCGCGCCGAGGAGGTCTATGTCGTCCTCGCCGGTTCCGGTCACGTCAAGCTCGACGAGGAGGTGGTCGAGCTTCAGACGCTCGACGCGATCCGCGTCGCTCCCGAGGTGACGCGCGCGTTCGAGGCGGGCGACAGCGGCCTCGATTTGATCGTCTTCGGTCCACGGTGCGAGGGCGATGGTGAAGTACTGATGGGATGGTGGGCCGACTAATGGGGATGATGGGTCGCCATACACGTCTCTTCATACCTACTGGAAGAGTGCCGAGGTAAGTGCCCTGAGCTCGCGAATATGACCGTCCCAGCCCCCAGCCACATTTGACAAGCGCTCTAGGGGACGGTCGTCGACAAATGCCCTTCGAAATCCACGCGTCGTTCCAAATCATCGAACAATTCGGTGCCTTGTCTATCGAGCCTGTTTGAAATACCTTGGCTTGCCCCGATGACCCTTACCGTGATGTTCCTCAGCCCGACAAGACGATGGGCCCATTCAGCAGCTACTGACTTCAGGCGCGAGGACGACTGGGGTAATGTGAGTTCCACGCCCTCGTCCTGTTGAACCAAGTCGCTGAAGACATATACTCCGGCCAGATGTTCTGTCTCAGATGCGGATTCCAGAGCGTTTAGCCAGTCCGTTCCAGGTTCTCCACGGGGTCGCATTGCTTCTCGAAACATTGGTGCCATCAGACGAGCCCACTTTCGCTGGTATTCGCGTCTCGCTATCACACCACCTGTCACTTTCGGGGCTTCTTCGCCCCTGACATCCGTGCTCCAGTGCACCCCGCCCGCAGTACCAGCAAAGCAGCCCACACGCAGCCGGCCTTCACTGGTAAGAACTTCTTCGGCAATCGTCGTGATTTCGGCCGGCCACTGCGATTGATTTCCATTCACTGAATTACTACAATCGACGAGCACCACCGTTGTGGACGGATGATGGCCATCTGTCCCGCCACAACCGGCGACGGCAGCGCCCAGTAGACCCACCGTGACTACGCACGGGAGGTGGTGAATCCGCGCGACGCGCAGAAAGCATGCGAGCCAACCCATCACTCGGGCTCTCGCGCCAAGGTCGCGATCAACATCACTACGGCGCCCGCAACCACGCCGGCAAGGGCAGACGCGGTCGCCTCCACGGCCGCGACCCCGACGACGATTGCAAACAAGAACACGAACGGGGCCGTGTAGCGCCCAAACAGAGCGGAGCCCGCGCGGGGAAATGCGCGGAGCGAGCGCTGATCGGCGTGTTCCCGTGCCTCCGCCGCCGCCCGATAAGCAAGCATCGCCTGCGCGCTGACCGCCTCGATATATCCCTTGTATCTCTCCGAAAGATCCTGCATCGCCTGCACCAGCTGACTACCGTAGATCTCGCGTGATGTAATCTCGCCCCGCAACTTGACGGAGGCTGCGCGCTGCTCCGCGGCGCGTTCGCGACAGCGCTCGATGCGGGCATCTTCATCGCGCAGCGCCTCACGAGCTCCTTGCAGCCGCTCATGCGCTTCTTCGAGCCGATTCCTGGTCGGATTGGCGGCATCCCGAATGCGAGTCAGGGCAACAATCCCGGACCCGGCCATCGTTACGAGCACCGACAATGGCGCTGTCCACAGCAGGGACGGGGTGGTCGAGCCCACAGGTTCGAGTTTGCCGCCACTGCCGAGTTTTGGGCCCACGTTGGTGGCTGCAACGCCGTTATTGCGCACGATGGCTGCCCATATCTCGGTACCCAGAATCAGAATGACCACCAGAATCACCGGTACAAGCAATATCGCGCGGCGACGGTTTGGTTGAAGGCCGTCGTAGGCTTCCGCGCCTAGCGTACCCAGCAGTAGCTCGGCACTGAGAGCGGCCGCGACCGCCGCCACCGTGACCAGGATGTTGATAAGCGGGTCTTCCACTCCTTCGAGGCTCAACCGCGCAAGCGCCCCCAGCCCGCTGGCGGTGGCAACCATGGCCACAATCGTGACCCGCCAGCGAGGCGCCACCTTGGCGATCAGTGACAGCGCCCCAAACTCCTCGTTTCGTACCTCGACCTCCGCGACTGCCTCGTCTTCGAATTTACGTCGGGCTCCGCGGCCCTGCTCAATTTGCTCGGCCTCCTCGAGTAGGCCGTCTGCGGCAGCTTCGGCGGCTTGAGCCACTGCCTCAGCACGAGGTACCTCGGCTGTGTGCTTCAGTGCGTCGAGCTTGACTTCTTCCCCATGCTCGTACATGCGTGCACTGAGCCGCCCTATCGCATATTTCATGATTTCTTCCTCGGCCACCGAGGGTGCGAGGCCCGCACACGATGCCGCCACAGCGCAGGCCGCGAGCGTTATCTCTTCCAGCATCCGATCGTCGCTCGAGCCGATCGTCGCCGCCCGATGATGCCGAGGCACCTTGCCTACTCGCCCATGAGTACGCTGCTTCCGATCCCTACCGAAAAGCCAAGACATTCCCCCACCTAACCCTTTGGAAAGGGCCAATGCATTCCAATAAGTGGCATTTCCTCGTTGTCAGAGGCCCCGCCGCAGTTGAGTCTTTCAAATAGGGGATCGGATATCCAGGACCGTCTCCCACTCCGCCTCGATGCGAGACCGGCCATCGTCCCCGGTGCGAGCGCGGGCTCCTCCCTTGCCGGGGGTGCCCGGTCTTGCGAAAGCAAGGCCTAGTAGAGTTGCCGGCGATGAGCGAGATACCCAAACCCATCACAGGCCGCTGCCTGTGCGGTGGCGTCACCTACAGTGTCGAGGCCGAACCGGTCTGGCAAGGGGTTTGCTACTGCTCGAACTGCCAGCGCCAGACCGCTACGGCGTTCTCCGTCATCGTTGGCGTACCGAGCAAGGCACTCGCGGTCGAGGGCGACACGCTCGCCTCGTTCAAGACCGCCAGCGAGGATTACCAGAGCACAACCGAGCGGCATTTCTGCTCGGCCTGCGGGTCACCGCTGTTCAGCACGATCGAGTCGATGCCGGAAGTCGCCTTCCTGAAGGCAGGCACGATCGACGATACGTCTTGGTTTGAGCCGACAGCAGAGATCTGGACGCGCTCGGCGCAGCCGTGGGCGCCTCACTTCGAGGGTGTCACGCGCTACGAGCGTACCCCGGGCTAGCTTTCCCCGGTCTGGCAACCGCACCTTGCGAATTGCCGCGGGCCGACGCGCCGACAACCTCGTGGATGGATGAAGCGCCGACGTCCCGAAGATGACGTTCGAGCCCACGGTTGACGCGTGCAGGCCACGCGGGTCCTCCATATACGAATCCGGTATACGCCTGCAGAAGCGTCGCGCCGGCGAGAATGCGCTCCCACGCATCCTCCGGGCTCGAGATTCCACCGACGGATATGAGTGTCAGCTTGTCTCCCGCCCGCGCATAAAGTCGCTCGAGAACCTCCAACGAGCGCGCCTCGAGCGGAGGTCCAGATATCCCGCCTCCGGTAACGGCCGCGACCGACGGTGGCATGCTGAGACCGTCTCGACGTTCTGTCGTGTTCACTGCCACTATCCCGTCGAGCGAGAGCTCGACGGCGAGGTCGGCAATTGCATCTACTTGTGCGTCCGATACGTCAGGTCCGAGCTTGAGCAGGACTGGCAAATTTGTCGCACCGACAAGTGAAAGCTCCGTCTTGACCGCCTCTACCAGAGGGCGAAGCATCTCGATCGACTGCATTTTCGTCAGGCCGGGGGTGTTTGGCGAGCTGACGTTGATCACAAGGTAATCGCACTCGGACGCCGTCTCCCGCACTGTTGCTCGATAGTCCGCGATGGCCTCGTCATTCGGCGTCCCCATGCTCTTACCGATATTCACACCGACGATTACGCGACCGCTACGCCGACGCAGCCGTGCGGCGAGAACCCGCGCGCCAGGATTGGGGAATCCCATCTTGTTGAGCAGCGCTTTGTCCTTGGGAATGCGAAAGACGCGCGGACGGGGATTGCCGACCTGGGCACGAGCGGTGACGGTACCCACCTCAACGAACCCGAATCCCAGAAGCCCCAGACTTTCAAACCACGACGCGTCCTTGTCGACGCCGGCAGCCACACCGAGGGGGCCAGGAAATCTCAGCCCCAGGGCACTGACCGTCAGTGCTTGATCGCGAGGACTCAGTCGCCACCGCACAAGCCTCTTGACGCCCGGCACCCGCGTAATCGCGCCGAGAGCGCTCGATGCAAGTCGATGGGCCGCTTCTACATCTATGCGCTGAAGGATCAACCTGAAGACGAGGGGATACATCAAGGCCTACCGGAAGGACCAGACTGGAGGAGGCGGATCGCAGGACCATACGACGACTCCACCACGGGCTATCCATCGCCATGAAGGCGGTTCTACTTGGAGTTGCGCACGCTCAGTTCGATGGCTCGAGATGTCATAAGCCTACCCGCGAGGACGGACCATGACCCGCGCGGTCGGATCGACGCGCCAACCCAGGCCGTAGCGCAGCCTCCTAGTGGGCAACCAACCGCCCACGGACAGCCGACTCGCACCCGTAACCCACCGAAAAATCGATAGCCAACGCTCTCTCGACGCCACTATTGAAATCGAGTGCCGGGCCGATAGGAGCCTGACCCGGCTCAATCACGGCCGCTGGCGCTCGAGGCTGGCGTCATGGCCTGGGACATCCCTCCAATCCCCCAGCCCTCAAACCCGCTCGCTAAAGCGGCCTCGCCATCCGGGAGGACTTGTGGAGCTTCATGCTCGCCGATCCTTCGTAAATCACTGCGCGACTTGCATAACATCGTTGTCTACAAGGAGGCGAGCCGCGCGTACGCTCTGCTCAAGCATGAGTTGCAGTGAGTTGAGCACGCCAGTACGCTCGGGCGATGCGCCCGCCGCAACTGCTGCTTGCACTTGGCGATATACCTCCTCTAGGTCTCGCACGATGATGGCATCATTTACGCCAGGAGCTGTGCCGTCTGTGGTCATTTTGTTCTCCGTTGCTTATTAGAGTTTAGACCAGCAGATAGCGGGTCAGGTTCACACGATCTCCGAGCAGCATGACTAGTCGCCACATATCCTCACCGAAACAGCGTGCACGCCCGGAGGCCTCTTGGTAATTACCGTCTTCGGCGATCCAGTTTTCCTGCTCCTCCTTTGTGGGAGCGGTGTGCCCAAACCACCACGCATAGTGATCAAACAACGTGGCGAGGAGGCTGCTCAGGAGTCGTGACTTTTCATCCAGGTCGGCCCGGGCGCCTCCACTACGCTCGGCGTCACGTTGAAAGGCACAATCGCCAATCTCGGTCATACGCTGCATCGGTGTCAAATTTACAAGCCGCAGAGCGTGTGCACGAGGAAAGTCGATCTGCTCATCTCCAAGCAGTAGATAGCTCAAGCCCACAAAGCACAGCCAGAGTCGGTTGAACTTGAGCTTTAGTAGATCGATCTTCTCGTCGGGCTCCAACGGCCGGCCCAATTGACGACGCCAGCCCTCGTAGGAGAGACATAGAGTCTTCCAGTAACGGACGATGTCGTTGATCAGCATGGTGGGACGGAAGTCGTGTGTCTCGTCATCCTCTACCCAATAACGATCGACTACAGCCTCGATGCACCGTACATAGGCAGCCTGCCCCACCAGGCAATGGCTCTCCAGCAGCAGAAGCATGCGCGCAGTGAAGATGTTGAGATGATCCTCGTCGGGCTTCCCCCGGAACTGGATCAAGTCCTCGAGCCGGTGAACCTGCAGAAAATCACCATCTCGTGAAAAAGGTGGAAAGCCAGCGCCCTTCCCGGCACGGATCAAATCGGCTACCAGCTCGTATCGTTCGAGGTTACCGAGACAGGACTCGCTCGCTTCGTGACCGTGCACCGCGTCGATAATGAAAACGTCCAAGTCCGAGTGGTTGCCAACCTCGTGGCGCCCCCAACGATCCGGTTGCGAAGATCGTTACCCATGGATGACGCTGATCGACTAGCTCGAGTGCGTGCAGAGCGGCACCCGTTTGACGCAACCGCTCGTCGCTTTGTGCGTCGCGGCACCGTAGCTCCTCTGGCACCTCAAGGCTCACGAGTCGCCTTTCCACTCAATGATGTTGGCGAATATCTCGGCTTGCTCGAGCGCATCCTCCAGAGCGTGATGGCGGTGCGAGCGATTTGAGCGCAACTCATCAGGCAGTCGCGATGCGCCCGACAGCGATAGCGGTCGCGCAGCACGTAGCGAAAATGCCGTCTTCATGTCGAAGGCGCTGGAGTAACCAAACGGCGATCCGGTACGTGAGAACGCCACGAAATACCAGTACAGAAAGCTCCAGTCGTAGGCCAGCGGGTAAGCCACGAGCACGGGGGTTCCTGCCTGAGCAGTACCGCGCACCCAGTCGGCGGCCTCCGTCATAGCCTGAGCCGGCTCAGTTCCGTTACGAGTCAGCGAGTCTCTATCCAGTCCCGAGACAACTACTAGTGCTCCGTTAGGTTGGTGGTCCTCGTAGGGGGCTGTCGGGCGGCAGTTCTCTGCGGCAGACGGGGCAGGTTCTGTGCCAGCAGGCCAGGAGCGTTTGGAGTTCCCGGACGACCTGAAAGAGGGTCAGGCTGCCGCCCTGAGTCGAGGACGGTGATCAGCCCGCAGTCGTTGCAGGGTTAGGAATGCGTGCGCGACGCTGACGAGCGTGACGTGG
>DATCEK010000061.1:0-57632 GCA_036510155.1 Solirubrobacteraceae bacterium | reverse complement strand
AACTCAGCGCCTACGAGGCGATCGAGCGGGAGCCGCTGCCGATGCGCTACCGCGACCGCGAGGTGCTGACCAACCCCCCGCCTTCGGCGGGCGGCACGCTGCTCGCGTATTCGCTGGGCCTGCTCGACAGGCAGCCCTCGCCGCCTGCGCTCGAGGCTGTGATCGGCGCTATGGAAGCGGCCCAAGACGAGCGCACGGCCGAGTTCGTCCAGGGGCTTTCAGATGAGGATTTTGGGGCGTGCTTCCTCTCGTCACGACTCGGGTCCACGACCCATATCTCTGTGCTGGACAGGCAGGGGCGTGCCTGCTCTGTGACGTGCACCAATGGTGAGGGATCGGGCGTCGTGGTCCCGGGAACAGGCATCCACCTGAACAACGTGATGGGCGAGGAGGACCTCAGCCCGCTCGGCTTTCACAGCCACCCTGCGGGGCGACGCATGCCGAGCATGATGGCGCCGACGATCGTGATGCGCGAGGGAGAAGTCGAGCTGGTGCTGGGTAGCGCCGGCTCCAACAGAATCCGCTCGGCGCTGCTGCAGACGATCGTGGGAGTTGTCGATCTGGGTCTGCGCGCACCCGAGGCTGTGAGCGCGCCGCGCGCGCATTTCGAGCAGGGAATCGTCTACCACGAGCCGGGGATTGAGCCTGCTGTTGAGTCGAGCGCCGGGTTGGGGACGGCGGTCGCTCGAGCGCGCGAGGTGGTGCGCTTTCACGACCTCAACCTCTTCTTCGGCGGCGTCCAGGCTGTGCAGTGTCAAGGCTCGGAGCTGATCGGAGCGGGCGATCCGCGCCGGGGCGGTGTGGCGGTGGTGGCGTGATCCCGAAAAAGAGGCATGCCTCCCGCGCGCGCGCGGGGCATTGGCTTTTGGCGGGACTGTTCGTTTGTGTCGCGCTGCTGGTCGGCGGCTGCGGTGGAGTGCTCTCGCCCGACCTGTTCATCGTGCAGCGCAGCGGCAGCGCCCCAGGAGCCAAGCTGACGATGCTGGTCAACGAAGAAGGCGTTGTGCACTGCGACAACGGGCCGGCACGCCACTTGAGCGACCCGCAGATAATCGAAGCGCGCACGATCCAGGAAGGCCTCGAAGAACCGGCGGCCAAACACGAGTCGTTGCCCGCCGAGCCCGGCTCGGTGCTGAGCTACTACCTGCGCGACGTCAACGGCACGGTCCGTTTCAGCGACAACTCGCCACATCAGCCAACGGCGATGCGCAAGCTCGCAGGCTTCGTGCTGACGGTCGCCCAGAGCGTTTGCGGGCTGCCCCAACAGGGAGCTTGACCGGCCTTCGTTCGAAGACGGGGTCGGAGCGCCCGCCTGAGCCTCTCAGCAGAAGTGCACCTTGCCGTTTGAGTGAGCGCGCAACTGCGCGCGCTCGACCAGCTCCATCTGCTTGATCGCGGCGCGAAACAGCAGCGTTAGCAGGCGCAGGCGCGCGTTCTCTGAGCGCAGCTCCAACAACTCCTGCTTGGCGTCGGTGCCAAAGTCGACCGTACCTGCCATCGCATAGGCGCTCATCTCCTCCAGCTCTTGTGGCTCGAGCACGCGGTCGGTGGCCTGCTCCACGAGCTCGCCGTAGAGCTCGTGAGCCTCGCGCGCGGCCTGCTCGTCGAGAGCCTCCTCGTGCTCGGCCACAAACTCGACCACGCCCGCGGGGTAGGGAAGGTCGTCCTGGCGCTCGAGTAGGCGAAAGACGCGTGTGCCGCGCACGAGGATTGTGAAGCGCCCGTCGTCCTCCCGATCGAGCACACTCTCGATCTCACAGGCGCAACCGACCGGCTTCAGCTCGTCGTCTGAGAGCCAAACGATCCCGAACTCGCTCTCGCCTTCCAGGCACTCCTCGATCATCGCGCGATAGCGATCCTCGAAGATGTGCAGCGGAACGCTCTCC
This sequence comes from Solirubrobacteraceae bacterium, assembly GCA_036510155.1. Classification (GTDB taxonomy): domain Bacteria; phylum Actinomycetota; class Thermoleophilia; order Solirubrobacterales; family Solirubrobacteraceae; genus Palsa-744. The sequence goes on along the minus strand of DATCEK010000061.1, from coordinate 55,746 downwards.
GTGGGCAGCGCGACAATCCCGAGCGGGAACAGCGGAAAGTCTTGGACGGGGGCTTCTGGCACCGTCTCCAGTCTAGGCCGGTGGAGGCCGCCAGCCAGAGCGTCCGGCAGGCGACTACACTTCCGCGGATGGAGAACGAGCTGATGAAGCGTGTGATGTGGTCCGGCCTGTTGACCGCCATCGGTGCCCTGGCAAGCATCATCACCCAGCGGGCGGCAGCCCAACTGTGGCGACGCGTGTTCGACGAGGAGCCCCCGGAGTGAGCGACGCCCCCTACCCGCCCCCCGGCCAGGACGGGCGACAGCAGGGCATCGCCGCAGCGATAACCGAGGTAACCGAGCGCGCGAGTTTGCTGATCCGCGAGGAGATCGAGCTCGCGAAGACCGAGATCACCGAGAAGACAACGCGTCTCGCCAAGGGTGCGATCGTGGCGATCGTCGCCGGCGTGTTCTTCTTCACCGCGCTCTTCTTCGTCCTGATCGGCTGTGCATGGTTGCTCTACTACGAGCTTCCGATCGGTAGCGCCTTCACGTTCTTCTGGGGCTTCTTCGCGATGGCGCTGATCCTCGTGGTGCTGGGCGTGATAGCCGGCTTGCTTGCCTACAAGGCGGTCAAAGCAGGTGCGCCACCAACACCGGACATGGCGATCGCGGAGGCCCGTAAGATCCGCGAGACGGTCAGCTCCTCGTCTGGCCCGTCGACTGCTTCGACGCCGCCTTCTGGAGCGGCCGCGGCCGCTCCGAGGAGCTCCGCGCCCACGCCTGCGGCGGGCGCAGGCCAGCCGTCGCCACTCGCCGCCTCTGTGCCCGTCGCGTCGGCGTCCGTGCCCGCCAGTTCGGGATCGAGCGCGCCGGACGCCTCCACAGAGGAGAAATCTGCAACGACCGACAGTGGGCTTGGAAGGGGGACAGTCGATGGCACAACGCTCGACAGCTGAGATCCGTAGTTCGATCGAGGCCAACCGCGCCGAGTTGGCTGTGTCGCTCAACAACCTGCACGGCGAAGTCGCGCGTATCACCGACTGGCGTGGGCAGCTCGAGCGTCACCAACGCGAGATCGCGATCGGGGCGGCAGTATTCGGTGTGCTGTTGCTCGGGCGCCGTCGGCGCAAACGTCGCCGCAGTCAGTGAAAATTGTCTGAATAGCCGGCGTGCTCCGGGTATCAGTCGTAACTGCTTGCATCGCTGTCGCACTCATTTGTCTAGCGACTGATCCGTCGCACAGATCCGCGCGAATCGTAGGGGGAAGGCTCAGTCCCCAACGAGGAGGCAAGCATGTCGCAAGACACAGAGAAGCAGGAATCCGTCGTGCAACCGGCGGGAATTGTCGAGCGACTTGTGCGCGACGACGTAGATCGCAAGCGATTCCTGAAGGCCGTCGGCGGACTCGGCGCGGCGAGCTTCGGCACGTTTGTGCTGGCCGCATGCGGCAGCAGTAAAAGCTCGACCACGGCATCGACCGCGGCCGTAGCTACCAGCACCCAGGGCGCGTCCGGCTCAACGACAACGGACATCGCGATTCTCAACTACGCACTGACTCTCGAGTATCTGGAGAGCCAGTTCTACCAGAAGGTAATTGCCGCCAAGCTATTCACTGGCAAGGTGGGAGCGCTCTTGACGGATTTCGGTGGTCAAGAGGACGAGCACGTCCTGGCGCTCCACGGAGCTGTCGCAAAAATGGGAGGGACCCCGGCAGCCAAGCCCGTAGGGAAGTTCCCGATCGAAAACGCAGAACAGGTGGCTCAGCTCGCCTACACGGTCGAGAATCTCGGAGCGGCGGCCTATCTAGGACAGGCCGGGAATATTCAAAGCCCCGAAGTGTTGGCGACCGCGCTTTCCATCCACTCGGTGGAGGCGCGTCACGCCTCGACGCTCGGCACGCTGGTCAAGAAGCCGGTGACTCCAAATGGAGCATTTGCAATACCGGATGACATGTCCACCGTTCTGGCGGCTGTAAAGCCGTACATCGCCTAAAGCGTAATACGCGAAAAGGAGCTTTGAGATCATGGTCGAGAACACACTCGCTCACCCGGAATTGACTGCAGTCGAGGTGCACGGTATGACTCGTGCGAGTTTCATGCTGCGCGGCGCACTGGCTGCCGGTGCTGTCTACGGCACCACCGCGGTGGGGCCATTCGTTGCCCAGGCGCTCGCTCAAACCGGCGGCGGAGATGCCGAAATACTCAATTTCGCGCTCACCCTGGAGTATCTGGAGTCCGCCTTCTACACGATGAAGGGGAAAGAAGTGGGACTCAGCGGTCAGGCCAAGACCTATGCCAAGGAATTCGGCATGGAGGAGGAACAACACGTTGCGGCGCTAATGGGCGCGATCAAGGAACTGGGTGCACAGCCGGCCAAGTTGCCCACATTTGTTTTCCCAGTGACCAACGAAAAGGGCTTTCTTGCGCTGGCGTCGGTTTTGGAGAACACGGGCGTCGGCGCCTACAATGGGGCCGCTCCATCCCTGAAAAGCAAGCAGTTGCTCGGTGTCGCCGGCAGCATCGTGCAGGTGGAGGGCCGCCACGCGGCGGCAATCGACCTGTTGGTCAAAAGGAGTCCAACGCCTAATGGCGGATTTGACCTGCCTTTGACAAAGCAGCAGGTGCTGGCCAAGGCCGGCCCGCTTATCAAGTCCTGAGAGTCTGTCTGGAAACTCGGGTGTGCGTGGATGGCGTGTGCATGACCAAGTGCCGCTAGGACGCAGGACCGGAGGCTTGGCGGCGCCAAGTCGAGGTCCGAGGACGCCGCGGCACGCCGCGTCAGGTGCCGCCAGGCACGTGCACGAGTTTTCGGACAGACTCCGAGTCTGGTCAGGCGCTCAGGACACCAGCGAGTTCGGCAGGGCACCTACACCGAGCAGGCCCGGGCCGGTGTAGGTGCCGATCACCGGCCCAACCTCGGAGGTGAAGATCGGCTCTGAATCGAAGATCTCGCGGCAGCGCTCTATCAGCCGCTGCGCTTGCTCAGTTGCCTGTATGTGCTGCACCACCCAGCGGTCGGCCCCGCTGTCGTGCAGTTCTTGGGCGTATTGCACCATGCGCTCGAAAGCACGCTTGGCGGTGCGTACCCGCTCCACAGGCGTTATTTCGTAGTCGAGCGAGAGGATCGGCTTGATTTTGAGCGTACTGCCGATCCATGCCTGGGCGTTGCCGATACGCCCTCCGCGCCTGAGGTACTCGAGCGTGTCGACGCAGAACCAGATTTTCAGCGCCTCGCGCGCCTCGCGAGCTCGCGTGACGACCGCCTCCTTCTCGGCGCCTTTGTGCGCCGCCGCGGCCGCGGCGAGCAGTACGAGGCCGAGGCCGCCGCAAGCAGTTTCCCCATCGGTCACTTCGATGCGCCCGCCAAGACCGCGCTCCACAAGCAGGCTCTGCGCTTGGCGCGCGGTCTCACAGGTGCCCGAGATGCCGCCGGCCAGATGAATCGAGACGATGTCCTGACCGTCCTCCAGCAATGGTTCCCACACGGCGAGAAAGTCGCCGATCGAGGGTTGCGAGGTGGTGGGCAGATCCGGGTCGGAGCGCAGCCGCTCGTAGAAAGCGTCAAAGCCGTCGAGGTCGATCTCGCGCCGCTGGTCGTCCTGCCAGCCGACGTACAGGCTGACCTGGTGGATGCCTTCTCTGTCCGCCAGCTCGCGTGGCAGGTAGTTGGTTGTGTCGGTGACGACAGTTACAGGACTCATGCGGCGCGGCGGACCTTACCGCACCACTGGCCGGACTTCGGGACTCCCATCGGAAGTCCCAACCGAGCCCAAGTCAGGATCCGAGCCGGTTCTCGATTTGGGTGAGCCCGGAGGATTGCACGCCATTGGCGACGGGCTCCACAGGGCTGCTCTCGCGCTCCTCCAGTCCGAGGGTCTCGGCAAGCTCTCCGGACTCGTACATCTCCGTGACGATGTCGCAACCGCCGACCAGCTCGCCGCCGACGAACAGCTGGGGGATGGTGGGCCAACCTGAGATCGCCGAGAGCTCTTGGCGGATGCGCGGGTCGGGCAGGATGTCGACCGCGGCAAACGGCGCCTCCAGCGACTGCAGCATCGCGACAGTGCGCGCGGAGAAACCACAAGCCGGCGCCTCGGGCGTGCCCTTCATGAAGAGGATCGTGTCATGCTCGGCGATTGCCTCGGCGATCGCGTCATGGATGGGATTTGACTCGGTGTCGGACATGGCTGACTCCTGGCTCGATGGTCCTATGTGGTCGCCGCGGCGTGCTGCTCGTCGCTGGCGATGGCGCCCGGCTCCTGCGTTGCCTGCGTCTTCAGCGACAGCGCATGGATCGGGCCGCCGATCTCATCGCCGAACACGCCATAGACAAGCTTGTGCTGCTCGATACGGCTGCGCCCGGCAAATGCGGGGGAGATGACCGTCGCGCGGAAGTGGTCGCCGCTGCCGGTGTAGTCCTCGACCTCGGCCCTGGCGCCCGGAAGGGCGGCCTCGATCCGCTGCTTTATCTCCTCGGTGGTGGGCATCCTCTAACGCAGGTTACTTCGTAGCGGGAGGAATCTCCGATAGCTCTCTCACCCGAGCGCCCACAGGAGTGTTGGGACGGGCACAAGCGTGTAATGCTCGGCAACACGGAGCGTGTTCTTGGTGGCCATTACGACCGGACGACCCGGGTGGGCTCGTGAGGCCGCGGACGCCGCGGTGAGGCTGGGATGCTCGCGGTACTTGACCTCCACGAGCTCGAGCTCACGCCGCGGACCGCAGGCGAAGTCGATCTCCCCGCCGCGCGCCGTCTGCCAGATGTGCAGGCGCTCAGGAAGGATGAATGTTTCGAGCAGACGCTCTGGTGGTTCGTAGCGCCGAAGCAAGGTCATCCCTACGACGTTCTCGATGAGCGCGGGCGTGTTGGGCGCGAGTCCCGGGGCCCCGTCGAGGGCGATCGTATGGAGCAGAGGATCGGCGAGAAACACCTTCTTGTCCCTGGAGAGCTTGTTGGTATGCGACCCGTTGCGCCAGAAGTAGGCCACGAACAGGAAGTAGCCGCTGGCAAGTAGCTCGATGTAGTCGCGCACTGCCTGGTGGCTTGGAGGTCCCGTGCCTCGACCGAGCGGAACGTCCATCTCGCGCGCCATGCTGCTCCAACTGATCTTGGAGCCGAGCGAGCGCACCACGCGCTCGAGCAACGCGTGAGTAGCGGGTACACTTGCGCCCTTGCGCTGAAGCTCTCTGACGAGCGAGTCATAGAGGACCCGCTTGATCTCTTGCGAGGGCTCGCGCGCGCCGGATGCCGCCTCGGCCACCGCGGCGGGCAGTCCTCCGAAGCGCAGGTAACTCACCAGCGCGCCGTCAAGCATCGGCGCGTATATGCGCATGTCGCGCAGCAACGCCTCGCCGTCGTCGCTACGCAGATCGGCGACCGTCAGCTTGGGCGAGGTGGGGATATCAGCGTTGAGCGCTCGGGCGAACGCGGCGAAGCTTTGCGGCAGCGAGAGATGGTCGACGCCGTGGCGGCGGCGACCAGGCAGGCGCTCAGCCGCGCCTCGCTGAAGGTCGATCGCCGACGAGCCGGTGCAGACGACGACATCCTTGCGGATCGCGCCTTGATCCCACAGCGACTTGACAGCTGTCTGCCATCCGTCCACCGCGGTCACCTCGTCGAGCAGCAGCAGTCCGGGAGTGTCGCCGTCGGCGAGGTCGAGCGCTCTTTGCACGGTCCCCGCCATCTCTGAGAGATGGCGGCCTTCCAGTAGGTCGAGCGCCAGGTAGACGACTGTCCTTGGCGGAAAGCCGCTGGTGAGGGCGCGCTCGACTAGCAGCTTCAGGTCGGTGCTCTTGCCGACCTGACGCGGTCCTCTCAGGATGTGGATGCCGGGACTGCCCAGATCCAGATTGGTGACGAAATCCGCCTCCAGCCGGACGGGCTGTGCTCCCAGCAGCCCCAGGTGTGGGTCTGACGCGCGCCAGGCAGGGCTTATCCACCACGGGTTCTGGTCGAGTATCTGCTCGTCTGAGATTGCCATCGAAGAGTCCTACGATCAAGCAATAAATCCGATTATGCTATGTATATTGAAAGCTTGGGCTCAATAAGTGCAGCATCTATCAGAAAATATCTTACAATAAGTGCAGCATCTTTCGAAACGTATCTTCCAGCCAGTGCATATCTTTAGATATTGACGCCACTTGTGGGAGATTTAAACGACCTCGCTATACTTTGGAAAGCGATGATCTCCATAACCGACAAGGGCGCAGAGAAGGTCCGCGAGTTCCTCGACGCCCAGCAGGCCGACGTGACGCTTGCGGGTTTGCGTGTCGGCGTGCGCGGCGGGGGTTGTTCTGGCTTCCAGTACCAGCTCGCCTTCGACGAGCAGCGCGAGAGCGACATCGTCTTCGAAGACCACGGCCTGAAGCTGCTGGTCGACCACGAGAGCCTGCAGTTCGTCAGCGGCTCGGTCATCGATTACCAGGAAAGCCTGCAGGGCGCCGGCTTCAAGGTCGAGAACCCCAATGTGGTCGCGGCCTGCGGTTGCGGCTCCTCCTTCAGGGTTGCTGAGGAAGAGCAGGTCTCCGCGGTCTGACGGCCGAGGAGCGCCGCCGGACGACCGGCGATCCCGCCGTGTGCCCCGAATGGGGTATCGATCGTCGAACGGTTGCGTCCTCCGTCCCTTGTGTGCGTAAAGCACACTGCCCCGTCGGTGTGTCCTTGCCTCGCTTGCTCTCCGGCCGTCAGACGGCCTGTGGTCAAGTCGGTTCGTTGTTGAGCGAGCGCCACAAATAGCGACATGCAAGCGTGCGGTGCGGGCGCCAGCGCTCCGCCAAGCGTTCGATCGTCTCACGGTCGGGATCTTCAAGCGAGTAAGCGCGTTCGATCGCGCGGCGGATGCCAAGATCTCCGGGAGCCATCACGTCGGGGCGGTGCAGGTGGCTCATCAGGAACATGTGCGCAGTCCACTCGCCGATGCCCTTGATCGCCACCAGCTCGGCTATGACGTCCTCGTCAGATAGGAAATCGAGCCTGTCGAGCTCCAGTTCTCCGGAAAGGATGTGCTCGGCCAAGGAGCGCATGAAGCCCACCTTCGAGCGCGACAGCCCCACGGCAAGGCGCAGATCTTCGGGATCGTCGGCCAACAGCTCCTGGGGGGAGGGGGTATGGCCGCCGAAGCGTTCTGTGAGCCTGCCGTAGATCGCGGCACCGGCCTTGACCGACAGCTGCTGGTTGACCACCGCGTGCAGCAGCGCTCCATAGTGCTCCTGCGGGTCCGCCTTCTTGCGGGGAGGGCTGGAGATGACACCGCACATGTCGATCAGTGCGGCCATGATCGGGTCGGCCCCGCGGAGCTCCTCCACCGCGGCCTTTTGGGAGATCGCCTTGCGTTTTGTGGCCGCACCGCGCGGGGGAGCGGTGGCGCCGGATGTCGGCGACTTGCGGTTGGAAGGCGGGGGCATCCGCTCAGCCCGACCGCAGGGCCTGTGTGTCCAGGGCGACTGGCTCCCCATCGAGCGCGTTCAGTGCCCGCTCCAAGGAACACGCGATGCACGTGAAGCTCGGCGTGTCGCGCACCGTGAATCGGGAAGCCTCGGTGGTGCGCAAGCGCTGCACCAGATCGAGGAACGTTCCGATGTCGTCGGTGTCGAACGCCACCACGAACTCCTGGTCGTCGAGACCGAACGAATAGGTCGTGTGGTTGTCCACACCCGGGTATTCGCGCCCCACTGTGATGTGCCCCTGCATGATCCGCCAGCGCTCCTCGGCAGGCAGCGCGTACCACTCGCGCGACTTCACGAACGGATACACGAATACGTACTTGCCCCTGAACCCGCGCGGGTGGATGCGCTCGTCTTCGGAGTATTCAGAGCTCTTGCGCATCCCCAGGAACGAGTAGGGCTGGGAGGCCCACTTCATCAGGCCGCTCTGGGCCAAGACCACGTGGAACTCGTGGATACGGTCGAGGTTCTCGGCCTCTGAGATCAGCAGCAGCTCCGCGTCCCCGCGCGTGCCGACGAGCGAGAAGGCCTGAAGGAGATGGCCGTCGGCGAAGTCCTCGCAGGCGGCCATGAACTCGCGCTTGTGCTCCGCGCGCGCGTCCAGGTCCAGGCGGCGCCAGGCCGGGTCGAGCTCGAGGAAGGTGTACTTGACGAAGTGGCGCTCGGCCATAGGTCGCTCATCATGGCAGACGGCCCCGATCAAATCGCCCTCAGGTCAGCAGCCGTGAGCAAGTGAGAGCGCGCGGCAAACTTGTGCCATCTTTGCCGGCCCAAGTTTCGTGATGCGCTCGGTAAAGAAGGCTTTCTCGACTGTTTTGGTGTGATCGGCGTTCAGGACACATTGGCTCGGCATCCCGTCCTCGGGTCCAAGCTCGACCTATGTCTCGAGGTTTCGGATGTTGGTCGTAGCACGCACCACGAACACTTCTCGGAGGCTCGCGATTGCGCCTTGGCGCGTTACGACAAGCGCGGGTAGGCCCTTGCTCTCGGGTGGCTCATACCACCAAATGTCGCGCCACGGTTCATTACGGCTCGTGTCCGGCTTGTTGCTCCTGTTCTTCCAGCCGCCGCATCGTCCTGGCCGTGGATGCTCTGGTCATCGCTGAGAGGTTGCCCCACTCGTCGATGACATCTCCGGGCTTCTGCTCAGAGGCGAGAAACTCGATCAAAGTCTCCAGGCGGGACTCGGGCAGTTCCTCGACAAGCTTGAGAGCCCTTTCGCGCATCGTCATGTCTCGGATTCTAGTGGCCATGTCTTCCTATCCGACGAGCCTGCCGGATTGGGACAGCGGTGACTTCGTCCTCCGGCCCGATACAGTTCACCCGTGCGGATTGCCCTTGTCTCGCCGTACTCCTGGACCTATCCCGGCGGCGTAACGCGCCATATCGAGGCGCTCTCGGCTGAGCTGGTCGCCCAGGGCCACGAAACCAGCATCCTCGCGCCGTACGATCCCGACGACGCCTTCTCTCGTCGCGTCCACCGTGGCGCCCGGCCGCAGCGGCTCGATCCGCCCGAGAACTTCGTTTCGCTCGGACGCACCTTCGGGGTTCCCGCCAACGGCGCGGTCTCCAACCTCACTGGCCTGCCCACCGCGATCCTTGCGCTCCGCCGCGAGCTGCGCCAAGGCGGGTATGACGTAGCCCACATCCACGAGCCGATCGTCCCCATGATCGGCTGGGACGCGCTCATGTCGAGCGGCGACTTGCCCTTGGTCGGCACCTTTCATACGTACTCCACCAACCAGATATCCAATGGCCTCGGGGCGCTCGTGTTCGACGGGCGGCGGCGAATGAACCGCCTGCACGCGCGCATCGCCGTGTCCGAGGCCGCCGCCTGGACGGCCCGGCGCTTCTACGGGGGCCACTACCGCGTCGTGCCCAACGGGGTCTTGCTCGACGCCGCGGTCGACGAGGCACGCACGAACCCGTCGGCGACGGGATCGAGTCCCGCCGGGCTTGGCGAGACGCGTGTTCTTGCCGACACGCACGACCAATCCTCCCTCCAAATCCTGTTCATCGGCCAGGCCGTCGAGCGCAAGGGCCTGCCTATTCTTTTGAGCGCATTCGAGGCCCTACGCGAGCACGTGCCCGCCACGCTCACGCTCGTCGGGGCAAGCGCTGAGGAGATCGCCCCGATGCTGCTCGACGACCGTGGCGTTCGTGCGCTCGGCAAGGTTTCCGAGGAGCGCAAGCACGCCGAGTTGGCCCGCGCCGAGGTCCTGTGCGCGCCCTCGTTGCGCGGAGAGAGCTTCGGCATGGTCCTGACCGAGGCGTTCGCCGCCTCCACACCCGTCGTGGCGTGCGACATCCCCGGCTACCGCGACGTCGTGCGCGACGGAGTCGAGGGCCTGCTCGTGCCGCCCGGCGACGCACTTGCCTTGGCTGAGGCGCTGCGCGCCCTTGCACTAGAACCGGCCCGCCGGGCAGCGATGGCGATAGCCGCGCGTGAGCGCGCCGAGCGCTTCTCCTGGGCGCATGTCGCCGAAGAGGTTGCCGAGGTCTACGAACAAGCCATCGCCGTCGGCCAGCCTGCCACGCGTATCGAGCGCCTAGCCGTGCGCCATGGCTTCGCGCCGGCCGACCTGCGTCCCCGAGTGCGCGCACGGCGCCTGCCCAGTCTGGAGCCCGCGCCGCGCATCAGGCGGCGGGCCGTGCGAGTGCTCTCTCGCGTGGCCTTGCTCGCCAGCTCGCTCGTCGGCATCGCGCTCGCCTATCTCGCCCTGCAGAAGATTGGCGTCACCAACGTGGCCGCGAGCCTCGTCGCGTCCTCGCCCGGGCTGGTGGCAGCGGGCGTGGGGGTGATGTGCGCCTCGATGTTCGTACGCGGCATCGCCTGGCACGCGATCCTCAGGGCCGCGCCCACATGGCGTGTGGCAAGACGGCGCGATGCTCTGCAGGGGACGTTCATCGGCGTGCTCATGTCCGCCACCTTGCCCGCGCGTCTGGGAGAGCCCTCGCGTGCCCTGATCGTCGCCCGGCGCATCGGTCGTGCGCGCGAGACCCTTCCAGTCGTGCTAGGCACGATGGTCTCCCAAACCTTGCTCAACCTGCTCGCCCTCGCGATCCTCGGCGCCATCACCCTGTCGAGCGTCAGCTTCGCCGGCAACCACACCAGCGCCCTGCTAGCGGTCGCCTTGGCTCCCCTTGGCGTTCTCCTCGCGCTGCTGCTCGCACCCGTGCTCGTGCCCGCTGCCGCCGTCTCGCGCTCACGGCGGCTCGCGCGCCTGCTCGCCAGCGTGCGCGCCGCGCTCGTCCGCGTAAGGGCGGGCCTGCGCGTCTTTCGCAACCCGCGCCAGGCCGGGACGGCGACGCTGCTGCAGCTGTCGGCTTGGGGTCTGCAGTGGATGTCCTGCTGGCTTCTCCTGATGGCACTTGGGTTGGACAACAAGGCGGGTCTCGCCGCCGCCGCCGCGGTCCTGTTCGCCGTCAACGTCACCGCCGTCATCCCCGCCACGCCCGCCAACGTAGGCGTCTTCCAAGCGGCCTGCGTCGCGGTGCTGGCCGGTGCCTACCACGTGCCCACGGCCGACGCCCTCGCCTACGGGATCGTCTTGCAGGCCGTCGAGGTCGCCACCGCCGTCATCATGGGCATGCCCGCCCTCGTCGGCGAGGGGCTCTCCTGGAAAGACGTGCGTTTGCGCACGATGCACGCTGCGCCGGTCAAGCTGCCTCCGTTGCCGGGGGGCGTACGCAGGGCGCCCTCGCAAGTCCAGTCGTGAGTGACGCCCGGGTCTAAGACGAACGTGGGCGCCACAGTCTGTCGACTGGCAAGACGTGCAGATCGCTCTCGTAGCTGTAGGCCCGAGTACCCGTGTAGAGCACCACGCCTCCCAAGAACTGCGATCCGAGCTTGCGCTTGAGCTTGACCAAACTTTCTAGGTCACCGCCCAGCACGCGCGACGCCGCCTTGACCTCGTGGGCATGCCACACCCTACCTTATTTTCCGCGATTTCGGTCTATATTTTCCGTAATTTACGGCATCTATGTTCCGCGATTTACGCCATCTTTTTTCCGTTATCCGCGATTCGCTGCCGGTACGATGCAGGTCGATGAGCGACGCCTGCGTCTACATGTTGCGCTGTCGAGATGGATCGCTCTACACAGGCTGGACGAATGACCTCGAGCGGCGGTTCGCTAAGCATGCGAGGGGCAAGGCCAGCCGATACACCGCCAGCAGGCTGCCCGTGGAGCTGGCGGCCGTGTGGCTGATGCCCAACAGGGGCGCCGCGATGCGCGAGGAGGCTCGCATCAAGCGGCTCTCGCGTCCGCAGAAGCTAGCTTTGCTGGAGGGAGAGGACGCTCAGGCCCCGCTGCCCGCGGTGGCCGGCTGATCCTCAGACTCAACCGCGCCTTCCGGTGGATCCACATCATCCAGCTCGCCGAACAAGGAGGGATCGCGATAGGAGCCCTTGATCACGTCGTCGGGCGAGCCGTCCGGGAGCAGCCGTCCCTGGCGGGTGCCGAAGTAGATCGCCTGCGGGTGGTGGGCTACGAGTGCAAGCGTGGATTGCTCGGGAATCGGCGCGTAGCCGTCTGAGATGGTCATGCCGATCTGCTCCAGCCCGAGCAGCTTCTCCACCTTGAGGTGCTCAGATTGCTCGGGCACTGCCGGGTAGCCCCACGAATAACGCCTGCCTTGAGTGCTCGGAATTGACAGCATCTCGCGCGCCTTCCAGTGCAGCCACTCGGCCAGTCCCTCCGCGGTCTGCACGCCGAGACCGTGCACGAACAGCTGCTCGGCGAACTCTCCGTCGGTCTCGAGCTTGGCCATTAGCTCGGTCACCTCAGAGCCGACGGTCACCGCTTGCACGGCGATCACGTCGAGCTCAGCTGGCGGGCTGCCTTGCGCCGAAGGCGCGCCGTCGGCGTCCAGCGCAGGCCTGAAGAAGTCGGCGAGGCAGATACGGTCGCCCTTCGGCTGGCGCGGACATACGAATCGGGTCAGCTCGGTCTTGCGGTCCTGGGGATCGAGCACCACGATGTCGTTGCCCTGCGCGTAGCAAGGGAAGAAGCCGAGCAGGGCGCGCGGGTGCAGATAGTCCTGCTCTGCCCACATGCGCTCCAAGCGGGGCCTGAAGTTCTCGTCGACAAGCTCTCGCCAGGCCTCGCCCTTGACGCCCTTGCCGCCCCAGTGCAGCTTGAACAGGACGTGGGTGTCGAGGTGGGCGTAGACCTCCTCCATGTCCACTGGCACCTCCTGCACACCCCACCACGGAGGACTCGGGATTGGCCTGTCGGTGGTGACCGCGGAGCGCACGGAGTTATCGGCGAAGTTGAGCACCTCCTCCGGCGCCTCGCCCTTCTCGCGGAAGGCGGTAGCGCCCGTGCGGAGCTTCTGAAGCAGCGCTTCGTGGGCGGCGTCGTCGATCAGCTGATCCATCACCGACAGCCCCTCGAAAGCGTCCTTGCAATAGAAGACGCCGGGGCCATACTGCTCCTCGGATTCCTTGCCGCCGGGATAGAGGGCGCGATAGGAGAAGGCCCGGTTGATCGCGGCGCCGCCGATCAACACCGGGTATTGCATGCCCTTGGCGTGCAGCTCCTGGATGCACGCCGGCATCTGCTTGGAGGTGGACACGAGCAGAGCGGAGAGCCCGATCGCGGTCGCTTCGTGCTCCTGGGCGGCATCGAGGATCGTCTGTATCGGCACCTGCTTGCCGAGATCCACAACCGTGTAGCCGTTGTTAGTGAGGATCGTGTTGACGAGCGACTTGCCGATGTCATGGACGTCGCCGAAGACCGTTGCCAAGACCACCGTGCCCTTCGTATAGCCCTCGATCTTGTCCAGGTAATTCTCCAGGCGGGCCACCGCCTTCTTCATCACCTCGGCGGACTGCAACACGAACGGCAGGATCAATTCACCGGCGCCGAACTTGTCGCCGACCTCCTTCATCGCCGGCAGCAGCACAGTGTTGAGCGTTGGCACTGCCCCGATCTTCTCGACGGATGCGTCGATCCAATCCTCCACACCCTCCTTGCGCCGGCGCAGGATGTGGAAGTGAAGCGCCTCCTCCGGCTCCATCCCCTCGGTGGGATTTGCGCTCGTCTGCGCCTCCTGCTCGCCCTTTGACTCGAAGTGGGCGATGAATTGCTCGAGCGCGTCCTCACGGCGGTTGAACACGAGGTCGTTCGCGAGCCCTCGCTCCTCCTCGGTTATCTCCGAGTAGGGCGTGATGTGGTTGGGATTGACCATCGCGAGGTCCAGCCCAGCCTCGACGCAGTGGTGCAGGAAGACCGAGTTCAGCACTGCGCGCGCGCCCGGGGACACGCCGAAGGAGACGTTGGAGACGCCGAGCGATGTCTTCACATCGGGGATCTCGGCCTTGATGCGCCTGATCCCCTCGATCGTCTCAACGGCCGAGGGTCGCCACTCCTCATCGCCGGTTGTGAGCGTGAAGGTGAGGCAGTCGAAGATCAACACCTTCGGGTCGAGTCCATGCTCCTCACAGCACAGCTGCTTGATGCGCTGGGCGATCTCGACCTTGCGCTGGGCGGTCTTGGCCATCCCGACCTCGTCGATCGTGAGCGCGATCAGAGCCGCCCCGTGCGCGAGTGCGGTTGGCACCACGCGGTCTAGCTTGTCCCTGCCGGCCTCCAGATTGACCGAGTTGACGATCGCCCTGCCCGGGGTCTGCTCCAGCGCCCGTTCGATCACCTCGGGCTCGGTCGAGTCGATCTGGATCGGCGGCTCCTGGGTCAAGGAGATGCGCTTGGCGAGCTGGCGCATCTGCTCGTCCTCGTCGCTTCGCTCGGTCAAAGCCACGCACAGGTCGAGCACGTGCGCGCCGCCGGCGACCTGGTCCTCGGCGATCTGCACGAGCCCGTCGTAGTCGTCGGCCAGGAGCAGCTCCTTGGCCTTGCGCGAGCCTTGACTGTTCACGCGCTCGCCGACCATCGTCGGGCGCGGCTCCTGCACGAGCGTGGTCGCGGCAATCATCGAGGAGAGGTGTGGCTCGCGCGGGGCAGGACGTGGCTCCACCTTGCGGCCACCGACGCGCTCGGCGATCGCGCGGATATGGTCGGGGGTGGTGCCACAACAGCCACCCACCACGCCCACGCCGTAGCGCTCCACGAACTCCCCGAGCGCCTCCGCGAGCGGCTCGGGCTTCTCGGGGAAAATCGTCTCCCCGTCGGGGCCTTGCAAGGGGAGCCCGGCGTTGGGGATGCAGGCGACGGGCACCGGGCAGAACTCGCCGAGGAAGCGGATCGCGTCGCGCATGTCCTGCGGGCCGGTCGAGCAGTTCAGGCCGATCACATCGACCTTCAGTGCCTCCAAGGTGCACAGGACAGCCGAGATGTCGGTGCCGAGCAGCATCTTGCCGCCGTTGGGCAGCAGCGACACGGAGGTGTGGATCGGGAGGGTCTTGCCGGTGCTCTTGAAGGCCGCGCGCGCGCCGAAGATCGCGGCCTTGACCTCGAGGATGTCCTGGGCGGTCTCGATGATGATCAGATCGGCGCCGCCGTCGATCAGGCCGGCGGCTTGCTCGGTAAAGACCTCGACCAGCTCGCCGAAGGAGATCTGCCCGAGCGTGGGATCGTCGGAGGCGGGAAGGAAGCCGGTGGGGCCGATCGAGCCCGCCACGAAACGGCTCTCGCCGGCGGCTTTGCGCGCGATTTCGGCGGCCTTGGTGTTGACCTCGACGGTGTAGTCGGCCAAACCCCACTCGTCCAGCTTCAGACGCGAAGCCTGGAAGGTGTCGGTCTCGAGCACTTCCGCTCCTGCCTGGAGCATCGAAGCGTGCACCCCTTCGATCACATCCGGACGGTTGAGGACGAGCGCCTCGTGGCACTTGCCCTGCAGCCCGCCGTAGTCCTCGGCGGTCAGCTCGAACTGCTCCAGGGTCGCGCCCATGCCACCGTCGTAGATGACGACTTTCTCGCGCAGTGCTTGCAGGTAATCACGTGCCACAGGCACGGATCCTAGCAGCGGACGAACAACCCTGACACGATTATGTCAGGGTTGTTCCAAAGTGCGGCCCAGAGGGCCGGAGGGCAACCTGGCAAGGACGCACCGATCGCCGTGTGCAGACGCACACAAGGGAGGGAGGACGCAGCCAGGCGCAGCCATCCGGTTCTCTGGGCTACTTGATGAAGAGCATCTCCGAGTACTTCGGAAGTGGCCAGAGATCGTCGGCCACGAGCTTCTCGAGGCGGTCGGCCACCTCGCGCACGTCGTCCATCGCGGGGATCACCGTGTCGCGCATGTAGGTCGCCCACTTCATCGCGGGGCTGTCGGGCTGGTTGTCGCTCAGGTTGGCGTCCTCCAGCTTGACGATCGCGTACTGGAACTCCTTGACGAGCGGCTCGACCTCCTCGACCAGCTCGTCCAGGCCGGTCGCTTTGAGCTCGTTCAGGTGCCTGACCGCCGCCGGCAGGAGCATCGTGCGTGCGATCTGGGCAGCTGTCTCGGCCTCGATGTTGATCTTCACCGCGTACTGCTCGGTAAAGACCTCGAGACGCGACTCCAGCTCGCGCTTGGAGAGCACCTTGTACTTCTTGAAGGCAGCAACGGTCTGCTTGTCCACGAGCCACGGCAGCGCATCAGGGGTGGTGCGCAGGTTCGCGAGGCCGCGCTTCTCGGCCTCCTTGTGCCACTCCTCGGAGTAGCCGTCGCCGTCGAACACGACCTGCTTGTTGGCCGACCACACCTCCTTGACGACCTTGGTCACGGCCTTCTCGAGTGTCGCTCCGGAGGCTTTCAAAGCGCTCTTCAGCTTGTCGGTGAGCTCCTCGATCGACTCCGCCACGATCGTGTTCAGCACCGTGTTGGGTAGCGCCGGCGACTGGCTCGAGCCAAGCGCGCGGAACTCGAACTTGTTGCCGGTGAAGGCGAACGGGCTCGTCCTGTTGCGGTCGCCTCCGTGCAGCGGCAGCGGCGGCAGCACCGGCGTTCCGAGGCCCAGAAACGAGCCTGGCTTGGACGGCTGCACTTTGCCGGCCTCGATCGCCGTGAACACCTTCTCCAGGTCGGCGCCGAGGAAGATCGAGATGATCGCCGGCGGCGCCTCGTTGGCGCCGAGCCTGTGATCTTGGCCGGCGTTGGCGATCGACGCGCGCAACAGCGCCTGATGCTTGTTCACGGCCTGGATGACCGCGGCGCAGAAGAAAAGGAACTTGAGGTTCGCCTCGGGGGTGTCGCCAGGGTCGAGCAGGTTCAGGCCGGTATCGGTCCCCATCGACCAGTTGTTGTGCTTGCCCGATCCATTCACTCCCGCGAACGGCTTCTCGTGTAGGAGACAAACGAGGCCGTAACGACGCGCCGTGTTCTGCAGGATCTGCATCGTCAGCATCTGGTGGTCCGCGCCCACGTTTGAGTTCTCGAAGATCGGAGCCACCTCGAACTGATTCGGCGCGACCTCGTTGTGGCGTGTCTTGATCGGCACGCCGAGCCTTGCCAGCTCAACCTCACACTCGAGCATGTAGGCGAGGATGCGCTCGGGGATCGAGCCAAAGTAGTGGTCGTCGAGCTCGTGTCCCTTCGGCGGCTTGGCGCCAAATAGAGTGCGTCCGGTCGTCAGCAGGTCAGGGCGCTCGAAGTAGTACTGCTCGTCGATCAGAAAGTACTCCTGCTCGCAGCCGATCGTCGTGAAAACGCGCGTCGCGTCGTCCTCGCCGAGCAGGCCCAGCGCGCCAACGGCGGCACCGGACAGGGCGTCCATCGAGCGCAGCAGCGGGATCTTGTTGTCGAGCGCCTCGCCCGTCCAAGAGGTGAACGCCGTTGGGATGCAAAGCAGCGCGCCGTTCGGGTTCTCGAGGATGAATGCCGGAGACGTGGGATCCCAAGCGGTATAACCGCGCGCCTCGAACGTTGCGCGAATCCCGCCCGTGGGAAAGCTGGATGCGTCGGGCTCGCCCTGGATCAGCTCCTTGCCGGAAAACTCGGCGATCGCCGTGCCATCTCCCGCCGGTCCATAGAAGGAGTCGTGCTTCTCCGCCGTCGAGCCTGTCAGCGGCTGGAACCAGTGCGTGTAATGGGTGGCGCCCTTCTCCATCGCCCATTCCTTCATGGCTTGGGCTACGGCGTCGGCGAGCGTCGTGTCGAGCGCCTCGCCGCGCTCGAGCGTGCGCTGCAGGGCCTTGAAGACATGCTTGGGCAGGCGGCGGCGCTGGACCGCCACGCTGAACACGTCCGAGGCGAAGATCTGGTTTGCGGGAAGCGTCAGGTCCATCGCGCCGAGCGCGCTTCCGTTGGCGCTCCACTGCGCGGCTGTGACGTTCTGCTGGCGGCTCTTTGGCATGGGTGGGCTCGACTCCTCCTGTTTTGTCCTGAGCATTGGGCGGCCACGCATCGTAACCCTCCGCGTGCGCCCGGGTGTCGCTCAGTTGGCGAAAGCTGGCTCGCGATCTTTCGACACGCGGCCAAACGGCTATTCCGACGCGGGTTGACCCTGGGCGAAGGTCGGATGCGGTCCCGGTTGGATCGCACCCGTTTCGGGGTTCACGTGCGTGGGCGGGGGAGCGGGCGCAATCGATGCAGTCAGGCTGCCGGCTGCCAGGCCGCCGCCGACCAGGCGCGCCCGGGCCTTGCCGTCGAGGGCCGCCGACACCGTGTAGTGCACCGTGTGCAAACCAGCCTTGACCGGTGTCACGTGCCATATGAAGGCGCGGCTTGCATGCGGGGCAAGCGCTCCGAGCGCCCAAGTGTTGACGAAGGCGGTTTCGCCGCCGCCGGGTGGGTTGACTTCCTCTGTTTGCACCGGCGGGCTGCTGGAGACCTTGCCCGGACCTGTGTTGACGATCCAAACGGGTCGTCTGCTCACAGACAGTTTTGGATAGGAACTCGAGTAGTAGAAGGAGTCGAGCGTCACTGCGATGTTGGGGATCGTGCGCTCGCCGGCGTTGCGAACCACCAATGTGAAGCGCTCGTCGCGCGCGATCGCCTGCTTGGCGGGGAAGCGCGTCCTGAGGATTTCCACTGGGTAGGTGCCCGCCACTTCGTGGGCGTTGCGCTGGGAGCCGCCGCAACCGCTCATGAGAGCAGCAATGACCCCGCCGCACACGACGAGCGATACCCCACTAAGCGACTTTCCCACCCTCACAGCGAGCGCCACGATATCAGTGCCGGTGGCGCCGGCGCAGAGCGGTTGTCCGCATTCGTACCGCACTGCCGGTGGCGCTTGCGCCGGGGGTTCGGTGGCGTTCGTCCTCTAGTGCCGGTGGCGTTCGGCCTGCCGATCGCGTAGAGTTGGAGACGCGGGTCGGTACAGTTGGGGGCGCAGGTGTCGGCGTCCCCCGAGGAGGGGTTGAGATGGTGCGTAGCGCAGCCGAGCGGGCTTTCCTACCGACTAGGAGTCTGCTCGAGGAAATCGGGGACATGATGATCCTGACCGGCAGGACGATTGCCTCTGCCCTGCGCCCGCCCTATCCGTACGGCGGCGAGTTCGTCTCGCAGTTCCTGTTCGCGCTGCGCCTGTGCTGGTTTCCGCTGCTGATCTCGACCGTCGCGATTTGCTACGCCGCGCCCGGTCTGCAAGCAGCGAACTTCCTCACGATCTTCGGCGCACTCGATCGACTCGGCGGGATCTTCGTACTTGCGGCCATCCGCGAGATCGGCCCCAACGTCACAGCGATCGTGCTTGCTGGGGTGGCGGGGACCGCCATCACCGCCGACCTCGGCGCGCGCAAGATTCGCGAGGAGCTCGACGCGCTGCAAGTGCTCGGTGTCGACCCGGTCAAGAACCTTGTCGTCCCACGATTTTTGGCCCTGATGTTGGTGACGGGCCTGTTCAACGTCTACGCGATCCTCTTTGGCCTGTTCGGCGGCATCCTCGCCGAGCTCGTCAACGGCCAGCCGCTGGGTCCCTTCTGGGACACCTTGTTCGCCAACGCCTCCACGACCGACCTGTGGGGCTCGGCGCTGAAGACCACGATCTTCGGAGCGATCATCGCGATCGTCTGCTGCTACAAGGGCATGACCGCCTCCGGTGGCGCTGAGGGCGTCGGCCGCGCTGTCAACCAGGCCGTTGTCGTCACGTTCCTCGCGATCTTCGCGTTCGACTACGCCTACACGCAGCTCCTGCTTGCGACGCACCCCAACATCCTCGTCATCAAGTGATGAACCCTGAACGGCCGATGACCTTCGCCCAGCAGCGTCCTCAGTCGCTTGTGCGCACAACACACGCGCGAATTGCCTGCGTGTGCCCTTCAGGGTGTGCCCCGAAGGGCACGTCCTTGCTGGACTCGATCCTCGATCCTCGACCGTTCAGGGACGCCCTGATGATTACGTCATGAACGAACTGCTCGTAACACCGCGCGAATGGCTCGCCGCCACTGGCGAGATCGGCCGCTTCAGCGCCAACATCGTGCGCGACGTATGGGGTCTGCGCGTCTTTCACTTCTTCGGCGAGGCGCTGCGCCAGTCGGGCATCCTGATCGTCTCCTCGACGCTGATCATCTGGGCGCTGATGTTCGTACTCGGCTTGGAGTGCGGGATCGAGGGTGCCTACTTCCTCGAGGCCCAGGGCGCGCCTGCCTACGCGGGCGTGTTCACGGCGTGGTGCGATCTACGCGAGATCATCCCCTACGCCTTCGGGTACATGATGGCCGCAAAGGTCGGTACCGGGATCGTCGCCGAGCTCGGCGCGATGCGCATCTCCGATGAGATCGATGCGCTCGAGGTGATGGGCATCGACTCGCTCACATTCCTGTGTGCCACGCGCCTGCTCGCCGCGTGGGTGGTGCTTCCCTTCATGTACCTGGCGGGCGTCGGCGCGGCATTCTTGGCCTCCTACATCGCCGTCGTCGAGCAGGTCGCGACCGTCTCGGCCGGCGGCTACCTGCTGATCTTCTGGCAGTTCCAGAACCCTCCGGACTTCCTCTACAGCCTGATCAAGGCGATGTTCATGGCAACCGCGATCGTGCTCGTGGGCTGTTACTACGGGTACAACGCCAGTGGTGGACCGGTAGGCGTGGGCACGGCCACGGCCAAGTCGATGGTCTTGAACATAATCTTGGTCCACTTGATCGGAATGCTTGGCACCCAGGTCTTCTGGGGCGCCAACCCGAAAGCCCCGATCGGAGGCTGAAGGATGGCCACGCACTCTGAAGGGAACCCCCCATCGCACCCTGAAGGGCACGAGCGGGGGCCAGGCAGACCCGATGAAGGGACACCCACAGGCCAGGGAGATCCGCTATCGCAGGGAGCCGGCGAGCCCCCGGTCGCCGACCAGCCGACGCTTGCCCAGCAGCACGACCCATCGGCCCAGGGGGAGGAGCCCGAGTTTCATATGGGGATCAATCGCCCCACGGGCGTGCCCGACGCGATCGAGTTCATCGGAGTCCACAAGTCATTCGGCTCGAACCACGTCCTGCGTGGGTTGAACATGGGCTTGCCCGAGGGCAAGATCTCAATGATCCTCGGTCCCTCGGGAACCGGCAAGTCGGTCTGCATCAAGCACATCGTCGGGCTGCTCTATCCCGACGAGGGGGACGTGATCGTGCAGGGCCGCTCGATCCCAAGCCTGCCCGATGCCGAGCTGTTCGAGATTCGCAAGAAGTTTGGCGTCCTCTTCCAAGACGGCGCCCTGTTCGGCTCGATGAACCTCTATGACAACATCGCCTTTCCCCTGCGCCAGCACACCGAGAAGGGCGAAGAGGAGATCGCCGAGATCGTGCATCGACGCATGCGCGAGGTGGGCCTCGGCAATGCCGGGGAGAAGATGCCCAATGAGCTCTCTGGTGGCATGCGCAAGCGCGCCGGCTTCGCCCGCTCGCTAGTGCTCGACCCCGAGATCGTGTTGTTCGACGAGCCCGACTCGGGGCTTGACCCTGTACGCACCGCGCTGCTCTGCGAACTGATCAAAGAGGTCCACGAGGAGAATGGCGGCACCTACGTCGTCATAACCCACGACATAATGTCCGCCCGCAGAGTGGCCGAGCACATCTCTGTGCTGTGGCATGGGCAGATCGTCGAGTCCGGCCCCGCGGCAGAGCTGTTCGACTCTGAAAACGCCTTCGTCCGCCAGTTTCTCTCAGGCGAATCTCAGGGTCCCCTCGGAATGGAGTAGCCCAGGTGGGCGCCTCGTCTTCCTGGCTGCGTCCTCCTCATTCATGTGTCAAGCACACCGCGGTCGCTACTCCTTGCGAGGACCGACGACCCGGCCACCTGGTGGCTTGTCGATGTTCCCCAATGACTAGCCTTCAAACATGACCACGGGCAAGCTTTTCTCAGAGCTGGCGCTGCGCGCGGCGCGACGGCCGTTGCTCACGTTGGGGATGTTCGCCGCAGTCGGCATCGCCTGTGCCATCGCTGCACTCGGCCTGCGCCCGACAGCCGCCACAGACACGCTCGTGGGCAGTTCCAGCGCCGCTTACAAGAACACACAGAGCTTCTACAAGCACTTCGGCGAAGAGCCGGTCGAGGTGCTCGTCCAGGGCGATCTGCGCAAGCTCGTGCTCAGCTCCGACATCGACAGGCTCGTCGGGCTGGAGGGCTGCATGTCGCCGACCCTGCCGGCCGCGGCCCTTGCTCAGGAGGGAGGCGTGAACGGCCCGTGCGGGCAGCTGATGCGCAGCAAAGCGGTCAAGGTCGTCTTCGGCCCCGGCACTTTCCTCAACGAGGCCGCGGTCTGGGTGGACGAAGCGCTTGTCTCGCGCAGCGCTCAGGCCGAAGCGCAGGCCAAGCAAGCACAGAGCACCGTCTATCACAAGGCGCTCGCGAGCGGGCTTGGCGCACAGGAGGCGGGGACGCTTGGCGCCGAAGCTCGCAAGGCGACGATGGCGGGCTTTGCCGCCGAAGTCAGCGCGCTCTCGATCCGCTACGGGCTGAGCAGTGCCCCTACCCTCGACGATCGTGAATTCGTCTCGAAGGTTGTGTTCGACCCGACCAAGCCGTCGGGTACTCCCAACCAGCGCTTTGCCTACCTGTTCCCAAGCCACGAAGCAGCGCTCGTATCGATACGTCTGAAGGCAGGCCTCTCCGAAGCGCAGCGCTCGCACGCGATCGGCCTGATTCGCCGGGCTGTGGCGATGAGTCAGTGGCACCTGCAAAACGGGGAGAGTTATCTGGTCACCGGCGAGCCCGTGATCGTCAGCGACGTCACGAGCTCGATCTCGCATTCGATCGAGTTGCTGCTGATCGCGGTGCTGCTCGTGATGGGGCTCGTCCTCGGTCTGGTGTTCAGGGTCCGCCCGCCCAGCCCGCGCTTGTTGCCGCTCGCGCTCGCGCTGCTTGCCTCGGCGCTGACGTTCGGCGCGCTTGCGTTCTCGGGCGCTTCGTTGACGATGGCCTCCGTTGCCGTGCTGCCCGTGCTGGTCGGCCTGTCCGTCGACTACGCGGTCCAGTTCCAGTCGCGCGTGGATGAGGCCCGTGCCGAGGGCAGGAGTGACACGCTCGAGGCGATTCGCCGCGCCGCGCTCGACGGTGTGCCCACGATCGCCACGGCTGTGCTGGCGAGCATCGGCGGCCTGCTTGTGCTGATGCTCTCACCCGTGCCCATGGTGCGCGGCTTCGGCTTGCTGCTCGTGGTGGGTGTCGCGATCGCGTTCCTCTGTGCCCTGACGGCCGGGTCGGCCGCGCTTGTGCTTGCCAGCCGTAGAGCCCGGCCTATTTCGGGAAAGGACTCCGCCGGCCCAGGCGGGGAGGCGAGCTCGAAAAATCGCGATGGCTCACTCGCGCGCGTGGGGCACTCCATTTTCGGTGTGCTTTCGTCGGCCTGGCAAGGCGCGCGCGAGATCCTCACCGAGAACGCCGTCAGTCGCTTCGTCTCGAACCTGGCGCTCGACCGTGCCGTGCGCCACCCCGGACGCGTGCTCGGAATCGGCCTAGCGCTGGCCGCGCTCGGTTGGGGGCTTGACACCCAGACCAAAGTGCAAACCGACATCTCAAAGCTCGCCCCGCAAAATCTCTCCTCGCTTCACAACCTGAACGAACTCGAGCGCGTGACGGGAGTTGGCGGCGAGATCGACCTGATGGTCAGCTCCACTGCATTGACGAAGGTTGCGACGATCGATTGGATGAGCGCCTATGAGGGCGCGATCCTCGAGCGCTTTGGCTATAGCTCCGCCAAGGGCTGTGGACATGCTCAGCTGTGTCCAGCCTTCTCGCTACCCGACCTCTTCCACGAAGGGGAAGGCTCCACATCCAAGTTGACCCAGAAGCGAGTCAACGCACTGCTTGCCGCGCTGCCGCCCTATTTCTCCGAAGACGTGATCACGCCCGACCGTCATGTGGCCACGCTCGCGTTCGGCATTCGCCTGATGCCCCTCCAACAACAACAACAGGTGATCGAGGAGATGCAGTCCAGTCTGCGCCCGCCGCCAGGCGTGAGCGCGCGGCTCGTCGGCCTGTCTGTGCTGGCAGCTCAGGCAGGTGCGCAAATCGCCTCGCCCTGGCGGCGCGTCGTCACGTTGCTCGTGGCGCTCGCCGCGGTTGCCTTGATCCTGCTTCTCGCTTTCAGGGGAGACCGTCGACGCGCGCTCGTGCCGCTCGCTCCGATCGTGCTCGCCACAGGTTGGTCGGCGCTCGTCGTGTTCGCCCTGCGTATCCCGCTGAACCCGATGTCGGTCACGCTCGGCGCGCTCGTGATCGCGATCTCCACGGAGTTCAGCGTGCTGCTCTCAGAGCGCCATCGCCAAGAGCGCCTCGCTGGACATTCCACGGTGAACGCGTTGCGCAGGGCCTATAGTTCCACCGGCGCTGCTGTCGCTGCCTCCGGCGCAACCGCGATAGCGGGGTTTGGCGTGCTGGTTCTCTCTGACATCGCGATGCTGCGCGACTTCGGGCTCGTCACGCTCGTCGACCTCTCGGTTTCGCTGCTCGGCGTGCTGATAGCCCTGCCTGCCGCGGTGGTGCTCGCCGAAAGCGAGCTTCCGCTGAGCCAGCGGGCTCGTGCCGGCCTGGGCGCCCTCAGAGGACTCCCTCCCCGCCGGCGCGCGAGGCGGCGCGGGCTCACCGCGCCATGAGCCGGTCCGGCTCGCCGGGACTCCCAACCGATGACGGCTCCTCCGCCCCTGGCGAGCCCGACCATCCCGGGGGCGAGAGTGAAGCGCGCGGCCCAGAGGGACGCGTGGGCGGTATAGGGGGAGGCGTGGTTGTTGGATTGGGAGGCCCGCCTTACCGTGGAGTCGCGGGGGCGCGTTACGGCCTTTTTGTGGTGGTCCTGGCGGCAATCTTGTTGATCGCTTTCACGGTCCACGTTGCGCTCAACTCACACAAAGGCGTCACAAGCATCCATCCAGGTGCGCGCATCCCGCCGTTCGCCGCGCCCTATGCGGTTGGCGGTCCCGCCGGCGAAGTGGACGTCGCAACCCACGCCGATGACGGGTCGGCCGGCAAGGTGCCCGCTTGCTCGGAGCGTGGACAGGGAATTCTCAACATCTGTGAGCTCTACGAACGCGGGCCGGTGGTTCTCGCTCTGTTCTTCCAGGCCGGTTCGTGCCCTCGAGTCCTCGAGGGCTTGCAGCGGGTTGCGCCCGCTTTTCCGCAGGTCAGCTTTGTCGCCGTCGCCGTCAAAGAAGGAGCCTCGTCGGTTGCGCGCTTGCTGCGTGCAAAGCACTTGACCGTGCCGGTCGGCGTAGACGGGGAAGGACGACTCGGGGAGCTCTTTGCGATGGTCAGCTGCCCCCAGATCACGTTCGTATATCCGGGCGGTGTGGTACAGAGCGCGGCGCTGCTGAGCACACCGTCACTCGCCACGCTGCGCGCACGCGTGAGCGAGTTGGTGGCGGCCTCGCGCGCGCGAGGCTGGAGTCCCGGAAAGCCATGAGCGAGGAGCCCGTACGCGGTTGGTGCGAGCGCGAGGTGCAGCAGGAGCTGCCTGGGCTCGGGCTGATGTGCACGACGATCGAGATCGCTCACAACAGGTCGCTCGCCGGCAGCTCGCCGCCCACCGTGCTGGCACGCTTGCGCGAACTATCCAACCGCTGGCGCGGAGCGCGCGCGGTGAACGTCCGCCAAGAGCCGATTCCCGCCGCCTATCGGGTCTTCTTCCGCCATATAGGCCTCGACCCGGATGTGATCAGGACGCCGATCGAGGCGGCGGTGCTCGAACGGATGCTCGAAGGCGGCTTTCTCTCCGAGGGCCTGCTCGCCGACATCCTCACCATCGGCCTGATCGATACCGCTGTGCCGGTGTGGGCGCTCGATGCCGACACCGTCAACGGACCGCTGGGCATCCGTGTGACCCGCACCGATGAGCGCCTCGGCCGAGGCGAGGACGGGCCGAGCTTGGGCGCAGGCAGGCTCGTCGTGGCCGACGCCCACAGCCCGCTGGCAATTCTCTTCGGGCAGCTCGCCCCGGGCCACGAGCCGACTTCTCGGACGCGGCGGCTGTCTCTGTTCGCGGTGCAGGTCGCCGGCGTGCCCGCTTTGCACGCCGAAGAGACGCTATGGGCGTGCCGCTCGGCGTTGAGCGAAACCGGTGTTTAGCCGCCGAAGCAAAAGGTTTGCCGCGCTCCGGGCGCCCGGTGGGGCGGCAATGGCCTTTACCGCGACGTGTCGGCCAGCTAACATCGAGGAGGTCGTTTCCACGGGAGGAGAAGGGCATGGTGCAATCCGAGCAGCTCACGGTCGACCACATCGACACCGATCTCGTTTTCGGCTCCCTCACGGAGCGTCAGGGCGAAGGCTCCTTTCTCGGGCATGGGACCGAGCCCGATGAGCAGCACGCGCGCGAAGCGCTCAGGAGGCAGATCGCCAAGCTCGAGCGTGAGCTCTCAGGCTTCGTAGCGCACACATTTCCGCATATCTCCCCGCGCGACGATGGCGGGGAGTGGTTCAGCGGGCCACGGCTGTTGAGCCTGGCAGAGCTCGAGCGTGTACGCGACCGGCTTGTGCTGCGCGTCGGTGAGGTCCACGGCCAGGTTGTCGAGCGCAAGGCTCTGGAGCAGCGCTCGCGGGCACTGCTCCAGAGGATGAAGCTCGAACCGGGACGCTACAAGTTCGCCCGGGTGCCAGTGGCCGACCTCGGCGACGGGCATTGCGGCGTATGGGAGGTGCGCCCGCGTCTGGGCTTGATCGGAATGCTCGCCGGCTGGTGGCAGGTCAAGCTCTCATCCGGCTGCCCGTAGCTACGCCAAGCTGTGAAGCTCCGGCCGACAGCCAGGGACGCTCCATCGTCACCGAGCCGCCGGAGCTGAGCATCGCCGCGAGCGTGCGGCGCTGTCTTTCGGTCATTGAGCCGACTGTCTTCTGCTCGGACATCGGGACCTGTGCGAGGAATTTGCGGCAGCGGGTCTGGCCCCACCGACGCTGGCTCATCAGCAAATCTGAGACGGCCATGCTGTCGGCCTCCCACGGGCACTCGAGGATCACCTCGGCGACGCCTATCTCGCCGCTCGCCACTCGGCGCTTGAGCTCGGCTCGGGCAAGGCGTACTTGATTGGCCCGTTCCAGGGCGCGCATGTGTTGAGGGCCTGCAGGGGCAATGGTCGCGGTTGCGTTCATGTGTGCTCACTCCCCGTCGCCGCCGCGGGTGCCCCCGGGGCGTGCAACAAGCTTGGCTGGTTGACGAGTAGCGCGCCACACGAACGTCCGCTGCTTCCCTCGCGAGCGTGTCGCGAAAGTCCTCGGGACCCCTCTACCGCTGACTTGCAGGCGGGCCTCGGACGGTCGTGCTTTGCGTTCTGAGAAGCTAGCCAGCGATGCGCTCTGGGTCAACAGTGTTCTCTCAGAACGTTCGCTAGAAGCGGGCTTTTTCTGAAGATGTTTCTTCTTGTGAAGAAGCGCGAGCCTGATCGGGCAGCTTCACTGTCCCGGCTAGTCGAAGCGCTCGCGTCAAGGCTCGACGGGTCCGGGCAGCGGGCCGTGCTCGGACTCGAACTCACGCTTGACGGTCGCGAAGACCTCGAGCGCTTGCTCGAGCGTCGGGCGATCGTGGGTTGCCATCACGCTCGTGCGTAGCAGCGCGCCGCCGGGGGGGACGGCGGGATGCAGCGCGCAGTTTGTGAACACGCCCTTGTCATAGAGCGCTCGCCAAAGCAAGGCAGCCTTCCAGTCGTCGCCGACGAGAACCGGCACGATCGGTGTGACGACGCTGTGCGTCGGGCTGCCCGACCCAGGCCCGCTGCGTACAGGCTCGCCCTGGAGTGTGCGATAGCCGATCTGATTCAGGCCATCGGCCAGATAGCGGGCATTGGCAAGCACCTCCGCGAGCAGCGCCGGTCCCTCATCGGAGCGAATGATGCGCAGAGCTGAGAGCGCCGCGCCAAGCGCGGCCGGAACAGCTGAGGCGGTGAACAGGAATGCCCGGCTCGAGATGCGCAAGTAGTCGATCACCTCCGCCGAGCCGGCCACGAATCCACCGCAGGCGGCGAGAGACTTGGAAAAGGTCCCCATGCGCAGGTCCACATCGCGCTCGATACCGAGCAGCTCTGAAGCGCCTGCGCCGCGTGCACCGAGCACCCCGGCGCCGTGCGCCTCGTCGACCATCAGTCGCGCGCCGTGACGATTGCAAAGCTCCACTATGTCTACGAGAGGCGCAACGTCGCCCTCCATCGAGAACACACCGTCGACCACGACAAGCACCCCACCCCCGTCGTCCTCGGCGCGAGCCAGGGCACGTGCGAGCTTGTCCATGCGGTTGTGCCTGAACGGGCGCATCTTCGCCTTTGAGAGCAGCACTCCGTCGAGGATCGAGGCGTGATCGGCGGAGTCGACGATCACCGTGTCTTTGGCGTCGAGCAACGTGCCGAGCGTGCCGACATTGGCCTGATGGCCGGTGGTGAAGACGATCGCGTCGTCGGTCTCCATCCATTCGGCGAGCTCCCGCTCGAGCTCGAGGTGCAGGGGCGTGGTGCCGTTCAACAGGCGCGACCCAGTCAGCCCTGTGCCGTAACGGGCAAGCGCATCACGTGCTCCCTGCATTACCCGCTCATCGCCGGTCAGCCCCAGGTAGTTGTTGGAGGCGAGCATGATTCGCGGGGCTCCCTCCATCTCCACGACCGGCATCGCCGGTGACTCGACCGTGCGGAAATAAGGCATCAGGTCGGCCTCGCGCGCTGCCTTCAACAGCTCTTCGCGCTCGTAGCCGCGAACCTTGGCAAATACGTCGGTGGTGGTCGGCATATCAGCGTCTGGGGCCATCGGCGTGTGAGACGGTGCCTGTCGAGGTAAACATCTGCTCTCTTCCTATAGGGTGCGCGGCGATGGCTGTCGAGACTTCGGAGAAGACGATGAGCGTCGAGGTTCGTCCGGTCACGAGCCGGAGCGAGTTGAACACCTTCATCAAGCTGCCATGGCGGCTCTATCGTAACGAGCGCAACTGGGTCGCGCCGCTTCTTATGGACGTCAAGAAAAGGCTCGACCAGAAAAAGAACCCGTTCTTCGAGCACACAGAGGCGCAGTACTTCCTGGCTTATCGCGACGGCCGGCCCGTGGGCCGCATCAGCGCCCACATCGATCGCAACTTCAATGAGTTCCAGAATAACGAGTGGGGCTTGTTCGGCTGGTTTGAGTGCGAGGACGATCCCGAGGCCGCCCGCGCGCTGCTGGGTACCGCTGAGCAGTGGCTGCGGGAACGCGGACGCGACCGCATGGTCGGCCCGATGGACTTCACCACCAACGACGAGTGCGGCCTGCTCGTCGAGGGTCACGAGCGTCCCCCGATCATTCTCTGCGCGTGGCACCATCCCTACTACCAGCGCCTCTTCGAGCAGGACATCGGCATGCCCAAGGCGATGGACCTGTACATGTGGAGCCTGCACGTCACCGGCCGCGAGAACGTGCACCCGGCGATCTGGGAGTCAGCCGACAAACTCGAGGCAGAACACGGGATCGTCTGCCGTAAATTCCGCAAGAAGGATCTGCACGCCGAGATCACCCGCTTCCTGGACGTCTACAACGCCGCTTGGGAGAACAACTGGGCTTCGGTGCCGCTCAACGAAGAGGAGGTCCGCCACATGGCCAAGGACCTCAAGCCGGTCTTGGATGAGAACTGGGCGATGGTCGCCGAAAAGAAGGACACCGGCGAGGTGGTAGGCGCGGCCCTTACGCTGCCAGACTTCAATCAGGTGCTCGCCAAGCTCAACGGGCGCCTGCTCCCGTTCGGCTGGCTGACCGCGCTGCGCGAGCGCAAGAAGATCGACTCGGTGCGTGTGTTCGCGCTCGGTGTCAAGCCCGAGTACCAGCACACCGGCGTCGCCGCGCGCTTCTACCAGATGCACTTCGACGCAGCCGAAGCCACACCGCAAAAGGGCGGCGAGATGGGCTGGATCCTCGAGACCAACAAGCCGATGAATCGTGCGATGGAAGGCATGGGCGGCAAGATCGTGCGTCGCTACCGCGTGTACGAGCGCGAGATGTAGGGCGGAGTGGCGCAAGAGCGCTCGGTCACGGCCCGTGCGAGGCACACCTCGCACGGGCTATAGCCTCGCACGCGGGGCCGCTCGGGCTCCGTTGCAGCCAAGTGCGACAACCAGTCCGCACCCCGCTCTACACTCCCGATTGTGAGTGAGCCTCTCAACGATGAGGTGCTCGACGGTCTGCCGGTGCTTGCCGACGAGCCGTCCGAGGGCATGTTCCCGGCGCCAGCGCCACGTGCGGCGATCGGGCCACTGACCGGCACGGCACAGACGGCGGTGGTGGCGGCGGGCGGCTTCGTAGCGGGCGCCGCTGTGCTCGGTCTGGTGCATCGACGCAAGAGCAAGCGGCTCGCGCTGATCGGTGCAAGCTCGCCACGGCGGATCGCTCGTGGCCGCAAACGCCCGAAGTCGGTGGGCGAGTTGACGATCGTGGGCTCGCGCTCGCTGCTGGTCGATGTTCACCTGCTCGGGGCTCCCCTCAGGGGTCGCTAGACCGACGGGTTCGCTTGAGCAGCGCATTTGCAGGGGCTCCCGCGTGAGCCGCACACTTACGCTAACCGGTGGAGCCGCGTCCTCGGCTCTGGCGCCTTCGCCCTGTGGCATCCGCACCGCACTCGAGCTCGTAGAGCTGCGCGTTGAGGTCAAGCCTGCCGGCCCGTTTCGCCTGCCTCGTGCCGGCGGCATGGACGGCGTGCAGCGCAGTCGGGGAGGGGTGCTTGAACGCCTGCTGCACAAGGCCGGCGAGCCGGTGCATGTGCGCGTAGTCCAGACGGCCCACGACGCGGTCTTGTTTGGTGCTCGCTCGCCCAGCGCGCAAGCGGCGCGCTACGGGATAGAGCGAATGCGCTTTGCTCTGGGTGTCGATGAGGATCTGAGTGCCTTTCAGCGCGAGTTTGCACGCGACCCGCTGATCGGACGCTCGATTCGCGAGCGCCCGTGGTTGCGCCCGAGGCGACGACCCGAGCCATTCGAGGCGCTGGCGTGGGCAGTCTGCGAGCAGCTGATCGAGTATGAGCGGGCCGCCGCGATCCAGCGGCGCATCGTGTCCTCGATGGGATCGCGCTGGGCGGCCTGGGCCGATTGTGAGCGACCCCTGCGCGATGTGCCCGCCCCGGCGGTCCTCGCCGGCATCGCGCCTGCGCGCCTGGAGTCCTTCGACCTGGCCGGCTCGCGAGCCCGTCTGTTGGTGCGTGTTGCGCGCGAGGCTCTGAGCGGACGCCTGGACCTGCACGACGGCGTTCACGAGCGTTCCTGGCAGCGACTACGCATGATCCCTGGGGTTGGCCCGTGGACGGTCGAGATGCTTGCGTTGCACGGCCAGGGCCGCTACGACCAGCTGCCGGCCGGAGACGTGGGTCTACTCAAGTATGTGGGGCGCCAGCTCGGCGGAGGCGATCCGCGGGCACGGGCCGAGGAAGGGGACGTCCGCACCTTCTTCGCGCACTATGGGCCGTGGCAGGGTCTGGCGGCTGTGCACCTCGGTGTTATCTGATATGCGCTCTAGTACTGCTTTGTCGGGTTGGTGCTTTGGGAAGATTCCCGGGCATATAGGAACTCTAGATCCCGCTCAACCGAGCCAATGCAGGAGTCTCGCCGACCATGTCGTGTCGAGCAAATCCGGTCGATCAGGACGAGTTGACAAGCAGTGCTGAAGGTCAGGTACCAACCATTTGCGCTGCGCATTCCAGGGGTGCACTTTGGGACATGGGTTGGATTATGTGGCCCGCTTTCGCCAGGTGTCCGGCTGGCCAGCGAGTTCGCTCGACCGGCGCGTACTCGGAGACATGCAGCGTGACGACGAGTTCGCTCAACCGGCTCGTGCTTGCAGAAATGCAGCGTGACGACGAGTACGAACCGGCTCGTGCCTCGAGACATACAGCGTGACGACGAGTTCGCTCAACCTCGTTCGCGCTCCACAAGCAGCGCAAAGGTGGGACATGCCTGTGCCGCGCGCTGCGCATGGGACACGAGCTCGGCAGGCAGCGGTCGCTCGTCGAGGATCGGATAGCCCCACTCGTCGAGCACGATTCGCTCGGGCAGCAGCTCTGCGCACATGCCGTGCGCCTCGCAGGCGATCGGGTTCAGCCGTAGTCGCTCGCTCATCTGCGCCAGCGCTTGGTCAGACTGCCGGCCATGTCGCTCATGAGCTCGAGCCTGCCTTGGTCATCGGTCGATTGCTCGGCAGTGGCAGCTCGGGTTGGCGCTCGCAGGCCTCACAGGAGCCATGGCGGGCGTGGTCGGCAAGCTCCTCGGCGAACACGTCGGCGGCGCTCGTGACGAAGCGAACGGTACCGTCGGGATGAGCGCAGGCGCCGCGTCTGTTGACCAGCAGCGAGAGCCGATCGACACGCCTCATCGCGTCGCCTTGGGAGGTGCCTCGGCACACGTCCTCCAACGTATTGGCCAGTGCGTCCAGACCATGTACGCATGGCCCGCACTGACCTGCGCTCTCGCCGGCCAGCCAACGCGTCACCCGCGCCGTCTCCGCCACCGGGCAGGCGAGCTCTGAGAGCAACACCACGACCCCGGCGCCGAGGCCGGCGCCGTATGGCGCCAGATGGGCGTTTGACAGAGCGAGCTTCGGCAGCGAGGCACCCTCGACCCAGGTGCCGGCATAGCCTCCGAACAGGGCGGCGCGCACGCGAGTCCTCGTCCCACCGGCGGCGTCGAGCAGCGATGAGAGCGAGGCGCCGTACTCCACCTCGTAGACGCCGGGATATGCAAGCGGACCCGAGAGCGTAATGAGCGTGGAGCCTGGTTGGTCGGCCAAGCCGAGCTCCCGAAACCAGCGTGGGCCGTGACGCGCGATCAATGCGACGTGAGCCACCGTCTCGGCGTTGTTGACGAGCGTGGGACGCCTACGCACGCCCCGCTCGAAGGGCATCGGCGGCGAGAACGTCGGCTTGGCCGGGCCGCCGTTCAGGTGATTGACGAGTGCAGACTCGTGCCCTGCGACATAGCCCTGCGGGGCGCTGCTCAGCACGATCCTCGGCCAGTGCCCCGCAAGTTGATCGCGTTCGGCTATTGCCTGAGCAACGCGTTCGAAGCCGACGCCGGCCGACTCGCATATGCACAGGATCGCTTCGTCTGCTCCGATTGCGCGTGCCGCGAGAGCTGCGCCGTCGAGCACCAGGTGCGGCAGCGTCTCGAGCAGCGTGCGGTCCTTGAGGCTCGCCGGCTCGCCCTCGGTGGCGTTCACCACGACGATCGGTTTACCGCGCCCGGCCGCGACAGTGCGCATCTTCGTTGCCATCGGGAAGCCGGCGCCGCCGCGGCCGCCCAGACCGGCCTGTTCGATCTGGTCGATCAGGGCCGCTGCGCCGCGCCGATCGCGCCGTCGCCCGGTGGGCAGCTCGCCGTGCGTGTCAAGGTGCGTCTGTAGAGACATGGCGCCGCGCGCCGGCACGCCTTCCAGCAGACGCGGCAGTGTGGCAGCCGATCGTGGCCCGGTGCCGTCGAAGATCGGCTCGAGCTCGGCGGTGGTGCCGTTGAGGTTTGGGCTCATCTGTTTTCCTCGGCTGAGGTGTTTGCGCTCGAGGGTGAGGAGATCGAAGCAGAGGCCGCATTCGCGCCCGCGCTCGAGGAGGCGCGCCCTGAGTGGCCAAGCAGCGCCGCGGGTGTGCCCGAGCGGCGTGCCCATTCTTTTCCGAGCGGGCCGCCAGGGAGCCACAGCAACAGCCCGAGCGTGAAGATCGCGGCTGCACCCAGCGCGGCACTGCGTCGGGCGAGCTGATCGGGCCAGCCAGCCGCGACGCGCACGAGCACTGCCCCGATCACCACGACCAGACAGCCGAGGCTGATCGCAAGCATCCAGGTGCTTTTCACGTCGCTGCCGGTACCTAGCCCGTGCAGCAGCGCAATCGGCCAGCTCGCATAGGTCAGCCAGTGGATAGTCCGCCAGATCGAGTGTCCCATCCGCCGGCGAAGGAGGCTGGTGAGGATCACTGCGACGATCAGATCGAAGGAGAGCGCACCCAGGCCGAGCCAGAGGGGTCGGTAGGTGCCGGTGAATGGGACCACGGCGTTGACCAGCGAAATCGGGGCGAAGCTGTCAAGCACCGCTGTGAGGATGTGCAGGCCCAGAAAGGCGAGTGCCAGCAGCGACACGTTGCGGTGCAGCGAGTCGACCACGAAGCGTGGCCAGGCCTCTGAGCTCCAACGCCTGATGTCGACCACGCCGAGCGCGAGCGCGAGCGTCAACAAGATCAGCGCCACGGCTCCCGTGGAGCGAGTCAGGTACCAATAGGCGCTTGGACCTGTCGTGGCGAGCACAGCGCTCATCGGCAAGTTTCCTCGAGAGCTTCGAGTTGTGTTGCCTCTCCCTCGCAAGGCCAGCCTCCGACGGCCCGCACGTTGCCGTCGCGGTCGACCAGCCGTGCCGGCAGCCCCAGTTCGGCAAGCCATTCCGGCGCGCGTGCACCGCGGACGATCGCTGCGGTCGCGGCGATGTTGGCATCGGCGCAATCGCGTGCGGCGACACTGACGGTACGCCACACTTCCTCGGCGGGCGCGCCGCTGGCGGGGTCGATGATGTGGTGCATGATCTCCTCGCGGTGGCGCCAGCGACGTACCGTGGTGCTGGATGTGGCAAGTCCCCCGGCGGCGATCGAGACCGTCTGACCAGGGGCGTCCGGGCAACTGCGGTGATCGTCGGTGACGTGTATCTGCCAGCCTGCCGGGGCCTCACGCCCAACGGGTGCGACGCTGGGAGCGGGGCCCGCGGTGGAGATGTCTCCGCCCAGGCTCACGAGCACACCGCAGCCGACTGTCTCGTAGATGGCGGCGGCTGCTCGATCAGCCGCCCAAGCCTTTGCCGTGGCGCCGAGGTCGAGCTTCACCCCGCGAGGGACCTTGAGCGTAGAGCGACTACGGTCGAGCTCGACCGCTCTCCATCCGCAGAGCCTGCTTGCGCGGATGCGGGGCGCTTGCACCGGAGCGGGGCGGGCTGTCGCCGTACTCGTGTGCTCGGTCGCGGGCGAGACGCAGTCGAGCGACCGCAAGTCGCGGTCGTAGCCGGAGAGCACGAGTGCCGCCCCCACGGTCGGGTCCACGTCTCCGTCGGTCAGCTCGGCCGCACGCAGAGCCAGCTCGACCGCCTCGATCAAAAGCGAGCCGACTCGAATGGTGCGTCCGGCTCCGGCGTTGAGTTGCATCAACTCCGAGTCATCTCGGAAGCGGCTGCAAGCTCTGTCCAACTCGTCGAGTTGACCTTCGAGGATCGCTTGGGCTTGGGCCAGGACCCGGCCGTCGCCTATGAGTAGCTCGACATTCGTGCCGAGCGCCTGCCATTTGGCGCGAGCGGGTGTAGTCATCGGCATCACGAACCACCAGAGACGACCGGCGCCGATTCCTGCGCAGGCGCAGTTTCTTGGGCTGGCGCGGATTCCGGAGCGGCCTGCGATTCCTGCACCGGCGCCGATTCTTTTGCAGGCGCCGCTTCCTGGGCGGGGGCCGCGGTTTCTCCGCCCGCGGATTCCCGCGAGGAGGAGGATTCCTGGCTGGGAGCTGATTCCTGGGGAGGCGTTTCGCGGGATTCGGTCGGTTCCGGAGTGGTGCTTGCCTGGGGCGCTTGCGCCGGTGGCTGAAGCGATTTCGCGGTAGTCGTCGATGAGGCTTTGTGGCTGGTGTGCGCAGGCGTCCGTGTCGCTTTCGATGTCTTGACGGTCTTGCCCGGGAAGGCTTGTGCGGCCACCTCGGCGAACACACCGGTAAGCGTCACAGAGCCCGCGACCAGCCAACGATTGGCCGCGCTCAACCTGCGCAGTGCCGCGTCCCTGGTGGTTGTCTGTCTATCTCGCATGGCTAGTGGTGATGGCGAAATGCCTCGAAGTTCGTCCAGGCGCCGAAGTGAGGGATCAGCACGATCGCTAGGACGACGCCCGCAACGAGAGCACCGACGATCGAGATGATCCGCCCGGTGGCGCCGGCTGCGTGTCTGTTGTACTCGACGCGCTCGCCACGTCTGGTGAGAAAGGTCTTTTGCATATCCGGAAGGTGTCCCACCACGTGCAATGTCATGAACGCAACCCAGACGATGAAGCTCGCCTTGTGCAGGAGGCGCAGCGTGCCGGAGGATTCCGGTCCGATGAGCAGCAGCGCGACTCCGGTAGCCAGCACCGAGACGCTGGTGGCCACGAGGACTGGAGCGCTCATGCGCAGCAGGATCGGCGGCGCGCCCCGCTCCCTATAAACAGGGTCCGCGGTGTAGTAGCGAACGAAGCGATAGCCGGTGCTTGCGAGCTTCAGCCCGACCACCGGGATCAACACCAGGCCGACGAACAGGTGCACGGAGATGAGCGGGCCGAGTCGCACGATCGTCACGCCGATTACAGCAAGCAGGATCACGAGCAGAATGCCGGTGGCCGCCGTCAGGCGCTCGTTTCCGCGCGTACCTCCCCCCGTGATGCGTCCGCCACCAGGCCCAGCGGGGTCGGGCACACCGGCGTGAGCGCTCGGATCGCGCAGATCGAAGTTGAGCCTCCTCAGAGGCGACGTTCGGCCTCGCGCGCTGCCTCGAAGCGGGCTCTGCGGGTCAGCGGACATGAAGCGAGTGTGTGCTCGCTTGCTAAGCGGCCCATAACAGGAAGATGAGAAAAGTCATCGAAACTGTGTGCAGGGATCGGCGCGTGGGAGTCGAGGGCCTATCCTCTGTCAATGCCCGATATTGCCGAGCCCGGCTCGGATCCGGCGTTTGCGCCATCGATCCTGTTGGTGGAGGACGAGCCGGGAATCGTCGATTTCCTCAAGCGCGGGCTGGAGGCTGAAGGTTTTGTAGTGCAGGCTGCGCTCAACGGCCTTGACGGAGAGCAGCTGGCACGGCGCGAGAGTTTTGACATGGTGGTGCTCGATCTCATGCTTCCAGGTCTGGGAGGGATGGAGTTGCTCGCCAAGTTGCGCGATGTCAAGCCGGAACTGCCGGTGATCGTGCTCACGGCCCGCGCTGAGATCGAGGACCGTGTGGCCGGTCTGGACGCCGGCGCCGTCGACTATCTGGTGAAGCCGTTCTCACTTTCCGAGTTGTTGGCAAGGGTGCGTGCTCAATTGCGGGTCGCGGCACAGACATCTACCACCACGCTTCAGAGAGGGGACATCGAGGTGAATCTGTTGACTCGCAAGGTGCGTCGTGGGGATGTCCAGGTGGCATTGTCCACGACTGAGTTCGAGTTGCTCGTCTACTTGATGCGCCACGGTGGGCAGGTGCTCTCGCGCGAGCAGATCCTCAGCTCCGTGTGGGGCTACCAGCACGACCCGGCGACGAATGTGGTCGATGTCTACGTTGGCTATCTGCGACGCAAGCTCGCGCGTCCCGACAGTCCGGCCCCGATTTTCACTGTGCGCAGGGTCGGCTATCGCCTCGGCAGTGGTGGCTGAGGGCGCCGGTCGCACTCGCGCCAGGCGCCTCGTACCTGAGGGCTTGCGTTGGCGCTTGGGCCTCTGGGTGGCCTTGGTCGTTCTCGGCTCATGCGCGCTGACTTTCGTCGTGGTCTATCGCGACACTGGTATCGAGCTGCGCCACCAGATCGACTCGGAGATAAGCGGGGAGGCGAGTGAGCTCTCTCAGGCGCTGCTCTCCTCACACAACGGCAAGCCCCGAGAGATAGCTGAACACGCGACTCGCTATATCCATGGTCAGCCGTTCAGCGCCAGCTCGACGCTGCTGTTCGCGATTGTGGCAGGTGCGCCCACGAGCTCCAATCGCCCCGAGCTGTTCACGCCGGAGGGTCCCGACAACGGCGAGAGCGTGCTCGAACAGGATCACGAGAACAGCCTCGCGGCGAAACTGAAAATCACCCACGACGGGTACTCGACGCTCACACTGCCAGACGTGGGCAATCTGCGGTTGCTCGAGCGCAGCTTCGTCCTTCCAGGCGGCAAGCACGTGACGGTTGGCGTGGGGGAGCCGTTGGCGGTGGTGGCTCACGCGCAACGCAGCGTGGCGCGAGCGTTCCTGCTCGCGGGTGCGCTCGCGCTGTTCGGGGCGCTGATGGCCGCATATCTTGTCGGTACGCGTGTCTCACGACCGCTGCGTCGCATGGCGGAGGTGGCGGCAAGGGTGGATGCGGGTGACTTGCACCCGCGCATCCATGGCGTCTCCAACGAGGCGGAGGAGCTGCGGGTGCTGGCGGATGCGTTCAATCACATGCTCGATCGGCTCACCGAGGCATTCGCCGGCCAGCGCGCTTTCGTCGCCGACGCCTCGCACGAGCTGCGCACGCCGCTGACAGTGATCAGCGGCCAGCTCGAGGTGCTTGCCGCGCAGTCCCAGCCCAGCGAGCCGGAGGTAAGGCGCGTCGAGCGGCTCGTGCAGGCTGAGATCGCGCGCATCACGCGCCTGGTCGACGACCTGCTGCTGCTGGCCAAGGCCGAGCAGACCGAGTTCCTTCAGGTGGAGCCGATCGAGCTCGGCGAGTACGTGCGCGAGCTGTGGGATGGGATGAGCCTGATCGCGGCGCGACGCTTCGAGCTGGGGACGACGCCCACAGGCGTGCTCAGCGCCGATCCGGATCGTCTCGCGCAGGCACTACGCAATCTGATCGCCAATGCGATCGAGCACACCACCGACCTCGAGGGGCTTGTGCGCCTGGACGTGGAAGACCTCGGCGGGGGATGGATCTGCTTCGCCGTCGAAGACGATGGCCTCGGGATCGACCCGCAGGAGCGCGAACGCGTCTTTGACAGATTCCACCGCACCGATACCGCGCGCGATCGAGCTTCCGGTGGGACGGGCCTCGGGCTTGCGATCGTACGTGCCATCTCGCAGGCCCACGGTGGTCGAGTCAGCGCCGCGAGAGGACGCGCGGGCGGCGCGCGCATCGAGTTGAGGCTTGCCGGTTTCCGCGCCGGAGCACCGGGCACAGGTGCTCTCAGCGATCCGCTCGTCCCCCGCTCAGCACCTGCACATTGAAATTATTCGGGCCAAGGACACATTCTCGCGTGATCTCGAATACTCTGTCTGAAATGAACGCGGATATTCGTCACTGACGGCCGATCGGGCGATGTCAGCCAAGAACGCAGTGCTAGGACTCGTGATAGAGCGGCCGGGCTACGGTTACGATCTTGCCCGCCGCTTGGAGGCGAGGTTTGGATCTTCGGGCTTCGCTCCGACCGGTGTCTATTCGGCACTCGACCAACTCAGCTCCGAGGAGCTCGTACGCAGCGCCGGCGCACGCCCGGGCGCAGCCAACGAGAGAGCAGCGCCGCGCACGATCTATGAAGCTACGCCCAAGGGAGTAGACCGCTTCGAAGATTGGATGCTCGACGATTCCTCGCTGGCACCGGTGCGTGACGAGCTGTACATGAAGATTGCGCTCTCGAGGCCCCACAACCTCTCGCGTTTGATCGAGCTCACGCAGACGCAGGAGCAGGGTTGCCTAGCCCGAATGCACCGGCTGCGGCAACCCGCAGGGTCTCTGCAGGGCCGACCCAAGGCATGGTCGGAGGTGGCTGCTCTGCTGGTGCGAGATGCCGAGATCAAGCAATTGCAGGCGAGGATCGAGTGGTTGCAGAAGGCTCGCACGATCATGCGCAAGCTGAGCGAGGCTCACCAACGCAGCACCGCACGAGGAGACGGGATAGCTTGAGCTCACAAGTGCGGCTCGCGTTGGAGAAGGTCGGCAAGAGCTATTGGCGCGGTCCGCACGAGACCGCCGTGCTGAAGGAGATTTCGTTGTCGGTCTATGCGGGGGAGTGTGTCGCCGTATGGGGTCAGCGTGGCTCGGGCAAGACGACCTTGTTGAAGGTGGCAGCCGGCCTCGAGGCGCCGGAAAGCGGCACCGTGCGCTTCAAGGAGCAAGACCTGGGATCGATGTCGAGGTCCGCGCTCGTGCGTTTGTTGCGCGAGGAGATCGGTTGGGCCAGACGCGCGGGCCCCGAGAGCGACGAGCTGGAGATGCTCGACTATGTGGCTCTGCCACTGCTCAAACGCCAGACGCTGCGTCGCGCGCGCCGTCGCTCGGCCGCGGCTCTGTCGCGTGTCGGCGTGGGGGAATGCTCGAAAGGTCGCTGGGAGGATTTGACCGACGGCGAGCGCACGCTTGTATCCATCGCCCACGCGATGGTGAGGCAGCCGAGCCTGTTGGTCGTGGACGACCCGACCGCAAATCTGGATGTACTCCAGCGCGAGGAGGTGATGGGCCTCCTGCGTAGCACTGCCGAGCGGGATTGGCTCGGTGTGCTCATCACGGTCCCCGACATGCCGTCAATGGTGCACGCGCACCGGATCGGATCGCTCAGCGACGGGCATCTGCTGGTGCCCTCGGGCAACCTGCCCGAGCGCGACAACGTGGTGGAGTTCCCTGCACGCGGACGAGCGGCCCCGGGATGAGGCAGTGATCGACACACCGTCCAGTGGCTCTGAGCCGCAGCCGGAAGAGCACTTACCGTCGGAGCCCGCGCCTGAGCGCCGGCTCCCACGTGACGAGGGGGTGCGGCCTGAAGAGGAATCCTACGCCGGGCCGTTTGAGCAGGAACCACCTGAGAGCACCCCTCCCGGCGAGCTGCCGGTCTCGCTAACGCTTTCGCGTAATCAGGTGGACCACGTCGTGCGTGCAGCGCTCGGCGAGGAAGCTGTGCCAAGCGTCTCCGCGGCGATCGGGGGTACCGGCTTTCATCGCGCGGATGCCCGGCAGTTGCTCAGCTCCAGATATCGCGCACTGCAGGAGAACAGGCGCTTGTCGCGGTCGCTGCTGGCGGGCTTGCTCGTGCTCTCCTGCTTCCCGCAGGAAGGAGTGGACATGGGAATCAAGGACATCTCCGAGCAGCTCGAGCTGAACACAAGCACGGTTCATCGCTACGTCCTGACCCTTGTAGCCGCTGGTTTGCTGGAGCGTGATCCCGACACGCGCCGCTACAGGCTCTTGCCCGGGTAGGGAGGCGATGGCGGTGCTGCTGGGCGTAGTGTGAAGGCTGGGCTGCGGTTCGCGCGGCGGTCCCAGGTGGCTGCGGCTGTCGGGAAAGGTCGCTGCCGTCGGGAAAGGTCGCTGCCGTCGGGAGGGGTCGCTGCCATCGGGAAAGGTCGCTGCCATCGGGAAAGGTCGCTGCCACCGGGAAAGGTCGCTGCCATCGGGAGGGGTCGCGCGTGGAGCTATCGACTCCACGCGCGACCATCTCCTTGGCGCCCAAGTAGGGAGTCCTGGGCGTCGCCCTGTCCCGGTGTTTTTTGTGCGCCGTCCTCACCGCCCTCGGGTCGGGGGGCGGCACTGAGATCGTGACGACGCTTGTTCGGGGCAGGCTGTTCAGGAGGTGCAAGGCTTCCGCTCGCTCGCCGCCTGAGAGCTGTTTGTCCTGTGCATCCTCCCGCCTGTGCGGATAGTGTCCATCCGCGCATACCACCCGAAGCGCTCGTGGATTTCCCGCATCGTGGTTGCACCGCCGGGGACTGCTCTGTGGGGGCTAACGTTGGGCAGAGATGTCCCGCCCGCTCTACTTCGATCACCCGGCTTCACTTGAACACGACCCGCGCGCGCTCATGCCGGCGCATCCCGACACGCCCGAGCGGCTGTATGCGATCGAGCGGGCGCTGAGCGCTCGCGACTGGCTCGGCTGGGAGCGCAGGCAGGCTTCGGCAGCCGGCGAGCGCGAGCTCGAGCTCGTTCACAGCGCCTCGCATGTAAGCGCCGTTCGCGAGCTTTGCGCGTCAGGGGGCGGTGCGATCGACGCCGACACGTTTGTCGGAAAGGCCTCCTATCGCGCC
The DNA here is from genome assembly GCA_036510155.1 of Solirubrobacteraceae bacterium. Classification (GTDB taxonomy): domain Bacteria; phylum Actinomycetota; class Thermoleophilia; order Solirubrobacterales; family Solirubrobacteraceae; genus Palsa-744. Next base: position 14,392 of record DATCEK010000061.1, on the reverse strand, counting down.
GCCTTGCACGCTGTCGGTGGCGCTTGCGCAATGACCGAGGCGCTGATGGCAGGTGAAGCGCAAGTCGGCTTCTGTGCAGTTCGCCCATCCGGCCACCACGCCGAGCCATCGCGTGCGATGGGGTTTTGCCTTTTCAACAACGTTGCGATCGCGGCCGAGCACGCGATCCGCGATCTTGGCGCGCGATCGGTATTCGTGCTCGACTGGGACGTCCATCACGGCAATGGCACTGCCGAGGCGTTCCGTCGACGCTCCGATGTGCTGTTCGCAAGCATCCACCAGGCGGGTTTGTATCCCGGCAGCGGTCCGCTGAGCGACGTTGGCTCGGACGAGGGCGAGGGATACACGATCAACCTGCCGGCGCCTGCCGGTAGCGAGGAGGATCTGTGGCTGTCATTGCTCGAGCACGTCGTGCTGCCGGCAGCCGTCGCATTCAAGCCCGACCTCGTGCTCGTCTCCGCCGGCTTTGACGCCCACCGCGAGGACCCCTTGGCAGGAGTGCGCTTGGAGACGAGCTCCTTCGGCGAGATGGCAAGGCACGTGCGCAGCATGGCCGAAAGCGCGGGAGCGCCGCTCGGGGCGGTGCTCGAGGGCGGCTATGAGCCGGATGTACTCGCGGCCTGCGTGGTGGAGACACTCGCTGCACTGGCGGGCTCCGAGCCCCCGGCCACGGCAGCGTCAGAGGCGCTGCTCACCTCTAGGGCGGCGGCTCAGATCGGCCACTACTGGCCGCTCTGAAGGACGCGCTCAGAGGCGCTCGCAGGGGTTCTGCGCCTTGCCCGCCTGAGCGGCCCCCTGTTCAGGAGGCTTTGATCAGCCCACGTTTGAGCGCGTAGGCGACCAGCTCGGCACGCGAGGAGAGGTTGAGCTTCTGCTGAATGTGGGCGCGGTGGGTCTCGACGGTGCGTACCGACAGGAACAGCTGCTCGGCGATCTCGGCATTCGTATGGCCGAGCGCGATCAGGCGCAGCACGTCGACCTCGCGCTCGCTCAGGTCATCAGGTGGCCCCGGAGCGGGCTCTGAGGCGAGGCGGGCACCGAGGCGGGGGTTCAGATAGCTCTCGTTGCGCGCCGCTCGTCGCACCGCCTCGACCAACTCGTCGTCGGCGGCCTCCTTGAGCACATATCCGATCGCGCCGGCGCTGAGCGCGCTGCGCGCGAACACGGGCTCCTGCTGCATCGTCAGCACCACGATCTGAGTCTCGGGGTTGCCCTCACGAATGACCGGGATCGCCTCGAGGCTCGATCCACCCGGCATGTTCAAGTCGAGCACGAGCACTGTCGGCTTGTGCCCACGCACGTAGCGCTGCGCGCCTTCGACATCGCCCGCCTCTGCGACGACGTCAAAGTCGCTCTCGCTCTCCAACAACAGCTTCAAGCCGCTGCGCACGACGGCATGATCGTCGGCGAGCACGATGCGAATCGTCTCCTGTACGCCGGGCGCCTGCCCGGGCACCGGCTGTTCAGAGCGCTGAGCCTGATCTGTCACATGCGTGACGCTAGCGCCTGGTGAAGCGACCCGCCTGCGGCAAATTACGGGCTTTGGCGTGGGTCGGTACGGATACCGACGCCTGCACGCTCATACCGGACTCATCCCGAGCCTCTACCGAGCTCATTCAGTGCACGGCGATCTTCTTTGGAGAAGGCACTCACAAGCTCCTCCAAACAAAGGATCGAAAGCAATGTTCACAAAGACAACCAAGCGGCTTCTCGCCTCCTTCGCGGCAGTCGGCGTAGCAGCGGCGGTCGCCGGTCTAGGCACGTTCGCTACATTCACAAGCTCTACCACGGCAAGTCACACGATCTCCTCGGGGACTGTGTCGATCGCGCTCGGCGCCACCGGCGCGAGCACCAACCGGCTGACCGTCGGCGCATCCAACGTGGTCCCCGGCGACACGATCCAGCGCTCCGCCGATCTGATCAACAGCGGCGGCGCAAGCGCCGACAACCTATCGGGGATCGTGCTGAGCACGACCGCCTCGCCGAGCTCGCTGCTCGACACCGAACCCACCAACGGTCTTCAGATGGCGATCGAAAAGTGCTCGGCGCCGTGGACAGAGGCAGGTACGGCCCCCGCCTACACATACACGTGCAGCGGGACCACCTCGACTGTGCTCGCCTCGCGCGCCGTGATCGGTGCGAACATCGCGCTGTCGAACCTTTCGTCTCTGACGACCGGCTCGACCGACCACCTGCGCGTGACGCTCACCCTGCCGACGGCCGCGCCGAACACGATGCAGGGACTCACCTCCACGATCTCCTACAACTTCGTCGGCACGCAGCGTGTCGCCGGCAACAAGTAGGAGCAGGTCATGGCCATCCGAACAGCATGGGTATTCCTACAGCGGGCGCTGCTTGCCGTCGGCTTGCTCATGCTGCTCGGCTTGGCGATCCTCCCGCGGCTCGGCCTCTACCGGCCGGTGACCGTGTTGTCGGGCAGTATGCGCCCGACCTACTCCCCCGGAGACATGATCATCGACGTCCCCGAGCCCGTCAGCGCGGTGCGCGTCGGGCAGATCATCTCCTACCAGGTACCGACAGGCATTCATCAGGTGGAGAGTCACCGCGTCACAAGGATCCTCGCGGGCGGCGCGCACCCGGTCGTACAGACCCAGGGCGATGCCAACAACTGGCCCGACCCGTGGACCGCAAAGCTCGAAGGCGCCACAGCATGGCGCGAGGTGGCGGTGCTTCCACACCTCGGCTCGGTTGTGAACGCACTACGGGGGAGCGCGATAAGGGTCGCCGCCGTCCTGATCGCACCGGCGTTGCTTGCACTGCTTTTGCTTGCGGAGATCTGGGGTGCGAGCGACAAGCTCGGTGCCGGCGAGAAGCACGGCACGCCCGAGGAGAATCGCGAGCGCCGCGAGCGCCGCGTGAGCCGCGAGCGCTACTTCGGCCCCGAGCGTCGGGTGGGCGGCGACCGCCGTATCGGTCGCTCACGTATGCCCAAGCCGGCGATCGCATGGCTGGCTCAGCCCGTAAGCGCGGGCCAAGCCCAATCCTCCGGTCCGTGGCAATCCCAGCCGGCGAGCGACTGAGAAGCCATGTCGAAGTCACCTTACGCGTGCATTTCTGTCGCCCTGCTGGTTGCGTTGGTGGTGCTGATGAGCGCACAGGCGGCATTTGGCCTGTTCACAGCCAAAGCGGCCGGCGGATCGATCACCTTGGCGACGGCTACCTTGTCCGCCCCCAAATCGATCAAAGCAGCCCAGACGAAATGCAAGTCCAACCACACCCCGGAAATCCTCGTCGAATGGACCGCGACCAGCTCCGCCGCGGCGACCGAATACGCGATCGAAAGATCCACTTCGAGCAACGGCCCCTACGCCGAAGTGGCGAGCCTCCCGATCTCCCAGCACTCCTACACCGACAGCAGTAGCCAGCTCGGCTACTCGACCACCTACTACTACCGGGTGAGCGTCACCGTCGAATCGTGGAGCGCCGCCTCCAGCTCGGTGTCGGTGAAAACGCTGGGCAAACTCTGCATATAGGTCGGCAAGAGCTCGCGCTCGCGTTTGCCGCGTGCCCTGTCAGCTACTTTGCATGTCTGTAGCGGTAGCCGAAGCCACGCACAGTCTCCACCGGCGTCGAGTCCGATGCGCCTGGGTCGAGCTTGCGGCGCAGGTATCCCACATAAAGCTTGACTTGGTCGGGAGATACGCCAAAGGAGTCTCCCCATACGAGCTCCAACAGCTGATCGCGGCTGAGCACCTGGTTGGGATGGCGCACGAACACCGCAAGCAGCTTGAACTCGAGCGGGGTCAGCGCAATCGCGCGCCCTTCGTAGACGACGACATGCCCGGCGAAGTCGATCGACAGCCGCTCGTCGGCGTAGGTGCTCTGCTGCTGCTCGCGTGGCTGCGCCCGACGCAACAGCGCCTGCACGCGCGCAACGAGCTCCTGGCGCCCGAACGGCTTGACGACGTAGTCGTCGGCGCCGTCGTGCAGGCCGCGTACGCGCTCGAGCTCGGTCTCGCGCGCGGTCAGCATCAACACCGGCACGTCGCTCAGCTCTCTGATCCGCTCGAGCGTCATCCAGCCATCGAGCCCCGGCATCTCGACATCGAGGATCACCAGATCGGGGGTGGCCGAGTAGAGATCGCGCAGACCCGCGCGGCCGTCGGGCGCCTCGCGCACCTCGTGGCCGGCGCGCTCGAGCAGTTCGCGCACCACGCCGCGCGTCACCACGTCGTCGTCGACCACCAACACACGCGGTCGACCGCGCGAGCGGCCGGCCGCGGAAGCGCGGTCGGGCACGCTAGTAGGCATAGGCGTAGCTGACGCTAGTCGGCATAGGCCCGCCTGATGCTCTCCAGCTCACCGAGTGTCGTCAAGAACGCGTCGAGGATCTCCGGGTCGAAGTGCGCGCCACGCTCGGAGCGCATCATCTCGACTGCGGTCTTGACGGGGAACGCGGGACGGTACACACGGTCGCTGGTGAGCGCGTCGAACACGTCGGCGATCGCCGCGATCCGGCCTTCCAGAGGGATCTCCTGGCGCGCGAGCGCGCGCGGATAGCCGCACCCGTCCCAGCGCTCATGGTGGGTCTGGGCGATCGTCGCGCCAAGCTGCACGACGTCGGAGCTCGACCCCGCGAGCATCGTGTGCCCTGTCTCGGCGTGAGTCATGATCACTGCAAACTCCTCACTCGAGAGCTTGCCGCGCTTGAGCAGGATGCTGTCTGGGATCGCGACCTTGCCCACATCGTGCAGCTGGCTTGCGAGACGCAGACGCTCGGCATCCTCACTCCTGAAGCCGAGCTTGCGTGCAAGCAGCTCGCAGTAGGAGCTCATCCGCTGCAGGTGGTGACCGGTCTCCTCATCGCGGAACTCGACCACGCGCGCGAGGCGGAAGATCGTCTCCGCCTGGGAGACCCACACCTTGTTCTCGGTACGGCGCAGATCCTCGAGAGCATCCTCGAGGCGATTTCCGCGCTGGTCAGCGGCCGCCCGCAGGCTCTGAAGCATGCGCCGGCTCTCGAGCTCGCGCGAGCGGCGGTGCATCGCGTTGGCGACGTTGATCAACAGCTCACCCGCGCCCACTGGCTTGACCATGTAGCCAAACGCGCCGAGCTCGATCGCGTCCATTGCCAACTTCGGATCGTCCTCGCCGGTGACCATCACAACCGCCGTGTCGGGGTGCTCGCGGCGTATGTGGGAGAGCAGCCCCACACCCGATTCGCCAGGCATGTTCACGTCGAGCAGCGCCAGCTGGTAGCCGTCACGACTCAATAGCTCGCGCGCATCGGCGGCGTTGGCGGCGGCGTCACAGCCGTAGCCGCGCTCGCGCACCACCCGCTCAGCCCAGTGCCGTAGCGCATCGTCGTCGTCGACGATCAGGAGCTCGGTCATCCTTCGGCTCGGGGCTTTACCACTTCAGGTCGAGCATAACACGGAAAATTTACTTATTATCCAAATGTCAGCCTTCGGGCAAAACCGGTGGTATATGCGAGCCCCGAATGGGTCCATGAGAGAGCCCGAATGGGTCCATGAGAGCATCACTCACATATCAACTCACATCAAATTATCGGATGAGAGTTTGCGTCATCCGACGGAAATCCGTTTACATGAGTGAGTCTTCGCTGTTCGGATGCCCCCAGATCAACCGGTCGAGCCGACTTTTCGCTAAGCCACAGCCAGGCATGGGCTCTTACCTGAGAGCTTCATATTCCCTGGCCGGGCAGGAACTCGTTGGTGAATGGCGGCAGACCGGCGGCGTTGGGGTCTGAGTGAACCAGACCCTGTGCGAACATCCAGTGGCCAAATGCCGCCCACGCTGAGGGATCTTGCCAGCCATAGGGCTGCGAGTGATCGCTCGGCAGCGTCGCCGGGAGCGTCGCTTCGACAGAGGCCAACTGCAGCTTCTCCCCGGCGGAAGGATTGGCCGCTACGATCAGCGCCGCCGCGGCCGCGGGATTCGCGCGTACTTGTCGCTCGCCGCGAGTCAGCGCCTGCAAAAAAGCACGCATGTCCACGCCGTCGACACGTGCCTCTTCAGAGCGCACCACCAGCACCAGCTCGTTGTAGCTCGGCACGCCGGCCTGGTCGATCGGAATCACAACGGGGTTCTTGTGCATCTGGCGCAGCTGGATCGCCTCGTAATTCCAGTAGCCGCCGAGCGTGGCCGCGACCTTGCCGGAGAGCATCGCCGGCACGAGGTTGAAGCCGACATCGCTTTCTGTGACTGAGCCAGGGTTCACCCCGGCCGTGCGCAGCGCGCTGCGCAGCTCGGCCGCTTGATAGGCGATGCCTGCGGTGCCCACGCGCTTGCCCTCGAGGTCGGCGACCTTGCTGACGTGCGCCGCTGGGAGCGCGATGATCGAAGTGAGCGGGCGCTGCACGAGCGCGCCGATCGACACGACTTTCAGCCCCTGGTCACGGGCGAGCAGCAGCTGAGGCTCGTAGGAGATCGCCATATCGACCTTGCCGGCGGCCAGCAGCTTCAAAGGTTCGGCCGATTCGCTGGGCACGATCGGGCGCACATCCAAGCCCACGGCATTGAAGTACCCCTGCGCGATCGCGGTGTACAGCGACGCATGGTCGGCGTTTGGGAACCAGTCGAGCATCACAGTGAACGGCTTCGTCCCGGGCGCCGAGACGACGTCCTGCTTGGTCCCGCACGCGCCAAGCACGACGGAGCAGACGCATGCGACCAGCAGGGACCAGCTGCGGCGGTGGCCAAGGCGTCCGTGGCGGGAGCCAGCCGGTCCGCGGCCGAGGGCAGGCCGTCCGTGGCGGGAGCCAGCCGGTCCGCGGCTGGGGGCAGGCCGGCGGCGGGAGGCTGGCGCCCAATGCCGGGGGCCATGCAGGGCGCCACGGCGGACGCATGACGGTGCTCTCAACGGATCTCTCCTCTTGGTTGATTGGCCCATGGCGAGAGCTTGCGCTCGGCGATGGTCAGGGCATGAAAACAGCCGATCGCGAACACGAACAGCACGGCCGTGGCGGCATAGGCGCGAGAGGTCTGCAGAGCGGTCAAGTCCGAGGTGATCTCGCGTCCCAGACCGGCATAGGGGCCGGTGGTGGGGGTGGAGGTCTCGGCGATGAACGCACCGATCACGCCGACGGCGAGCGCAATCCGCGCGCCGCTGAGCGCCGCCGGCAAGGCGGCAGGCAGCTCGCCGAAGCGAAACGCCTGCCAGCGCGACGCGTCGAGCGTGCGCAACAGCTTGAGCTGGTCGGGATCCACCGCCGCGAGCCCGTCCACGGTCGTCACGACCACCGGGAAGAAGCAGATCAACGCGATCACGACGAGCTTCGGGAAGATGCCAAAGCCCCACCAAAAGCACAGCGGCGCCGCGATCACAGCGATCGGGATCGCTTGCGAGCCGACCGTGTGCGGATAGACGGCGCGACGCATCGGCGCCCACATGTGGATTGCGACGGCCATTGCAAAGCCGCCGATGAGCGCCAGCATGAGCCCGAATAGGACCTCCTTGGACGTGATCGTGAAGTTCGACCACAAGAGCCCGGCGTTGTCCCATATTTCGGCGAACATGGCGTGCGGCGCCGGCAGCAGCAGCGGATCCACTGCTTGGAGGTCCACATATAGCTCCCAAGCGGCAAGGAAGGCGAGCCCCAGCAACAGCGGTGGCAGCACGTTCGCAAATCCGCGTCTCATGTTGCCCTGCTGTCGGCCAGCGTTCGCATCGCCCGCTCGCGCAAGGCGATCACGGTGGCGTCGGTACGCGAGCGCGGGCGAGGCTCCTGCACCGTCAGCTCGGACACGACACGCCCAGGGCGAGGTGAGAGCACCGCCACACGGTCGGCGAGCACGATCGCCTCCTCGACGTCGTGCGTGACGAGCACCACGGTGCGCGGCTCGCGCAGGAACGCCCCCGTCAACCACTCTTGCATCTCCTGCCTGGTGATCGCGTCGAGCGCACCGAAGGGCTCGTCCAGGCACAGCAGCGGCTTGCCGGAAAGCAAAGTGCGCACGAACGCCACGCGCTGGCGCATCCCGCCGGAGAGCTCGTTGGGCCGGGCACGCTCGAAGCCGCCAAGGCCGAGCTGCTCGAAGAGGCTCGTCCCCTCTCGACGCGCCTGCGCGCGCGGGACACCAGCGATCCGCAAAGCCAGTGTCGCGTTGTCCACCGCGCTGAGCCAAGGCAGCAGGAGGTCGTGTTGCGGCATCAACACGGCCGGCTCGCATTCGACCGTTCCGCTGTCGGGCTGCTGCAATCCGCAGATCAGCTCTAGCAGCGTCGTCTTGCCGCAGCCGCTGGGACCCACCACGGCCAGCACCCCTCCGCGGACAGCCTGCAACGAGACGTCGGCGAGTGCCTGTACGGCTGCGCCACGGCGATCGACATAGGCGCGGCTCACCGTCTCGAGGCTGACCGCGTTGCCTCCTGCCACGGGGTGTGTCTGCCGCGAGGGTGGCCTCGTAGCTCGCGCGTCGTGCGCCTGGCCTTCGCGGGACTGCACTTGGATCTGCACTGCGCTCCCTCCGCGGGCATTACCCCACAGGTTCGAAGGGTCGGCGCCGGATCATGTGTGCGCCATCTCAGCCGACCTCCGTCAGCTCCCCTGTTGTCGCTCTCGATGCTATCGCTCGACGGAGAAGAGGAGGCAGAAGGCTCGTCGCCGGCGCGATGAGAAGAGTGACGCTCGTCGGCGCTAGGCGCTCACGACCGGCCGTGTCAAGGCCTTGACGAAGTCCTCGAGCTGCGCGGTCGTCCAGCACTCGAACGCGGTGCAATATTGCTCGTAGGCGGAGATCACCGAGTCGCCATAGTTCCAGTACAAGCGCGGCTCCGGGTTCAACCAGAACGTACGCCCGGCACGAGCGGCCACCTGGCCGAACAGGTCGGCGCGCGGGTCGCGCCCATTGGTGCGGGCGTCGCCCAGCACGATCACGGTGGCGCGGGGACTCATGTCGTCGGCGATCAGCTTCAGCAGCTCCGACCAGACGCGCCCGTAGTCGGTGTAGCCGGAGATGTCGGCCACGCCGGCGTCGCTCGATATACGCTCGCTCACTGCGCGGAAGTCGCGCTCGTGCTCAAACACGTCGGTTACCTCGCTGATGCGCTCGATGAACACGAACGAGCGCATCTTGCGAAACGAGTCGTGTAGCGCATGCAGCACCGAGAGGAAGAACACCGAAGCCGAGGTGACGCTCGTGGAGACATCGCACAGCACATAGATCTCCGGACGTCGCGGACGCCGCGGGCGGTAGCGCAGCTCGACGGGGACGCCGCCGGTTTGCAGTGAGGCGCGCATCGTGCGGCGCACGTCCACGTGCGCATGGTGACGGTGGCCGCGATTCTGCTTGCCCTGTGTCGCAAGGCGCCTGCGTAGCTGCGCCACAACGCGGTGCACGGCGGCAAGGTCGGCAAGTGGGCCGGAGGGCAGTGCGCGGTCGAGCTCACCCAACGGACGCGCGGGGGGGAGGCGTCCGGAGCGTTGCACCTGCCGGCGTTCGAGCTCGCGGCGCATCAACGCCTCGAAGCGGCGCAGCGCATCGCGCGGTACGCCGCCCGAGCGGGGGTCGTCCGGGGGCAGGTCGGGTTGGGGCTCGGCACGCAGCCCCAGCGCGCGGCGGATGCGCTGCACGTCCACGCCGATCACGCCGCTGCCCTGCTCTGCCTGACCGAAGGTGGCGATTGCCATGCGCGCCAGGTCGCGCATCGCGCCCTCCGCGCCTTCGCGCAAAGCGGCGGCGATCTGGCGTCGTAGCGCGTCGAGTTCGGTTTCGCTCAACTCGTCTAGATCGGCCGATGAGGTGTTGCTCTCGTCCACGCCTTCGCGCACCGAGGCGATCTCCACGGCACGGAAGAAGAAGCGGTCGAACACAAGCTCGAAGATGCGCCGGTCGTCCTGGCTCTTTGCAAGCGTCGCGGCCAGCGCCTCGCGAAACTCGGCCTGAGACGTCCAGGGGATCTCGCGCAGGACGGCAAAGGCATCGAGTAGCTCAGAGGTGCCAACGGCGACGGCCTCGGAGCGCAGCTCCTCTCCGAGTTCGAGCAAGCGTGCGGCCATTCCCTCGAGGGGGATGGTCTGTGCGGATGTGGTGTGAGGCAGGCGTGCGGCAAGACCCTCGGGCTGAGTGCCCGTTGGGGAGGAGTGCCGCGGCGGTTCGGTGGTCGTGCCCTCGGAGAGAGCGCCCCTCGTGCGCGAGGGGGACATGTCCGACTCCGAGCTCTCAGGCGGGCTGGGCATTGGCAGGCTCGGCATCCTGCGCCAGCTTCAGCCCGACGCGCTCGGCGACGATGTCCATGTCGGTGCGGTGCTTGACGATCACCGACATCGTCTCGTTGAATGTCGCGGCGTCGATGTCCTTGGCGCCGAGCAGCAAGAGCGCCCGCGCCCAGTCGATCGACTCGGCGATCGAGGGTGGCTTCTTGAGGTCGAGCTCGCGCACCATGCCGACCACCTCCACGAGCCGTCGCGCCACATCCTCGGAGAGCTCGGGCGCGTGCAGCTTGACGATCTCGAGCTCGTGCTCGAGCGACGGGTAGTCGAGCCACAGGTACAGGCAGCGGCGCTTGAGCGCCTCTGTCAGCTCGCGCGAGTTGTTGGACGTGAGCAGCACGACAGGGTGCGTGGTGGAGGTCACGCGTCCGAGCTCGGGGATCGAGATCTGAAAGTCCGAGAGGACCTCCAGCAGCATCGCCTCGAACTCCTGGTCGGTCTTGTCGATCTCGTCGATCAACAGCACGACAGGCTGCTCGGAGGCGATCGCGCTCATCAGGGGTCGGGCGAGCAGGAACTCCTCCCCGAAGATGTCCTCCTGCACGGCCTCCCAGCCGGTGCCGGAGGCCTCTGCCTGGATGCGCAGCAGCTGCTTGCGGTAGTTCCACTCATACAGCGCCTTGGCCTCGTCGAGGCCCTCGTAGCACTGCAGGCGAATCAGCTCGCGCCCGAGATAGCGCGCAAGCGCCTTGGCCAGCTCGGTCTTGCCCACACCGGCCGGCCCCTCCACGAGCACGGGCTTGCCGAGCTTGGTGGCCAGAAAGGCGACGAGCGCGGTGGACTCGCTTGGAAGGTAGCCGACAGAGCTCAGGCCGTCGGCGAGAGCGGCGGAGGAGAGAGGTTCCTCAGGAGGCATCGTCGAGGGAATGATAGGGGTCGCTCAATGCTCCTCCGACTCGACGGGCGAGTCCTCGAAAGAAAGTTGCTCGGATGGGCCAGGGGGGAAGCGAGGTCGTTTGGGCGCAGCCGTGGGCCGCCTCGATGGGGGAGAGGCGCTCGTGCCCTGAGGTGCGCGGGAGCTCTGCTCCACGACCGTCGTGACCTCCTGCGATGGGTCGGAGTCGTGCTTGGCGGCCGTCGTGATGTCGGCCGATGGGCCGGAGCCCCGCGTCTCGGGCAGGATGTCCTCTGTCGCGCGCAAGGAGGGATGCGCGGCGACTGGCCTGGCCCGTGAGGCGCGTCGCGGGGAAGGGTTGACGATCGTGAGGTCCTCGCCGGCAGATGCCTGTCGGCTCCCGCGATGGCGCATCAGTGGCATCTCTGGCGCGCTAGCGGCGCGCATGCGCCAGCCGGCATAGCCGAGTGTGCCGGCGGCGACGAACGCAAGGAAGAACCCCCATTCGATGCCGACGGGATAGCCATGGCCGTCGGGGCGCGAGAAGACGCGGTAGAAGATCAGCAGCGCAGCCCAGGCGCCGGCGGCCATCACGACCGCGCCGTCGCTGCCGGGCATGTGAAAGTCGCGCCGCTCCGCACGCGCGAACATCAGCGCGATCACGCCGGCCGCAACCAGGAACACCGCGGCCTCCACAAACGACACGTCGCCGAAGGCGCTGATCGAGTGCGAGTTGATCGCGCCGCTCTTGCGGTTCAGCGATTGCAGGTCATACCAAGGCAGAAACATCGTCACCAGCAGCACGAGCGCCGCCCCGGTGGCGATGCGCTGCTCGGGCGCAAGCGCCCCCCAGGCGCGTGTCATGCGCGTCATACGCGTGCGCAGCTGGGGGTATCGTGCAGCATGAATCGATTGTATGGCGCGCTCCAGCGCAAGCTCGAGGTCGCCTGTGATCGACGCTTCAAGCCCCTCGCCGTAGAGCGTTTTGGGCCGTCAAGTCCCCGCTAGCTCTCGAAATCGCAGATTCGTTAGCGAATTCGCTAACATTTGCAGTCAATGACGATCGCGACGGTGGCCCCACAATTGATCGGCGAAATCCGCCAACGCAGCGGCCTGCGCCCGGCCGAGCTCGCACGGCGGGCGGGATTGGCGAGGTCTGTGGTGAGCGCCTATGAGCACGGCCGTCGTCAACCGGGTGTCGACGCGCTCGCAAGACTGGCCGCCGCCGGTGGCTTGGAGCTACGACTCGGATCGGCGGAACCCCCGGTAGACCCGGCGCGCGCGGCGCGCATACTTGCTCAGGTTCTCGATCTGGCCGAGGCCCTCCCGGCGCGCCGGCGAGGGCCGCTCGAGTACCCGTCGCTTGCCGGCCTGGCGCGATGAGCCTGTTGGGCAGTCGCCTGCTCGCGGTCCACGACGCCCTCACCGCCGCCGAGCTGCCGCACGCTTTCGGCGGCGCGATCGCACTCGCATACTGCACGCAAGAGCCGCGCGGCACACGCGACCTCGATGTCAACGTGTTCGTGGATCCAACGAGAGCCGGCGAGGCACTGTCTGCCCTTCCCGGCCCGGTCACGGTCACCGAGGCCGACATCGCCACGGCTGCAGGTGAGGGTCAGGTGAGGGTCTGGTGGGAGGACACGCCGATCGACGTGTTCCTCGACATCCACAGATTTCACGCCGAGGTAGCCGACGGCGTGCGCTCGGTGCCGTTCGAAGGCCGCACGATCCCAGTGCTGGACTGCACCGCTCTGGCCGTATTCAAGGCCCTGTTCGATCGTACGAAGGACTGGGCGGACATCGAGGAGATCGTTTCCGCGGGGGCGCTGGAGCTTCCGCGCGCCGTCGTATGGCTAGAGCGCATACTCGGCCCTGAGAGTCCCGCCGCGAACCGACTGAAGTCGCTTACGACCTGACGACGATCGGTGAGTTTGCCGCTCGCGGCATACGTCGTGCTCCGGCGCACCCAGGCGTGACGGCGGCGGGGCGTAGCTCAGGCGTGCGCCTTGGCGGCCTTGCCCAGGCGCTTGACCAGCAGCTTCGTGTCCTTCGCACCGATCGTGCGAAGCTGGCCTTGAAAGGCGAGCTTCCAGTGCTCGGCCGGCCACTTGCGGATGTGCTCGAGCTTGGTGGCAAGCTCTTCGGCCGGCACCCACTCGTCCTGCTCGAGCACGATCTCGGGCTCGGTGGCAAAACGCCAGGGGTAGGCGTCGGCTTTACCGGGCTTGCCGGGCCACAGCTTCGTGCGGTCCTCGTACATCTCGCCGGTGACGGTGATGCTGCCGGCGAAGCTCATCACCTTCGTCAGATAGAGAACGATGCGATCCCCGGGCTCGATCTGCAGCGCCCGCGGACGGTTGCGCTCCTTGATGCCGATCACACTGAAGTCATGCGCGCGCGTCGCCTCGTGGTTTTCCGGCGAGGCGGTCAGGATCCAGGTTTGGGGCGTGGCGTCCGGCATGGGCGAGCCTCAAAGAATAGGCTGCCGCCGCGCGGGAGCCGAGATCCGCTCCACCGCAGCGAGCTTTGCCGCACGGGCGCCCTTTGCCCCTCCTTTGGAGGAAGCTCTGACGAGGATCGTCCCTGTAGTCACTTCTTCGTTGCCGGCGAGGTCGACCGCTTTGACGCCAATCGAGTAGGTCCCGGCTTTGGAGGGAGTCACCCAGAGCAGGCGCGGCTTGCCGCCTTCCACCGTCGCGCTGTTGCTCCAGACGGTCTTTCCGCCGAGCTTGACGACCATGCTGACGCTCGAGACCTTCGAAAGCTCGAGCTGCACGCCGGCACGTTCGTTCGCGCGCACGCTCTGCGTCAACAGTTCGATCGTCGGAGCAGTCTTCTCGTCCGCGCGGAATTCCTTGGCGGTCGTGCAGTAGACCTGGTCGCCGGCGATCTGCCCGGTGCTCGGCGTCAGTGGCTCGCCCTTGCCGGTCTTTTCGCACAGGTGTTCGAGGAATTCCGCAAGCAGTTCGTGGTAGTTCAGATCCGATTCGGAGTGCTGGTCGTACATCGACCAGGCCCCGGTGTTGTAGTGGGGCACCTCCGCGCGCGCCTCGGCGTCGCCGGCTTCGAACAGCTGCTGGCCCAGTGGATCCTTCGTCAGCTTCGTGTATTCGTAGAGCCCGACAAGGCTCTGGATGAAGCCGTTGAGGATCCGCTCGCTCGGCGCGTAGGTGTACTCCAGGTAGTGGGCGCCGGCGGGTGTCGCGACCCGAACGCCGGTGGGCGGGGCCATCTCGAAGATGCCAAGTGCCTGCTGTGCGGCCGTCAGGTAGGCCGTTTCGTGGGTCACGCTCCAGGCACGAGAGAACACCTGCAGCGCTGTCCCCTGCGAGAGCCCGCTGGTCCACGTCGGAAGTCCGCC
>DATCEK010000060.1:0-4709 GCA_036510155.1 Solirubrobacteraceae bacterium | reverse complement strand
AACGTGCTCGAGGATCGCGGTCCGCGTCCCGATGAGGCCACCCGTGAGCGGATTCGCCAACGACTGCTCGAAGTGAGGGCTCGACGAAAGAGGCCCGGACTCGACGACAAGCGCCTGACCAGTTGGAACGCGCTCATGATCGCGGCGCTCGCCGAGGCAGGGGCGCAGGTCGACCACAGCCCGGGCACTGAGGCGCACACGGCCGAGTGCATCGCCGGGCAAGTCCAAAGCATCGCCACCGGCTTTCTGGACGCTGCCGTGGCGTGCGCGGAGTTCGTACTGCGTGAGCTGCGCACGCCCCAAGGCAGGCTGTTGCGCACTTACAGCGAGGGCAGGGCGAAGATCGACGCCTACCTCGAGGACTACGCCTTCCTATTGGAGGCGCTGATCGCCCTATTCGAGGCGACCTGCGACGAGCGCTGGCTGGAGGAGGCCACAACGCTCGGCGACCAGTTGATCGAGCGCTTCTCTGATCCCGAGCACGGCGGCTTCTTCTCGACCGCGACAGACAGCGAACAGTTGATCTCCAGGCGCAAGGAGCTCGAGGACTCGCCGATCCCGGCAGGCGGGTCGAGCGCCGCGATGGGGTTGCTGCGTCTCGCGCAGCTGACGGGCGAGGAGCGCTACGAGCGCCACGGCGCGAGCGTCATCGCGCTGCTGCACACGATCGCTCCGCGACACCCGGCTTCCTTCGGGTACCTGCTGCAGGCGATGCACTGGCGCATGGCCCCGCCGCGCCCGGTCGCGTGCGCGGTTCCCGGTTCGGCCCCGCTCAGTGCCCGGCCAGGGCCTTGAGTTCTGAGAGATCGACCGAGTCCGAGGGCGCCGCGATCGTGACCGGCTGATCCCAGTTGCTGAATACGATCCTGCCACTTTCCGAGCCGCCCTTCGTGATCGCGACTGGGTAGGGCTTGCCGTTGGTGGCGACGTACAGCGTGCCGGTTTTGTTGGTGTCGGTGATGGCGATCGTCTGCTGCCCATTGACTGTGCTGGTGGCGCCCTTCGTCAACGTTCCATGAGCGGCAAGCGTGGTGTCGATCAGCTGGCGCATGTTGCCGAGCGAGTTGAACGAAGCAAATTCGCCGCTCGTCGCCGACGCCTTCAGCCACTTGCCGTCGAGTAGTTGCGCCGCGGCGGCCCCACCGAGGCTGCGATAGAAGGCCGGGCTGCCACTGATGTAGGCCGTCCCGCCGACAAGGATCAACTTGAAGCTGGCCCCGTTCTCGGAGATTTCGCCGCGCGCCCCCTTGCCCGCCGCGAGGTTCAGGTCGATCGTGACGGGCGCGGAACCGCTCTTGATCGAGCCAGACACGTGAACCGAGCTCGCGTCATCGGCCGCGGCCTTGCTTTCGCTCACGATCTCAGTCGCACTCTTGGAAGCGATGTTGTTGGAGCTCGAAGAGCCACCGCAGCCGGCAAGCGCCCCGAGCGCCAGGACGAAGACGGAGCCCGCCGTTGGAAGAAGTCGCAAACGCAAGATGCGGGCATGCTATCCGGCTGAGGGGACGCTTTCTGTGCATCTCCAAATCGCCGTGCCCCCCGCGCGCGCGGGGGGCATCGCATCTTTTGGAAACCGAGAGGCCACCCCGCACTCGCCGCGGACCGTGACTGAGAACGCGTCTCAAAACCTGCGGCGCCGCAAGATGCGTCCCTGGACACTGCGCTGGATCGTCACGTGACGTCTTGCACGTACCACCAGTACGCGCTACGACGTCCCGCGACGACCAGCTTGATCCATGAACGCATGCGCAAGCACCGCAGGTTCTGAGACACGTTCTAAAGGATCGCCAAGTAGCGGTCGAGCTCCCACTGCGTGACCTGCACGCGGTAGTCCTCCCACTCCTGACGCTTGATCTCGATGTAGCGGTTGAAGGTATGCTCGCCAAGCGTGCGCAACATGAGCTCGGACTCGGCGGTGATCTCGATCGCCTCGCCGAGAGACTCTGGCAGCTGCTCGATACCCAAGCGCCTGCGCTCCTCGGCCGTCAGGTGGTAGAGGTTCTTCTCCATCGGGTCGGGCAGCTCGTAGCCCTTCTCGACGCCCTCCAAGCCGGCCTGTAGGAGTACGGCAAAGGTCAGGTACGGGTTGCAGGCAGGATCGGGGCAGCGCAACTCCATGCGCGTAGCCTGCTCCTTGCCGGGGTGATACAGCGGGACTCGCACCAGCGCCGAGCGATTGCGCCGCGACCAGGCGGCGTAGACGGGCGCCTCATAGCCGGGCACGAGCCGCTTGTAGGAGTTGACCCACTGGGCGAAGATCGAGCAGATCTCCCGCGCGTGCTTGAGCTGGCCGGCGATGAACGCCTTGCCGACATCCGAGAGGAAATACTGGTCGTCGGGATCGTAGAAAGCGTTCTTGCCGTCGGCGAAGAGCGACTGGTGCGTGTGCATCCCGGAGCCGTTCTCGCCGAACAGGGGCTTTGGCATGAAGGTCGCGTGCCAGCCGTACTTGACCGCGTACTCCTTGACGGTGATGCGGTAGGTCATGCAGTCGTCGGCCATCTTCAAAGCCGGCGCATAGCGCATGTCGATCTCGTGCTGGGAGGGGCCGACCTCGTGGTGGGTGTACTCGACGTGGATGCCGAGCTGCTCGAGCGCGAGCACCGTCTCGCGGCGCACATCGGTGCCGGCGTCGAGTGTTGTCAGGTCGAAATAACCGCCTTCGTCGAGCACCTCGGTGGTTTTGCTGTCTTTGAACAGGAAGTACTCGAGCTCCGGGCCGACGTTGAAGGTGTCAAAGCCCATCCCGTGCGCACGTTGCAGGGCTCGGCGTAGAACGTGCCGGGGGTCGCCCTCGTATGGCGTGCGCTCAGGCGTGAGCACATCACAGAACATCCTCCCCACCCCTTGCTCTTCTGGGCGCCAGGGCAGCACGGCGAAGGTGCTCGGGTCGGGCAACGCAATCATGTCGGACTCCTCGATCGCGTTGAAGCCGGTGATCGAAGAACCGTCAAAGCCCATACCGGCCTCGAAAGCGTCGTCGAGCTCCTCGACGTTGATCGAGAACGACTTGAGCTGACCGAGGATGTCGGTGAACCAAAAGCGGATGAAGCGGATGTCGCGCTCGGCGACGAGCGCCTTCACGTCGTCGCGGCTCTTGGGCTGCTCGATCTCGGCCATCAGTGGCGCAGCGTAGTCGATGGGCACCCGCCCTGCCTTGGACGGTTGGCCAAAGAGATCCCGTCAGCGGCTAGGGCTTTTTTCCTGGCAGGCGAGACGAGGACACGCCCCGGCAAGCGAGACGAGGACGCGCCCTGCGGGGCATACTCGTTCTGGGCAAGGCAAGCAAGTCGCGTGGCGTGCCAAGCATGCGACTGAGGACGCAGTATCGCGCCGGCCAGAAAATGCCTAGTGGGCGCTGAGGATTGCTACGGCCACAAGCAGGAAGCCGAGCGCGACAGCCCAGGCGGCGATCATGTCGGGCCGTGTGCCGACCCGCTGCGCCGGGGAGAGGCGTGGACGCCGGTGCGCGGTGCGCGGGTGCGGTGCCGGTGCCGCTCGCTCGACGAGCATCAAGCGCCGGCCGGGACGGATTTCTCGCTCGCCGCGACGCATCGCGGGAGCCGTGCTCCTACCGGCGGCAGTGGCCGCGCGCCGCTCGCCATCCCTGCGACGCTCGATCCGCTCGCGCACATCCTCGACGTCGGCCCACCAAACACGGGCCTCGGAAGCTCGTGGCATCGGCGGCGATGCTAACAGCGCCTCCGGCGGCTGAAAAGGGACTGCTGTGAAGCTTCGCCGACTTTGCGTGAAGCTCTTGGGCGATTGTCTTGGGCGACGGGACCCTGAAGTACAGCGACAGCGACCAACCGGATCTAATGCCCGGCCACGGCCGCGACGAAGTCCGCCACCGCTTCTGCTTCCTTGCCCTGATACAGCTGCGCCGGCATGTTGCCGTTACCCCGCGCGCGGCCTTCGGCGATCGCGTTCAGCACCAGCGCTCGGCGACCGGCTTCGGTCGGTATCTGCGAACCCAGCCTGATGTCGAGATCGGGGCCGGTCCGCCCCACGGAGTTGGCCCCCGAGAGCGTGTGACAGAACGCACAAGTGTCCGAGAAGAGCACGCGGCCGTGCTGCTCCTGTGCGTTCAGCTTGACCCCGCCGACCGCTTCGCGCGCCTTGTTGTTGCCGTTGTCGACGAGCACGATCACCGGAACGATCAACCCAAATGCGAATGCAAGCGCGACGACGAGGTAGATGGTCCGCCGGCTCGCCTTGGATTCGAGGTTTTGGGCGTCGCCGTCTCCACCCGACCCGCCTCGCCGCATGGCGACGAAGAACACGCCGAGGCCGACCAGAAGCCAGAAAGCAATGACTGCGTAGATCATCGGGTCGGCACGATACATGAGCACCCGGCTCGGAGTACGCCTCGCCACATCGCGGCCGGAGTTCGATGAGAGCTCTCTTCACATGCCTTTAGGGAAGGCCTAGGTTGGGCGCTACGCTGAAGACAAGCTCGTGTCTCGAAGAACTGGACGTGCCCCCGTGAACATCCTGCGCCGCCTCCCCCTCTCCCGCCTGCTGCTGTTGTGCGGGATCGTCGTTGTCGTCGGGATCGGCGCGACCGCGATCGCGCTGGCCGTTGGCACCGGTCCGACGCCGCCGCCCAAGCCGCTCGCCGACGCGCTCCACGACGCCGCTACCGCGCCCAAGGTGGACGGCGTGAACGCCCGCATCCAGTTCACCAACCACCTGCTGGAAGGCGCCGA
>DATCEK010000059.1:0-5022 GCA_036510155.1 Solirubrobacteraceae bacterium | reverse complement strand
CTCCTCATAGCCGTACCCAGGATGCAGCTGCACCCAATGAACGTTTGCCTTGACGTACTCGTCGAGCTCGTCTTGTGAGCCGAAGAACCGAGCTGCCTTCCATCGCTCCAGCGCGACGCGGCGGATCAGGCGATCGGCGAGCTCTCGTGTGCGGTGCGTCTTGCCTGTGCCAGGCGGCCCGTAGAGCACGATCTGCTTCTTGTAGAGCAGCAGATCGAGGTCGCTTACACCGTCAGGCCGATCCGAGCCGGGGTCCCAAATGTCTCGCAGTGGTGGCCAGTAGAAGTCCAGTACCGGGCGCTCTGGCTGCGCTTTCAACTCGACGAGCTTCTCTCGAATCAGCAGGAGCTGTTCATCGAGGTCCTCGGGGATCTCCTCGCCGGTCAGCAACTCGCCCGCGAACGCATCCACGATGTTCTGCTTATGCGTCCTGCTCGACATCGGCTCGAACTCGCCTGGACGCAGCAGGTGAAGCAGGATGTGGCGCATCTCGCGAACCGCGATGCCTTCACCCGCGTCGTCGGCGAAGTCCCGCAACGCCCACGGATTATCGAGCAGTCCGCGCCGCTGCTCGGCGTCATCTATCGCCTTGAATCGCAGACAGAAGTCGAGCAGGTAGCCGATCTGGAGGTCCCGGCGGACGTTGTAGCCCAGCCCTGGATTGCCGATGCCCTCGTCCATCGCCTCAGCCAGGCGCTGCCAATGCGGGGGCCGCTCCTCGCCAAGCGGCGCGATGATCGCCTCAAGCGTCGTGCGCTTCGTGGGGCCACCGATCGCGCCCACCGCGAACAAGAAGTAGATGGCAACCAGCTCGCAGACCAGCCAGCGCACCTCGTCCGAGGCCGTTTCCAGCTGCGTCGTGAGCTTCTGGCCGAAGCTCTCCTCGGTCCCAAAGAGTGGGTTCTCGAGGAAGCGCTGCCGGAAGTCCTCGAGATGCGGGATTGTCCAGATCGCCCGGTCGTCAAAGAGCAGCGAGCCGCTCTCAACCAAACAGTTGTTGCTCCAGACCTCGACTAGAGCGTCGAGCTTCGCTCGCCCAGCGTTGTAATCACTCGCCATCGCGGGAAGATCCTAATGGGGAACCGCGGCCGGTCTCTGCGCGGATTCCGTCTACGCGACAATGTGCCCGTGAAGCCGAGGCTCATGGACATCGCGCTGCAGCTCATGGACCCTCAATCGTTCGAGGATGTTGTCTACGCGCTTGTCCGGGCTGAGGAGCCCACTGCGATCCAGCTCAAGCCCCCGGACGCTGGCCGCGACACGATCGTTCCCGCGCAGGGCAGTCGCGGCGAGAGAGTGTGGCAGGCAAAGCGCCACACCAAGCGGATCGCCTGGTCGAAGTGCGAGCAATCACTAGAAACGGCACTGGCGAAGCGCGAACCCGAGGAGGTCACATTCGTCTTCCCCATCAACATGGGTGAGGGCGATGAGTGTCGACTCAAGGCGCTGCGCGAGAAGTACCAAGGTGTCCTGATTCTTGATCCCTGGACCGCAGGGACGCTGCGGGAGAAGCTGAACGAACACCCCGACATTCGTCGCGATCACATCGAACGGCCGCTCGGTATCGAGCGGGCCTTCGAGTTGGCTGCGCTTGAGCGCCTTGCGGGCCTCAAAGAGGGATGGGACATGCAAACGACAGCCGCGATCGACGGGCCGATTGCGGTGCTCGGCCTCGACGACGCACTCACGCAAGCCGAGGTCGCCGTCGAGTGCGGTGACTTCGGCAACGCCTCAGAGCAGTTCGAGCGCATGGCCGACACGGCGCTCGACCCAATGCCCGCTGTAGCCGACGCCCTGCGGCTGCGCGCTGCCCGGTACGCCGGCGAAGCACGCCAACGCGCGCGATCCGCCGAGCTGCATCTGCAGGTCTCCCGCTCAGCCGCACGGCGAGGTGACGACACCGCCGAGTACGCCGCCTTCCGCGCGTCGTGGGAGCTACCACAGGCGGAGCAGTGGCGCAGCTCGGCGGCAACCGCGCGCGCCGTGTGGCACGAGCACCCACAAGAAGCGATCCCGGTTCTACGCGACGCATTCGATCGCTCACTGGCTGGCGGCGAGCTGGGCAGCGTCGCCGAGTGGGCCGAGGCGTGCTGCGAAGCTCTCGCCGCACAAGAGGAATGGCAGGCGCTGAGCGACATCGCGAAGCGAGCCGTAGCGGCGCTCGGTCCAGTGCAAGACGGCGGTGCGCGACTGGCGATCGAGCTCGATCACTTTGACGCTCGTGCCGCGTGCGGCGAGGACATCGACCACGAGGTCCATCAGCTCCTACTCTCACCCGTCGGGCGCAAACCACAGAACTCGGCATGGATCTATGCACGGCTCGGCGCGGTTCACGCTCGCAATGGCAACTCGACAGATGCTGTCCTGTGTTTTGCCAAAGCAGCCCAGCTCTGGCGTGTCGCCGGCGACGCGGAGGAGGAGATCGCCGAGGCGATCTTCAGTCAGGATGCCGTCGGGCAGCTTCTTCCAGACGCCCATCCGCTGGATCAGACAGAGCGGATCGCGGCTGCCGATCTCCGCGGTCGCGTTCTCACGCCAGCCGTGCGAGCCGACAGAAAGGAAACCGAGGGCCTTCGAGCATGGCTCGACGGTCGTGGCCCCGACGCGCTTCGCGCGTTGATGATCTCCCGGTCGATCCATCGCCGTGCCGGCCACTTCGGGGGCTGTGCCCGCGCTGGGACAGCGCTACGCGCGCTGTGCGAGAGCATCGAGGAGTGGCCCGAGGCCCTCAGTTGGGCAATCAGGACCGCCAACCACGACGCCGCTCGCAAGGCCGCGCTCCAGCTTTCGTGGCCGGAGGTCAAGGAGCGACTGCGTGTCGATGGATCACCGTGGGAGCGGGGCCCGAGCTTCGAGGCGATAGCCGCTGCTGGCGCGCTCGCGAGTAACAGGGACATCTCCGCATTGATCGCCACACTCCTAGAGGCCGCCAGTGACCACACCGGCGAGCAATACATGCAGGTCCATCCGGCCCCGGCCGCTCGTCGGGCGCTCAGCACAGTCCTGTGTGGCATCGACCAACAGCACCTCCCACGCGCCCTCGATGAGGTTGCATATGAGATCGAGCACACACCGTTCCCCCCGAGCGAGGCTACCCAGGGACTGCTCCTTGCTGTAGACGCAGGACTGAGCGCCAACTTCACACTCATTGCTGAGGTCGCGTGTGAATTTTCACCTGCGCACGTGCGCAGCGTCGACCATGCTCTGCCGCTGATCGAGAGGTCGCCCGAAGCGCTGGAGCTCGTCAAGGAACGAGCAGAGAACGGCTTTACCGCGCTCGTCCTGGCTGCACGGCTGGAGCTACCCGACACCTGCCAAACCTTGGAGGCCAAAGCCTCCGATATCACCGCGCGCTCGTTAAGCGATAGCCTCGCGCCCGAGGAGACCCTTACCAACAAGGATCGCGGCCTACTCGCGCGCTGGAGTACGCCCGAGCAGCAAGCCGCAGTGGCACACGATCTGATCGGCATCCTCGCCGACTCAAGCGACCTCGACGTTCACCGCTACGAAGCCGGCAACGGGCTTCAGACACTCGCATCTCGCCTAGATCCCGCGGTCGCGTCCGCCGTGCTCGACGAGCTGCTTACCGTCAGCGCCCAGGTCGCCATGCCATCTACGACCACCGGACTGCGCTCCCATCCAAATGAGCACCTTGCACGCATGATCTTCCGGGCGCCGGCCGCTGGAGCATATGTACGAGCCGCGGCCCTTCATGCCGCTTACTCCCTGGCCGCCCAATGCAGCAGGGCACCGGAGCTACGCGACGCGCTCGACCAGGCGCTTGAAGACACTGACAGCATCCTCCGAGGCACAGCAGTGCAGATTGTCCAAGCACACCCGGAGGGGACCGACATTGATCTCGACGGGATGCTCAACGACGCAGACCTATCAGTCAGTACCGCAGCCTTCGCCGAGTGCGTGCGGCGCGGAACTATCTCAGCCGAGCACCCTCTCGTATCGACGCTGGTCGACGCCGATCAGCCGCTTGCCGTCCGCTGCAGCATCCTTTCCGTGGCACGGCGCTCCCCGCAAGACTACGGCGCAGCACTTGAACAGCTGACCGAAGACCCCCACGTCTATGTCCGCGCCGCCGCCCGAGGGGCGCTCGGGAATTGAAAGTTAAGCGGGTCTCGCTCGAAAGATAAGAAGTGTTCTCGAGCAGTCCGCATGGCTTCGGCTGAGAGGACCTCCTCCTCCGCGGACGCATCGCGCTGAATCACTCTCGATACGCGGGAGCCGGCTTGCCCGGCCATTCTCGCATCCCTCGGGGGATGCGGCCGGGGCTGCGACCGGCTCCGCATCGGGCGGGGCCAACCATCCAAAGGAGGGCGCTGTGCCCACGCGCACCCGTTGGCCCGGAGACGAAGGTTACGAGCGGATGGAGTTCGCGCCCCGTCTCGGATGGGCTGCGATCTCGAGTTGGGGACTCAACGGTTGGGATCTCGGCAACTGGCCGTATGTCGTCGTCTATCACCGTGGCGAGGTCGAGCTTGCGGTCGATGTGGAAGGAGACATCGACATTGAGAAGTTCCCGACTCGTGAGGAGCGCGACCGCAGGACCGACGAGATCGCCTTCTTCTACTGGAAGCACCTCGAGGAGGAGTGGGTCGACGCGATCGACTCACACGAGCAGATGCCCGCGAACCTGCGCGGCCCCTTCTCGTGGAATCGGCTCGAGGGCAGTGACAAGCCCAACGTCGAGGACGCACATCAGTGAAGGAGCGCGCCGCTCTGCCGGTGCGGGAGCCCGCTTGCCCGGCCATTGTCGCATCCCCTCACGGGGATGCGGCCGGGGCTGCGACAGGCCCCGCACCGGGCGGAGCCACCCATCCAAAGGAGGGCACAAAATGCCCGCTGGACTCACAGAATCAGACTCAATGTTCTCCGTGCGCGTCACTCCCTGGCACGGCCTGGGAGCCGTGCTCGATCAACCGCCCGCGACCATCGCCGAGGCGATCGAGGCGTCCGGGCTCGACTGGAGCGTCGCGAAGGAGCCCATCGCGATCGACCGCGGCGAGACAT
>DATCEK010000058.1:0-17674 GCA_036510155.1 Solirubrobacteraceae bacterium | reverse complement strand
CGCTACCTCTACCCCCGCTACACCGGTCTGCGGCGCGAGCTGGACACCTACCTGCGCTTCTACAACAACGACCGCGTCCACCACGGCCGTCTCACCCAAGGACGCATCCCCGCAGACATCGTCTACCGTGCCCGAAAGATGGAGGCAAAATGAGCCACACCTGTCGGCACAACCCGGAGACAGCCCAATCTAAGTCGGGACGAGGTCACCGGCAACGTCACCGCTGGGCGTGGCATCGAAGCCTTCGCTGGGCGTCTCTCGGAGGTCTATCGAGCAGCCGCACACGCCCTGCGCACAGGGGCGCCGTTTGTCTTCACATATCACCACAATGACCTGCGCTCTTACGCAGCGCTCGTGGTCGCCGTGCTGGACGCCGGCCTCGTGCCCACCACCACGCTGGTGTGTCCGATTGATACACGGATGGAGACCGCGCGCCAAGCGCTGCTTGCGCTCGCGCAGGACGCAAAGGACGACATATCAGCGCCGCTGGCCAGGGATCTGGGTCTGGCTGCCAGCGCTGCCTCCTAGCGGCCATCCTTTTTCTTCATCCGGCCTCGTGTTCGACGTACGGCTGCAATGGTCCGCTTGCTTGGACAAGCATCTCCAGCTCCTCGAGCGTGTAGACATGGCCTTCGCACGCCTTCAGCATCCTGTTGAGGTCTGCAACCCGGTGGCCGAAACCGCGTCCGTCGATGACGGCCACTATGGCGCGCCGCTTCGCGCGTGGGCGTACGTTCTCGTACTGGCGGAGCGTCTGCACACGTGCGACCTTGTCGCGGTGCGTCCGTCGTCCAATCCCGCGCCGCGAAAACCAGCCCAGGTGCAGGGACCTTCAGAAATGGAGCTAGCGAGACTCGAACTCGCGACCTCCTGGGTGCGATCCAGGCGCTCTCCCAACTGAGCTATAGCCCCGCATGCGCCGCGTGTCCGCGCGAGCGACGGTCTGGGAAGTGTAGTGGGCGGAGCTCGCGCAGGCGAACCGACGCCGGTTTGCCGTTGGTCTCCTCGACCGGCCCTCTAATGAACCGGACTGGACTAGAAGACGTCCATCCCAACAAGCGCGCGGGCAGGCGCAGTATGGTTTGCTGGCGCAATGGGATTGCTCGACGACGCCATACGCGAGCACCTGGAGCTCAAGCGTCTCCGGGGAGCCGATCCGGGGCTTGTGGCCCGGGAGGAGCGGGACGCCCTGGGTCCGGTGCCTCGTCGTGACGATGATGCTGAGAAGTCCGGCGCAATCCACGCCGAGGCGCTCCCTCCTATTGACGCGACTTCAACAGCCGATCTGGTTGATTCTGCATCCGTGGGCCAGGAGACCGTCGAGATCAATATGGAGGCTGAGCTTGCATCCGAAAATGACTTCGACTCGACGTCTGCCCCGGATCGAGATGCTCGCGCAAGGCCAGTAGCCCACCCGGGAAGCACCCGTGCCATCAGCGACGAGTCGCTCGAATGGGAGGTTCCGATAGACCAGGTCGATGAGCCTGCTGAGGTATCCGGGGTCGACGCCGAACCCGGACAGGGCACGACGTCCGACCAAAATGAACCGGTGGATGACGTGCTCGAGGAGACCCCGGACTTTCTTCGCGAGACTCCGGAGCAGGAGCGTCTTTGGTTCGAGCAGCGTCCGCCGCGCGACTTCGACTTCAACGAGTAGAGACTTTGTTCCCCGCGAGCGCGAGCGAACTCGCGGAATGTTTGAGACGCCTGTCGTGAGATCGGATTGGCTATTTGGGTGAGCACGCGCGCGAGATAGAACGTCCACATTTGAAGTGCCAGAGGTGCGCCAAGGACGGGAGACGGGATGCCCGACGCCCTCTCGGCGACCAATCGGCAGCAGTGACGGGCCATCGACTCCAAAGATTGCCATCCGACGGGCAACAAGGACCGGAGATCCGCGCGGAACCGCGTATATTGAGGACCCACGGGGCCATAGCTCAGCTGGGAGAGCGCCTGCTTTGCAAGCAGGAGGTCACCGGTTCGATCCCGGTTGGCTCCATTGGAGGAAGTGCCTGCAAGGCGGCGGGTTTTTGGTGGGCAGTTGGTACTCGATTGGTACTCTGGTTTGGCGGAGAGTACCGCAGGTGAGTACCACATCGGGCCTGATTTTGTGGGGGATCTGAGTTTCGGCGGTCTGCAGGCAGGGGGTTGTCGGTTCGATCCCAGTTGGAGCTCTGTGCGCAAACGGGCGCTGATGACAGCGCCGACGCTTGGGGTCGGCCGCGTTCATCGCGGTAGATCAAGCAGTTCTTCTACATCAATAGCCAGGCGAAGAACGTGCCGACTGATCTGACGGCCGAACTTCTCCAGCGGATGGCGAAGCAGGACGACGCGGAGGCCGAGTATCTCAGCGAGCGGAAGAACAAGGCCAACGTTCTCGCCGGCGCAGCGGTGTACGAAGCACTCGTGTCGAACGGAAGTCCTTGGATCAAGCGCATCCGCCGCCCGAACGAACCGTCATCGAAGGATACCTCGATCGCCGTGTCGCAGTTCATCAACAGCGTCGGGCCCCTCATCTCGGCGCAGATCCCGCGCACCCTGACGGCCGACGAGTGGGCACGGATCATCGACGCGCTATGGACGGCCGTGGAGCGGCTCCTGCCGACGCCGTTCGACCCAATGGAGCAACCTGGCGATTGGGTGCTGTTCAAGGCCGCCGGAGTAAATGTCATGCACCGCGTCCTGGCCGACTGCCTGCCGATCATCATCCAGCGCGGCGGGCGCCTTTCCGACCCTGATCACTACGAGCAACTCCTCGCGGACCTGCCGCAGCTCTCCGGCATGGTGATCGACCCGACGACGGGAGAGGAGCGGACAATCGACGGCGCCGAGTTCTGGCGTTCCGCCTCGGCCGCTTCGCAGTACACGGGCCGGTACGGCGCCGACCGGCTCGTCGGCATGATCCGCGGGCTGATCGCAAAGTCGAACCAGGCCGTGACCGTTTGATGTCACTTGCACCCGACACCCCTCGGCGCTGCATCGGGCGGAGCCGAGGGGTGAAGCGGCGTTTGGTTGGTCTTGGCTATGCGGGTCTAGCATGGTTATTCGCGTAAGAGCTATGGGCAAGCGAGGGGACAAACACCGCAAGAAGAAGCGTCAGGCCAAAGCGGCCAAGCGCATTCCGTATGAGTCCACCAGCTACGGGCCGCTGCGAATTGAGCGTTACGGGCGCAATATGGTCACTACGCTCGATCAGAGTTCGCCGAAGATCGAGCAGTTCCGCGAAGCCACTCGCGAAATGTTCGATGGGTTCCCTGAGCGGTATGAGAGCGATATCGCGCAGCTGGCGGAGATGTTCGCACCACACGATGCGTTCGAGATTCTCGGCTACCTGTGGCTCTCGAACTCGACCGTCAACCCTGAGACGTACAAGGAGTGGGAGCACGAGGGGATCGCCGCTGCCGTTGAGCTTGCCGCGGCAGTATTGCTGCGCCGACCCGCGCGCGCCGGGGACGGACAGCAGGAGGAGAGCAAGCTCGATTTCGAGGCCGTCGAAGCTCGCCTACGCGAGCTCCTTGTAATTCGTGCGCTGCGGCTGATGAACGACGCCGCAGGTACGCAGGACCCGCCGGACGCGTTCGCTATGACCCGCGCGAACGCTATCGCGCACCGGCTGACGGTCAGGAGCCCGTCCTACGACTGGCAGGAGCGCGCCACAGTCATGGAGCTGTTCGACCACGACACAGTGGGAGAGGATGTCCTCGCCGCGTGCCGGTTCACCGCCACCACTGCGCTGACCCTGCAGGACGCAATCATCGAGACAGGCCTGCAGCGGCTGCGGGAGCGAGGAGCGAAGGCCCGTGAAGCCAGCGAGACGCTGATGGCAAGGGTCAAGAATCCGCCGGAGGAACCAGGCGACGACTCGGACGCCCAAGTCCTCCGGACGCTGCAAGAGATGGAGCCAGCCGAGGCTCAGCAACGCATCGACGCCATGCTCATTACCTGGATGGGGCAGGAACTGGGGGAAACTGTCAGCTTCACTGCCAGCGATCTCGCACAGCTCGCAGGCTGCGACAGTGAAGAAACTGAGGCTTACCTGTCCGCCTTCTCGATCGAGTTCGGCGAGCAGCCGTCCCACGGCGGTCAGGTCAACATCGAGGACGTTCGAGCCCGCCCGATCGTCGCGGACGGTCACGGGCGCTACCTGTGCGTGTCCGCGCCCAGCTTGATCTGGGCACTCCGTCCGTTCGTTGAGAAAGCACTCAAAGACCATGACGCAGCCTCCTTTAAGCGATTCGAGCATCACCGACGAGCGATGGTCGAGCGGCGTGCTACCGCAGCGCTCGCCAAAGCGCTTCGGGCAGACTGGGCCCACGAAGAGATCCACTACCACGGCGCGCGCGACGATCAGCACGGTGAGATCGACGGGCTGCTGCGCGTCGACACCGCGCTACTCATCGTCGAGGCAAAGGCATCCAGCATGCGCCCCTCTGCCCGCCGTTTGGCCCAAGACTCATTCCGCAAGTGGCTCAAAACAGAGGTCACCAAAGCCGCCACGCAGACACGGCGCGCCCACGAGATGCTCCTCAACGAGGGCACACAACTGATGATCACTGACAAAAATGGCTGGCCCTTGACGCTCAACCTGGTTGGCATCCAGCACACGTTCGAGCTGATCGTGGTACTCGAGGACCTCTCGTCGGTCGCGCCGTCAGCGTGGCAGCTCGCTGACGCCGGGATACTCCCCAGTGACCCGACACCGCTGCTGATCTCGCTGCATGACCTTGAGCTCATCTGCGAGATCGTTGAGCGCCCCACTGAACTCATCCACTACCTGAAACGTCGTCAGCGGGTCGACGAGATGCGCTGTGCCACAGCGCCCGACGAGCTCGATTACTTCATGCATTACCTCCTTGTCGGCCTCTTCTGGGAGGCAAGCTCAGACGGGACCCCGACGGCCCCCGTCCAGCTTCTTTCCCACACAGAGCAACTCGACTCGTATTTCTTCTACAAGCGAGGCCTGAGGCAGACACCCGCGCCGCGTCCAGCGGTCAAGCACCACAGCGACGTACGCGAGCTACTCGATTGCCTCGACAAGAGCAAGGTGCGCGGGCATCTGGACGCAGCGCTCGCAATTCTCGACTGGAACGAGAAGGGGAGACGCAAGATCGCCTCAACGATCAAAGACCTGAAGCACCGCTCGGCACTCGACCATTCCGTTCACGATGCCACAATCGTCAGCGGCGATCATGCAGTAACAGTTATGACGGCGCCGTTGACACGCTCGGGCGAGGTCGTTGACCGCCTGCCCAAGTACGGGGTCCTCAAGAAGCACCAGCTCAAGCTCGCCGAGTGGGTTGGCTTCGGCGGGTGGGCTGGGCCACCAGAGCCAGTCCAGATCGCTATCGCCCTAACTACGCCCTGGCAGCCAAGCCCGAAGCTGGACACTCTCGTGGCCTCGCTCCCGTCGGCAGGCACGACGGGTAACTTCGATGGCCGAGCCGAGGCACGTCGTAGGCAGCGGCAAAGCAAGAAAGATTCGCCGGCAGGACACGCCTGATGGCTAGTAATGCGTCTCGATCATTCGCTGCGTGCAGAAGCCCTCGGTATAGGTGAGGCGTTTTCCCATCGGCGGATCGCTCAGCGTCCGCGGCCCGCACTGCGGTCGGGCGTAACGCGGTTGGGTGTGCGGGTCAGCCAGCGTGTTGGCGATAGGGCGGAGCGGAGTCGTAGTGGGTTGCGGCTTGGAGCCCAGCCGGGGTTGAGGTGCTCCGGGTACGCGAGCGATGGCGTTTGAGCGCGGCTGTTGGTCATTTTCCGGGAGAGGCGCATGATCCGTCCGGCGTCTTGTCCTTCGTCGCCGAGGTCGTCGCGTGCGATGAACCAGCTGGTGCCGTGGCGTGCTCTGGTTGCCTCGACGTAGACGGTCTCCTTGCTGGTTTGCCAGCCGCCGGTGAGAACAATGGAGCGCTCGACGGTCGCGCCCTGCTGGCGGTAGACGTGTTGTGCATAGGCCAACCTCAGCGAGTCGAGGTGCTCGCCGGCGAGTTGGATTTTGCGCTGTGACCCATCGAGCGTGACGGTCACGCCTCGCTCGCGGATGGCGCTCACTTGGCCGCGGGTGCCGTTCTCGACCCGTGGCTGCCCTCGGGGGCGGTGCTGTGCGGTGAACGCGATCAGGTCGCCTTCGCGTAGGCCGTAGTGGACGCCGGGCAGCCGAATCTCGTGGTTTCCGAGTTCGCCGCGCTGTGCGCGTAGGTGCTGCGCGCGGGCGTTGAGCCGGTCGATCTCCGTGTTCGCCGCGTCGGCGATCAACGCAACCTCACGGAGGTCATACCCCTCCGTGAGCGTGGCCCATGCTTGTACGGCTTGCTCTGCTGCCTGGTCGCGGGTGTCGGAGAGGTGCAGCTGGCCGCGTGAGGCGTAGTGCGCCATCGCGCGCTCGGGTTCTCCTTCCCGTAGTGCTTGCCATGCGCGCTGGTCGGCGGGGTCCTTGGTGCGGTGTATGTCTGCGAGTTCGGCGGTGGGTGCGTGCTCGGCGAGCCGGTCGAACATGCCGCCGGGGCCGATCGAGGGGAGCTGCCTGCTGTCGCCGACGGCGATCAGCTTTGCCCCGGAATGCTCGATGAGCCCGGTCAGCGCGTCGAGGCGCTTGTGGTCGGCCATCCCCGCCTCGTCGAGGATCACTGTCGTGTCCCTGCCCACGTGGATAGCCCCCGTGTTAGCGCGGGCGACCAGCGAGTCCAGGGTGAGTGTCTGTCCGGCGAGCGCGGGGCTGTCGGCGCCGAGCCTCTCAGCGGTGGACCCGGATACGGCTACCCCGATCGTCTCGCGACCGGCGTACTGCTCCGCGCGGGCGGCGTCGTCGATCACGACTCCCTTGCCGGTCCCGGCCGGGCCGACGAGGACTGCGGCACGCTCGGGACCCGTGAGCACTTCGACGGCATGGTGCTGCTCCGGGCTGAGCGGTCCGCTGATGCGCTCCGCGACCTCACGGACGGCGTCCTCGCGTGCAATATTGCCGACGTCCCGGCCTGCGGGCTGGGCGAGTTGTGTGGCGCGGCGCTCGATCGCCTGCTCCTGCGCGCGAACCGCCAGTGTGGTCATCCGACCGCCCTCCAAGGTCAGCACGCGACGGTCGCGGACCATCTCCCGCGCCACGGCGAGCGCCTGATCCGGTGCCATCTCTCCGGCTGCCTGCTCGAGCACGACCGCGCGCAGGTCGCGCCCCTCGAACACGGCGTGCTGTTCGGTCAGCTTCGCCTCGACACGATCCTCGATCGCATGGTCGGTTGCCGGACGCTCGGATGCGCCGATCAACCGCACCGCCTCGTCCGGGCCGAATCCGTGATCGCGAGCGGTCTGTGTCCACACCCGTTGCAGGTCCGAGCGTGTCGTCAGCTCCTTGGATCGGCGGTTCTCGAGCGCGAGGTTGCGAAGCTCCCCGCGTTCGGGAGCGCGGCCGTAGCGAGCACGGAAGCGCTCCGCTGCGCGCGCGACCTCACGGGAGCGGCTGGAGAATGTCTCGCACAGCTCGCGGGGGACACCGGCGATCTCGAAGTACCGGCCGTCCTTGCCGGTTCCGTGCTCGATCGCGTAGCCCTCACGCACGAGCTCGTCGGCGAGGGCGGAGCGGTAGAACGCGCCGAGCTCCCGTGCGTTGCGGAAGATCGGCCGCGAGGCGACGGCAACGATCCGGTCGTCCTCGCGGACGGCGGCGGTGATGACGACATGGCTGTGCAGTTGGGGGTCTGGGGCTTGGGCGCCGGAGACTCCGCGGGCGGTGGTGTGCTGGTACTCGGTTGCGATCACGTCCTTGGCGTGCTCTTCCACGACCTGGCCGCTGTAGCGTCGGCGCACAACAGGAACCTGCTCTCGCAGGTAGAGGATCGTCTGCTCAACCGCGCTGGCGTGGGCTTGCTCGATCTGCGCGCGCTGCCACGGATCGCCGAGCGCCCAGACCGTTGAGACGGACTTCGGGGCGCTAAATGTCACGTCGATTCCGCCACCCCGTCCTCCGCCGGCGCCCTCCGAGCGTAGCCATCTGCCGGTGCCTGGGTGGCGGCCCTCCATCACCGCGATGAAGTCCGCGCCGTCAACCGGCTCGGTGGCCTGAACTCCGAGCCTTTCCAGGGTCTCGGCATCGGCCAGCCAGCGGCCGGGGGCTTGAGTCATCTCGCCGTCGGGGGTCAGGTAGTAGTCGCCGCGCTCGGGCTCAACGGTCTTGCTCTCCAGGTAGCGTGCGTACCCGCCGCCTCGGGACGCACCTATGCTCGCTGCGGTCATCACATGGGTGATGACCCTGAACGGGCCAAACCGGCCACGAAATTCGCACAGCGCTCGCTGTGCCACGGCACAGCCGTGCATGTTGTCTGTGCTGGAGGGGAGCGGAGCGAAGCGAGGGTGTGTCGGGACGGTCGGTGTCGCAGGTTGGAGGCCGGCGCTGGCGGCGATTACTGCGCTACCGGAGGCGGATCGGGCGCTGTCGAAGCGTCGTTGAAGCAGAAGGAGGGCGGGGTCGTCGCTCCGGCGGGCCGGCGTTCGTGAACTCGTTGGCCGGTTCGCGGGGTTTGGGGTCATTTACCAGAGATTCCACACAACCCAAACCTTTCCCAGAGTCGATGAACACGATGACCACGCCCATCCCGACCCGTCCTCGGCTGACGCGCGAGGACGTTCTCGACGGTCGCGATGTCGCCGAGCTACTGCATCTGCCGGTCTCGACGGTGCTCGAATACGCGCGGCGCGGGCTGCTCCCCGGACATAAGCTCGGCCGGCGCTGGATCTTCCTGCGCGACGAGATCGAGGCGGCGGTGCGAAGCCGGCCGGAGGACAGGTCGGCGGCGTAAGCCGCCGAGAAGGCCATGCCCCTGGCCCTGCGCGGCGAAGCTGGGCGTTGGTGGGCGGGATCGTCGTCGGGCGAGGGGCCGCGCCCTGCGCAGCGGCGTGGCCCCTCTCTTCGCGTTCGTCAGATGACCTGGCCGACGAGCTGGCGCGTTGCGTCCACGACCAAAGCAGGAGCGAGCCGGGGAGGCGGACGGACGAGTGCGTTTCGTCCGATGCGGGGGCGAGGCCGGTTACCTCCAGTGCTCCTGCTTCCCGTGCAAGGTATGGAAGCCGCCGCGTTCGGTGTGGTGTGGGCTGAGTTCGTCAGCCTTTATCGTGGATCGTGATGGCGTAGCCGTCCGGGTCTCTGAGCGTGAACGTCCGGCCGAAGGGGCCATCGATCGGCTCGGTCAGGATCGTCACGTCGTGCTGGGCGAGTTGGTCGTGAAGGACTTGGGCGTCGTCGGCCCGCAGCCATAGCGCCACGCCGAGGCCGGGCTGTCCACGATCGAGATCGGTTCCGGGCAGCGGGTCTCTGAGGGCAAACGCGATTGGCTGCGTGGCGAACACGACGGCGTGCGGGGGTCCGGGTGCGCGCGTGAGCCCCAGCTCACGTTCATAGAACTCGGCGGCACGCTCGATGTCGCGGACTTGGAGGGCAATGAAATCGGGGCCGATAACGGTAGACACAGGGCGATCCTTCCTTTGGCGTTGTCAAGGTCTTGACGAAGCATACTATGTCAAGATCTTGACGTGCCCCAAGTCGATATCGATCAATCCGTGGGCTACGCCCTCAAGCGTGCCCAACACGCCCTGCACTCGACGATGGACGCAGAGCTGCGCGACTACGGACTCAGCGTGTCGCAGTACGCCTGTCTTGAGATCCTCGCGGCGCGTCCGCGCATCTCAAACGCAGACCTGGCGCGCGACGCGTTCGTCAGCCGACAAGCGATGCACCAGCTCCTCACCGGCCTACAAGCGAGCGGACTCGTGAGCGCCGTCGGGGAAGGCCGCAGCCAACGCTACGCCCTCACGGCCGAGGGGCGCACCTGCCTACGCAAGGCTTCCTCGACCGTCACAGCAATCGAGCAACGCATGATCGCGACGCTCAGTGGCGCCGAGCGCGAGCAGCTGCACCGCCAACTAAGCATCTGCGCGACCGCGCTCGGCCCGCCCGAACAGACGTACTGGGTGAGCACGATCAGCCGAGACCACGTGCAGCTGAGCGTAAAGGGCGGATTCACCCAGGCAGGCCACGGCAAGTCTTCCGGGCTCAAGCGCCTGAAGGCTGATGACTGGCTGGTCTACTACTCGCCCAAGACGGGCCTGCGAGACGGCGAGCCGGTGCAGGCCTTCACGGGAATAGGTCGGGTCGTCGACGAAGAGCTCTACCAGGTGGAACAGGCGCCGGGGTTCACACCATGGCGGCGCAACATCGAGTTCGTCAAGAGCATTGAGGCACCGATTAGACCGCTGATCGACCAGCTCAGCTTCATCAAGGACAAGCGCCGCTGGGGGAACATGTTCCGGTTCGGCCTATTCGAGATCCCACAAGATGACTTCGCGGTGATCTCACGGGCGATGACAGTCAGGAACCCGAGTCGCCGCCGTACCGCAAAACGTTCATGATCCTGCCAACGGGCAACCGGGTGGCCGAGGAGCAGGACTTACCTCCCGGATGGACCTCAGATCCGCCAGGAGCGGGGTTCCAACCATTGCCCTCTCGTCGGCAACCCAGCAGTTAGCGAATCTCACTGCTGCTCTGGACGAAAGCAGGGGCGACGCACAGACTCATCCCTCCAGCAGGCCGAGGTCGCGCAGGCTCTCGGCGGTCTCGATGATGGTCGTTTCGGCCGGGCGTGGTTGCCAGCCGAGCTCCTGCTTGGCGCGGTCGTTGTGGATCGTCAGCGGCGACGGCTCCTCGCCGGGCGCCTCATCGGTTGTGATGTGCTCGCCTGCGGGCCCGAGGTGCTCGCGGAGGATCTGTGCCAGCCCCAGCCAGGTGATCGTCGGGCCGTCCGCCAAGAGCAGGTAGCGCTTCCCGGCGGCGGCAGGAGTGGCCATCGCCGTGACGTGCGCGTCGGCGACATCGCGCACGTCGACGACGCCGAAGCGCTGGCGTGGCAGCGCCGGCATGGTGCCCTCGATGATCGCCTTGAAGTAGGTCAGCGTAGAGCGCAGTGCCAACACCAGCGACGGGCCGGCGATGAATGTCGGGTTCACGACCACCAGTTGGGTGTCGCCTCCTTCGGACTCGATGAAGTCCCAGGCGGCACGCTCGGCGATCGCCTTGGAGCGCGGGTAGGCGGGCAATCCTGGCGTGTCGGGGTCGGTCCAGTCCTCCTCGTTGTAGTCGCGGACCGCCTTGGGCGAGTACCCCACCGCTGCGAACGAGGAGGTCAGCACGACCCTGCGCGCGCCGGCGTCCCGCGCTGCCTGGAGCACACGCACCGTGCCCTCGCGAGCGGGGACGATCAGCTCGTCCGGGTCCTTGGGCTGAGCGGACGGGATCGGCGAGGCGACGTGGTGGACCTCCTCCACACCCTCAAGGGCGGCCGGCCAGCCGTCGTCGGAGCTGAGATCTGCTGCCACCAGCTCGATGCCGGTGTCGTCCACACCACCGCGGCGCACGGCCGCGCGCACAGCCTCCTCAGCATCCAGGGAGCGCACCGTCGCGCACACATCACGCCCATCCCGCAGCAACGCCGCGATCAGCTGCGTGCCCAGATATCCGGACCCGCCTGTTACCAACACTTTGGAGCTCATCCGAGCATCGCCTCCTCCAGTCGTGGGAGCACTTTCTGTACCTGCGAGTTCGCCTCAGCTTCCGCGTCCGCATCCTCACGGCTGCGGGCGTCCCAGAGCGCGGCCTTCGCCCTTAGGTAGTTGAGATGCATGCGCAGCGTCTTGATTTCGGCCTCGACCCGCTTGGCATGCTGTAGCAGCAGATCGCGCTGCTCACCCGCCTTGGCGTGCCCAAGCTCGCGGTTGGCCTGGTAGGTGCGCATCTCCTCAATCCCGACACCCATCGCGCGCAGACACGCCAGCACCTGCAACGTGTCGAGATCCTGCTCGCGATAGCGGCGGTGGCTGCTGCTCGGGTCGCGGGCGATCGGACCGATCAGCCCGATCTCCTCGTAATAGCGCAGTGTCGGCCCGCTCAGCCCGCTGCGCCGGGAAACATCTTGGATGGTGAGAGTCGTCATGAGGCTACCTTGACATACCTCAAGCGCTTGAAGTCAAGGGCCTTGATGAAGTTTTTTCCAGAGACAGCCAGTGGGCAGCGTGACGCTCGGCACAGACAACCGCGCCGCCAACACCGACCCGACCTGCTCGTCGCCAATTGCAGGGCCCGCGGCGCTTGCTTTCCGTTGGCGAGCGGTAGCCAGCGTCGGCGCTGATGGCGTTGCTGCTTAGGACGATCAACGGCACTCTTGCCTGACCCCGCGCCGGCTTCTGCTTTCGGGTGAACTGAGCACCTTTGGTGACCGCGGTGGTGTTGCGGGCGACGCTGCGCCGACCTCAGTCCTTGATCGCCCGTGCCGACCAGGGACAAGCCACTTCAGGAACGCCGCGCTAGCACCGCGCTGGGCAGCGAGGACTCATAGGAGCGGATACGACCGCGTCGTCTCGCCTGCTGCCCGGCGGCTACCTGAGCCCGAGTGGATCGAGAACGACCAGGATCAAGGTGACCCTGCGGCCGCACCGTCGAGCTCGGTCAGGAGGCGGATACGTGGACAGCCGGTGAAGACCGAATCGTGAGCTACGAGCGCGATCGACCAGCGAATCGCGGTGGCCGCGATCCAGAGGTCAGCGTTGTGGTTGCTCTGGTGGAGCGGGTGACCGATCATCCGACACTGATTGCGAAGCTCGGCGACGGTCTCGATGGTGTCGATGTCGATCGGGAGGATGCGCGCTCGCCCGACGAGCCGTGCGAGTTGTTCCGTGCGAGCAGAACCCCATGTTGCCTTCAGCGCCCCATACCGCGCCTCGGCGACGGTCTGCGGGGCGAGGGCGATCCGTTGCCCGAAGAGGTGCTTCGCGTACTGGGTGGCCAGCGGCGAGCGCTCACGCAGACGGGCCGTGAAGACGTTCGTGTCGACCAGGACCGTCCCGGTCACTGCTCCAGCGCTGCGGCGAACGTCTCCCATTCCTCTTCTGTCAGGTCGGGGATGTCGAAGTGCTCGGCGGGGTCAAGCGGTGCGACGTCAGCCATCAACTCCTCAAGCGGCAGCGGATGCCAAAACAGCGAGTTCGCTTGCTCGATCAGGTCGTGGTTGGCGGCAGGCTCTGGCATCGTGTTCATCTCCAGCCACACAGTGTACGAAGACGTCGGAGATGCCCGACTGTGCGGAGTGATGTCATGGGCTCATCGCGGATTGGACGGCGATGGCTCTTGGTTGTCGGTCGGCTTGTGCGCGAACGCCAGGTTGACTCGTTCGAGATCCTCGGGCCGTGCCTTGGCATGCATGTAGCGCTCGGTGGTAGTGATCCGTGAGTGCCCGAGGAACTCCTGTACGAAGCGCGCGTCGGCGTGCCGGGCGATGAGGCTGCCGGCGGCGTGGCGCAGCGCGTGGAAGCGTAGGGGTCGTAGTCCGGCAGCGTCGCGCGCTGCCTTGAACCGGCGCCGCACGGCTGAGGGATCGAGGCGTCGGCCAAGGCGCGAGCAGAAGATGTAGTCCTCGCGTGAGGTGTAGTCGCCGCGTGCCTGTAGGCGTTCGAGCGCTTCGGCGGCGGGGTCGGCGAGCGGTAGAAAGCGCGCCTGCCAACTCTTGGTCGGTCCCTCCACGCCGGCGGAGACGGCGCGATGGACGACCATCCGCCGCGTGTCGAAGTCGATGTCCTCCCAGCGCAGCGCGATCAGCTCGCCGAGGCGCAGGCCGGTGTAGGCGGCGAGACGGAACAGCTCGCCGTCCTGTGCGTCCTCGCGTGCGCGCCAGGCGATCTCGTCGTTGCTCAGGTTGGCCGGCTGTGCTCCGCGGTGTGATCCGTTGGCGGCTGCGGAGGCGATCATCTCGACCTCCTCTGGCTCGTAGAAATCGAGAACGGCTGCAGGTGGTTCGCGGCGCTTGGTCGTGCCGGCCACTGGATTCGCCGGCAGGCTGTGGGTGTCCACGCGGCCGGCGTAGCCGAAGATCGCGGAGAGTACCTGACGGTTCTTGTTGACCGAACGGGGCGACACGCCCTCGGTGTCCAGCTTGCGCAGAAACGTTGACACCTCCCGCGTGGTGATCCCTGCTGCGGGGCGGTCGCCGAACGCGGCCATGAGGACGCCGGGGCTCTTGCCCTTGCCGCGACGGTGTGGCGCTCCGGGCTCGGCGAGCATGTAGCGGTAGTCGCTCAAGGTGGACGGCTTGGCGCCGCGCTCGTGCTGCAGGTGCTCCAGCCACTCCGCGGCCAGCTCTCGGAATGTGACGCCACGCGCACGGCGCTCACGCTCGCCCGCCTCGATCGCGCGCTCCTCTCGGTCGTACTCGGCGATCAACTCAGCCATGCGCACCGTCGCGCGCTTCTCGTCGAAATGGCCCTCCGGTACTCGCCCACGGCGTATGACCCACCCGCTGTCGTCCGCCGCTCGCTCAAGCCACGCAGGTCCTATGCGGCGCTTCACCTGTCGTCCTGCGCGCCGCCACTTGGCCTCGTAGGCGGGACTGTCCGCGCGGCCCGCAACTACGAGGGCGCCGGTTGGATCACTGCCACTTTGTTTACCCTCTTTTGACATTGTCATCCAGAGTACCACGTGAGTACCACATTGGGCGCGAGTACGCTTTCAGTACCGCATGGGCCATTTTTGCCAGTCATAACGCCATTTCGGCCGACCCAAAACCCCCGTATCTACTGGCTCCAGCATGACCGCCCCTGCTTTGCAAGCAGGAGGTCGCCGGTTCGATCCCGGCTGGCTCCATTTCGCCGGACATAAGCGTTCTTGTGCAAACCCACGCGCTAAGCATTGTGCGAGCAACCCCCAGATCTCGTCAGTTTGGTGGGCGGACACCACGATCTGGAGTCTTGCTGCCAGAAGGAGATGCAGTACGCCCGAGCAGGAGCTCTATGCACCGAGACTCCCACAGATCGACGGTGTCCTGTAGACCGCGCATGTCTGCCTGCTCTACGACCTCAAGACCGCTCTCTCGTACGACTCCCATTTGGACGCGGCCACCGATGCCCTCCACGCCGGTTTCAATTGTGTCGCGCAGCATCTTGAGAGCGACGATCTTGGCTTGCTCGAGGGTCAACGCACCCGGATCGATGTAGCGCATCGTGCCCACGGCAAAGCTCGCGCGCTCGACCCCAAGGGGGGCGCCTCCAAACTCCCAGTCGCTAACCCAAACGCTGGCTCCACCGCTGAGGAGGCGAAGAGCTACGGGCTTATTCTCTGGTCGGGACCACCAAGCGATGAGAAATTCGACGTTGTCACTTCGTCCTTCGACGCTCGCGTCTTTGCGCACATCGTCAAGGATCGTATGAAGTCGATCCTTGATGTCAAGACGATCTGTATTGGGGGATATACCCCGAGCACGCTCGAAGCGCAGGACGAAGCCTTGCGCCACGTCCTGCGCACCGGCCCACGCGAGCAAGAATCCTCGGCGAGGCTCGTATACCTTTCGAGTGGAGCGAGCGAGGCGCCTACCTCGTTCACCACGGGTCTCCTGGCTATCGGAGCCAAGGATCACCCCATCCCGGCAACGGACTGCAGCAATGAGCGTCATCTGACGGCCTGTCCCGTCAGATTGCTCTCGCGGATCACGGGGACCAATCCATCTCTGCAATCAAGTTCGCGCTGTGAGGTCCCCGGCTAGGCAGACCTACGGAAGATTGAATTCACTGCAAACTCGGGATAGTCGGCGTAGACGCGCTCTAGCAGTTCGTTGAACCCCATCCTCGATACATCCTTCTTGATTTCGAACAGCTCACGGGCGGCCTCTAGCAGTTTCTCATCCTCAGCCTGCTTCAAGAGCTTTTGTCCCTCGCGGAACGTGACTCTGCTCGGCTTGTATCGCGACCACTGCTTCCCAGGTACTGACACGCGTTCAAGCAGCCCCTCGTCCACGAGGCGATCGAGATCTCTGTAGATACTGGGGCTCATAGGCCCGTAGTCATAGGGCTTGAACACATACTTCGACCGCTCTGGCGCATGCGCACACTTGGCGAACAAGAACAAGCCCTTCTGGAAACGGATCGGGTCGAGCCCATCTGGCGCGCCCTCGTACGCCGCGAACAGCAGCAGCCAGTCACGTTGCTTCATGATGCGGCCCCCAAAGCGGGTTCGCAGGCGAAGCCCTCGGGATGCAACTCCCCACACATAATGGAAGCCTCTCGCGCGCACCGGACGGATGCAGAAGTACATACGAACACATGTTCGCATATCCTTCGGCTGTTCGAGCTAAAATGCCGTTCAGCACCGAACCTTGCTCCTTAGAATCATCTAGCGAAGGTACCGCACGGGCTCGCGTACTGAGCCCTCGCCGCTGCGGCAACCAGCTTCTGATTGGATGCGATCGAAAGCCGCTCTACAGCGGTCCGACCAGCGCCTGGCGCAATGCCTCGACTCTCGCTCGACGGTTTAGTCTTGGCCCGCCAGCGTCCATAAATACCTGCAAATGAGCCCTTTTGAGTAACCGTTCAGTCGTTGGTTCTGGTGGGCTGTGGGTGGCAGTTCAGGTGAGCGCTGGGTGCGGGTCGCCGCGGGCCTGGGCCGTGAACAACTCGGCGAGGTAGACGAATAGCGATCGGTGCTGAAGACGGCAGGTGACCGAGGCCGAGAGGGCGCGCTCGATGAAGCGCTCGCCGTCCTCGGATTGGGTGCCGTGGGAGAGCTTTCGGTAGATGACTGGGCCGCGGAGTGAGCGCTCGGCGGCGTTGTTGGTGGGCTCTACGCCCTCGACGGTCACGAACGTAAAGAGCGCTGGCCAGATCTTCAGCAGGTTGGCCGCGAAGCGCCGGTGAAGACGAGTGCGCTTGCTCTTGCGTGCAGCGTGCTCGAGCAGCTCGTGTAGCTCGGCCTGGATCGGCTGCATCTCGTCTGCAAGCCGCGTGCGGTCTTGGTGCTCGCCAAAGGCGCCCCAGACAGTAAACAGCCGGTCGGTGAGCACAAGGCCCTGCTCGCCGAAGGCTTTCTGCAGCGCGAGTCCCTCGGCATGGCGGCGAAAGTCGCGATAGATGTGCTGCCAGCAGACCTGACGGCAGCATGGGTCAAGGTGGTCGTAGGCCCACCAGCGATCCGAGCACGCGATCCCGGAGTAGTCCTTGCCGATCAACTCTTCCAGACAGTCGCGATGGCGGTCCTCTGCGACTCGGAAGATCGCCGCCTCGGGTGTCGTCGCGGTCCACAACGTGCGACCCTCGCCGGCTGTGTGCCAGCCGGTCTCGTCCAGATTGATCGCGGGCGACGCGAGCACTGCCGCAACGAGCTGCTCGTGCGGTGAGAGAAGCGCCACCGCTGCGCGCTGGCAGACCTTGTCGACCGCACCGACCGAGAGTGAGATCCCAAACAGCTCCCTTGCCAGCTCGGTCATGTCGCGGCGGGAGATGCGGTTGCGCGCAGTCATGCTCACGATCGCGGCCGCAAGCCGGGGACCGAAGGCCGAGCAGCCGATCTCATCGGGCAGCACCCCGGTGGTCTTTGCGGCGCAGCGCAGGCAGCGCAGGCGGTGCGTGCGGTGCTCGGTCAAGATCACGCTCATCGGCGGCAGCTCGGCTACCTGATGGCGCCCGAAGCGATGCGAGGGGACGCGCTCCTGCATGCCGAACTCGTGTCCGCACCCGTGAGGCTGTCAGATCTTCTGTGTGTGGGGTTGGGTTTGTTTGGTTGTGGTTAGTAGGGGATTCTGTCTCCGAAGTGGATCTTCAGGGCTCGTATTGCTGAGGGCCAGCGCATCACTTTGACCCATTTTGCCTCGGCTCGCAT
>DATCEK010000057.1:0-6615 GCA_036510155.1 Solirubrobacteraceae bacterium | reverse complement strand
CTCGGCTGCCGCAACCCCCTGGGCGGCGCCGGTGCTCGCGGCAGCAGGCGAGCCGCCGCCGGTGGCGCTCGGGATAGCGCTCGAGTTGCCATGGGTGCGCGACGCGTTGCCCGTGCCGCCTACGCTGGTGCTTCGCCCGGCGATACCTGGCTTCGCTGCGTGGCTGCCCTGACCGGAGGCGCTGTGCTTTTCCGCGTGAGCGCTCTTGCCGTCCAGACCAGGTCCGCCCTTGCCGCCGCTCTGCGCGACGCTTGCCTTGACGGCGCCGGTCGGGGAGGAATGGCCACCGCCGTTGAGCAGCATGGCGCCCGCGATGGCGATCGCGATCACGCCGATGGCGCCGGCGAGCAGACGCCACGAAAGCGGCAAGCCCCCTCGCGAGCCAGGCTGGACTGTGGTGTCGGACCCGGTACTCACCTCTGACACAGGCTAGCGTCGCGGGCAACAACAACAGCCCAGTCGCCAAACCTGGCTCAAAAACGCTCATGCCCCCGCGCGCGCGGGGGCATGACGCATTTCAGAGACTTCCAACCGCACGCCACACATGCAATGACTCCCGCCAACGTGAGTGCTACACAGGCAAAGATCCCTGCGAACGCGGCGCTACACCGCCAACACGCCACACAGGCAAAGCGCTACACAGGCAAAGATCCCAGCAACGCGGCGCCACACAGGCAACGATCCCCAGCAACGCGGCGCTACACCGGCAACGATTCCCGCCAACGCGAGCCCCTCCGTAGCCGCCTTCGGTACCCTGATCGGATGCCCCTACAGGAAACCGCCGTGGACGTTCGTCCCGGCGGCGCTGACCGTCGCGCCGAGCCGCGGGTGCACATGCGCCTGCTGCACGGCATGCGCCGGCCGGCCAACTGGCTACAGTTGGTGCGCTTCGGCCTCGTCGGCGGCATCGGGTTCGTGCTCAATCTCGCCGTCTACACGCTGTGCGTGCATGTTCTGCACGTCGCCTATCAGCCGGCATACGTACTCGCCTGGCTGTTCGGCGTGACGAACAACTTCGTGCTCAACCGCCACTGGACGTTTGACGCGTCGGCGGGCAGAGCCCACTTTCAGGCAGTGCGCTTCTTCGTGGTGAGCCTGATCGCCGCCCTCTTCGGGTTCCTGCTGCTCACGCTGCTGGTGGAGGTCGCCGGCCTCGCCAAGGTGCCGGCCGAGGCGATCGCGGTTGCGGGCTCGATGCCGCTGAACTTCCTCGGCAACAAGCTCTGGAGCTTCCGGATGCGCCACTGACCGGGCTTCGTGCGCCGTCCGGGCCGCCCCGGGGCGCGAGGTTGGGTACCTATACTCTGGATTTCCCCCGCTGGAGGAACGTCGTGCAGGAGATGGTCATCTATGGCGTGAGCTTTGACATGGTCGGCAAGCAGCCGATTGTGTTGCTGAAGACGGTCGACGGCAACAAGTTCCTGCCGATCTGGATCGGGCACCCCGAGGCCGCCTCGATCCTGATGAAGCTGCAGGGGGCCAACACGCCGCGGCCGATGACCCACGACCTGCTGTGCGAGATGCTCGGCGAGCTGGACGTCAAGTGCACCCAGGTGTCGGTCACCGAGCTGCGCGAGAACACTTTCTTCGCGTCGATCACGCTGAGCGTTGGCGGGCGCGAGCTCGAGATCGACTCGCGCCCGAGCGACGCGATCGCGATCGCCGTCCGCGCCGGCGCCCCGATCTTCGCGGCAGAG
This sequence comes from Solirubrobacteraceae bacterium, assembly GCA_036510155.1. Lineage (GTDB taxonomy): Bacteria > Actinomycetota > Thermoleophilia > Solirubrobacterales > Solirubrobacteraceae > Palsa-744. The sequence continues at coordinate 4,918 of DATCEK010000057.1, read as the reverse complement.
GAGGTGATCGCCGAGTCGGCGATCGAGTTCGAGCACAACATCGAGGAGTCCGAGGACGTTGTCGAGCGCTTCAAGGAGTTCCTCGACGAGGTCACCCCAGAGGATTTCGCAGCAGGAGACTCTTAGCGGCTGCGGCGCTCAGCGTCGCGCTGCTCGCGTCGCGGCAGCTCCACGACCTCCGCCATCCCGGCGTCGGCCTGCTGGGCAGACGGCTCCGTCCGCGCCGGCTCGGCCCCGGTGAGCGTGCCGAACAGACCAACCTGCTCGCGCAGAACCTTGCCGATGCGCCTGATCCCCTCGCGGATGTCCTCCTCCGCCACGCCCGCGAAGTTGAGGCGCATCGAGGAGGCTCCGCGCCCGTCCAGATAGGCCGCGCGGCCCGGTACGAAGGCGACGGCCTCGCTCTCGAGCGCCCGCGCGAGCAGATCGGTCGTGTCGATGTACTCTGGCAGCGTCGCCCAGATGAACAGCCCGCCCTGCGGCTTGGTCCAGCTGGCGGCCGGGCCGAAGTGCTCGGCAAGCGCGTCGAGCATCGCGTCGCGTCGCGTGCGATACAGCGCCTTCAGCGAATCGAGGTGAGCCAGCCACAGTGGTTCGGCCTCCTCTCGCGCCGCGCTGAGCGCTCCGCCCCCTCGACGCGCGCCGGAGTATGTGCTCTCTTCGAAATATGCCGCCACGAACAGCTGCGTGACCGGCGAGGAGCACAGGTCCGCGCCCTGCTTGCACAGGTTCAGCTTTTCGAGCACTGGCCGAGGTGCGACGGCCCAACCCAGGCGTACCCCGGGCGAGAGGATCTTCGAGAAGGTCCCGAGGTAGACGACGAAGTCGGAGGCGCCGCCGCGTTTGGCGGCTCGAGCGTCAAGCGAGTGAAGCGTCGGCAGCGGCTCTCCCTCGTAGCGCAGCAGACCGTAGGGATTGTCCTCGAGCACGAGTATCTCGCGCTCGCGCGCCACTTCCACGAGGCGCCGGCGGCGCGCGAGCGACATCGTCACCCCGCCGGGGTTTTGGAAGTTGGGGATCGTGTAGATGAACTTCGGGCTGCGGCCTTCGGCGGCAAGCCAATCGAGCGTGGCCTCGAGCTCGTCGATCGGCATGCCGTCGGCATCCATCTCGATCTGCACGACGTTCGCCTCGTAGGCGTCGAATGTCGGGACCGCTCCCGGGTAGGTGGGCGCCTCCGCGACGATCGTGTCGCCCGGGTCGATGAAGGCCTTGCACATCAGGTCGATCACCTGCTGGCCGCCGGTCGTGACCAGCACCTCGTCTGGATCCACCGCCGTGCCTTCCTCGGCCATCACCTGCAGGATGCACTGCACCGTGCAGGCCATCCCCTCTGTCGGTCCGTACTGCAGCGCCCGTGCGGTCGACTCGGCCGCGACCTTCGACATCAGCTTCGCGTACAGCTCGGGAGGAAACGTCTTCGTCTCGGGCAGGCCGCCGGCCAGCGAGATCACCTCCGGGCGTTCGGTCAGCGACATCATGTCGCGCATCGCCGAGGAGCGCATGCCGTGCGTGCGCTTGGCGAACAGCGATTCGTAGCGCGCCAGTTCGTGGGCGGTCGGCCTCGCTCGTCCGTCCACTTTCGCGTGCCCGGTGGGTATCTGCCGCTTGGCCGTGCCCTTTGGGGTGTCCCCAGGTTGGGGGGCCTCCCCGCCGCCGGAGGGGTCGTCTATCGTCATGACCGCTCTCAAGGTAGCGCACCATCCAAACGACTTCATCTCCTGCAACGATCACAACCGTCGCGAAGCCCACAACCCAGCGACCGCCGCCCGCCCACCAAGCCCACAACGATCCGTGACCGCATTTCCGCCATGAATGGACTCGTCTTCTACATCGGCCTCGGACTCGGCCTCGCCGCTGCCTGCGGGCTGCGGCCGTTCCTGCCGCTACTGCTCGCGGGAGCGCTGGCCGGCTCGAGTGCGCTCGGCGTCAGCTTCAGCACCGGCGGCTTCAGCTTCCTGGAAGCCGACTGGTGGCTGCTCGTGGTCGTGGTCGGGCTTGTGCTCGCTTATACGCTGCAGATGCTGCTAGGCCTTGCGCCGACAATGGACCCAAGTGATCGCTCCGTGCGCCCGGATCCACTCGCTGCATCGCTTGCCGGGCTGAGTATGGGGGCTGGGGCTCTCCTGTTCGCGGGTACGCTCGCAGCGCATGGCGATTCGCCATGGCCGGGCATTCTCGCGGGCTTTGCTGCGGTCGGCCTGGCACAGCGCGCCTCGGGGCCTGTCATCGCGCGAGCGCGCAAGCGTCTGCCCGACCGAGGCGCGCGCGAAGCGCTGACGCTGTATCTCGATTCGGCCTCGCTGCTGCTGGCCGTACTCGTCGCGTTGCTGCACCCGCTCGGCTATGTCGCGATCGCGCTGCTGGCGTGGTTCGTGTGGCGTTTGCGTGCCCGCTCGGACGAGAAGTACGCGGGCCTGCGGATCCTGCGTCGCCAGTGATCGCCGCCTTTGGGGATCGGCGAGTTGGACGTAGCGGGCAGTCGTTTGGGGCCGCCTTGGCGGAGCCAAAAGGGGGAAGGGGGCATGTTCTCTTTCTTGCAAAATACTTTTGTATATCTACAAGTAGCTACGTCTGTGAATTCAAAAAAATATATATAGACACCCGCTCCTTTATGTTCGGTCGAGCCGGCTTGTGGCGTCCAGTCGAATGACCTGCCCGAAGCTGGTTCTGTGCGTGATCGATGCGATGGCGCCCGCGATGCTCGAGCGCGCGGTGGCCGGCGGCGAGGCGCCAACGCTCGCCGCGCTGATGGAGCGCGGGCTCTATGTTCCTGACTGCGTCGCCGCCTTCCCCTCGGTGACGCCGGTGTGTGCCGCCTCGATCGTCACCGGCACCTGGCAGGACCGCCACCACATCCCCGGCATGTGCTGGTATGACCGCGGCGAGGGACGCTATGTCGAGTACGGCTCCAGTTTCCGAGCTTCCCAGCGCGTGGGCCTCACGCGCCAGCTGACCGACACCGTCTACAACATGAACGCGGCGCACCTGTCGCGAGACACGCCGACCGTGTTCGAGTCGCTCGACGACATACCTCATGACGGGGCACACCCTCTGGGGCGCAAGCAGGCCGGCGTTCGTACCGCCGGTACGACCTACCTGATGTACCGCGGCCGCCACCGCCACGAGCCCCAGCGCGACAGCCCGCTGACCCGCATCGCCTCGACCTTGATGCGCCATTCGGTGATGGGTCCGCGCGAGCTGTTCTACGCGGACATCTTCGCCAGCCGCCGCACCGGCTGCCGCTCGACGCTCGGCATGCCGGGAGTGCGCGACCGCCACTCCGGCTGCGTCGGCGCCTACATGGTCGAGCACGACCTGTTCGACTTCCTCTTGCTGTCTTTGCCCGACAACGACTGGCACTCACACCGGGCTGGCCCCGACGGGCAGGTGCGCTCGATCGCGCTGGCCGACATCCAGCTCGCACGCGTGATGGACGCCGCCGGCGGCGTCGAGCCTTTCCTCGAAGAGCACGCAGTGATCGTGATGGCCGACCATTCGCAGGCCGCCGTGACGGCCGCGATACCTCTGGTCGAGGAGCTGTCGCAACTGGACGTGCTGACTCCTGGCACGCGAGGCGAGCGTGCGAGCGCTCGCGGCGAGCGCTCGACCACCTCCGATACGCACGGCGGGTCTGGAATCGCCGTCTGCCCCTCCCAGCGCGCGGCAATGGTCTACGTGCTCGACGGCGAGCGCCCGGAGCGTTTGCGCTCGGATGTGGTGCGCGCCGCGCTCGGGATCGATGGCGTGGAGCTGGCGATGTGGCTGCGGCGCGACGTTCACGGTGCGCCGCTGGAGGCCGTGATCGCGGCACCCGAAATCGGAGAGTTGCGCTTCCGTCCCGACGGCGATTATTTGGATTTGAATGGGCGTGCCTGGTCGCTGGAAGGCAGCCTCGCGGTGCTCGGCGCCGAGCACCGCGACGGGCGGCTGATCTGCCCGGAGCATCCCGATGCGCTCGATCGAGTCTGGGCGGCGCTCACCTGTCCGACCTCGGGCGATGTGCTGCTCTCCGCGGCGCCGGGACGGGAGTTCTCGGATCTAGGCGGCCAGGCGCACGTGGGCGGCGGCTCCCACGGCTCGCTGCGCGGCGAAGACTCGCTCGGGGCATTGATCCTGTGCGGTGTCGAGATTCCCGATGTTCCACGGCAATGGCGCATTCGCGACCTCGCCCCGCTCGTGCTGGGTCATTTTGGCGTGGAAGCGGGCTGAGCCCCCTCACCCGCCAGCTGCCCAAGGCAATGGAGGCCGGCGGTCGGGAGTAACGGCCCTGCGGCGCCGGTACCCTCGCACCATGTTCTTCGGGATGCGCATGTTGGCTATCGGGATCGCGGTATGGGCGCTCGGCACGGTCCCGGCACTCGCGGCGCAGCCGCGCAGCGCGAGCTTGACAGGACCCTCCTCGCGACCAGGGGGCCAGGCGCTCTCGAGGAACGGGCACGCCCAAAAATCCTCAACCGAGACAGAAGCCACCGTCAGCGTCTCCGCCAACGGCAGCGCACCCGCCAAGTCGAGCACCACGAAATCGAGCACGGCCACCACCAGCGCCGAACCGGAAGCCCCCGTGCCGGTGGCAGACTCCGACACGCCGCCGCCGGGTCGCTACAGCTCGCCCGCCCGGATCCTGAAGATCGCTGAGCGCCTACCGAAGATGCGCGCCGTGCGCGCCGAATACCCAGGCTCCTTCGGTGACGTCTACCTGAAGGGCCCGAGCCACTGGCAGGTCAGCTACTTCTCCAAGCGGGACAAGGAGATCGGCTTGGTGATCCTTGCCGACTACAGCGGCCACGTGCTCGAACAGTGGACCGGTTTTCAGATCGCTTGGACGATGGCGCGTGGCTATCCGGGCGCCTTCGGCCGCCATGTTAATGCGCTGTACATCTGGATCCCGATGTGCCTTTTGTTCTTCGTGCCGTTC
>DATCEK010000056.1:0-13290 GCA_036510155.1 Solirubrobacteraceae bacterium | reverse complement strand
ACCTCGGGCGCCCCTCCAGACACGACTGAGCCTCGGCTACTGCGCCTAAGGGCACGCTGCGTTGATCAGCCCCACACACAAACAGGGGGGTGACTTTTCAACCGGCGAAAGGGGGTGACTTTTGGACCGGCCTTGACACGCCGTCAAGCAGCCGAGGCCATCCGCAATGGGGCCCGGGCGTGCGCGACTGGAACGCGGCGACGCTCGCGGCTCGCCCCCGCAGGCGACGGACGCGGCTAGCAGCTGTTGCCGTGGCCACTAGGAGTCTCGAAAGCATCAGTGTTGGAACTATGCGGGCACAGGCAGGTCATCGGCGATTTGCAAGGCGTCAGCCGGTTGCGCAATGGCGATAGCCGAGGCCGCTCCGGAATCGGCGTCCGCCCCGGCAGCCTTTGAAGCCGCCACCTTGAGCAGATTCTTGTCAACCTGATTGGTGAGATATCGCGATCCTCCGATTCCGACAAGGAAAGCCCCAACCACACTCGAAAGCGTGAGCACAAAGCTCTGGGCCGAGGTGGTGCTCTGCGTGCCGACGAGAACATCATTGGCGTAAGGGCCATATAGGCCCCATGAGACAAGCGCAGCTGCCGCTCCAACCACAACGTTGGCAAGCCAGCCCGGCCTCCAGACGCGCGCGTTCCCGGCAGTGTCGGTCTTTGGAAACGTAAAGCCATTGTCCGTCATGAGCGCGTTTATGGCTCCGCCGATCGCCCCGGCAACGACGATGACAGCGAGCAGACTCCAAATCGACATCAGACTCCTTAAATCTGGCTCTAACCTTGGGGGGGTCTAAGCGTGAATATGGCGCCGGTAATAGACCAATGGTCAGAATAATCTCGACCATGCGCGAAAAATCTTCTTCGCAATTTGCGCCTTTGAGCCCTCAATCCATAACCCGGCGCCCGGAGAGTCCGCAAGCGGCAACGGACGATCAGCCGGGACCCCCACGACCGGCGGGACCACCCCACGCGCGCGCTATCCCCAGCTAGCGACGGTCAGGGGGCAGGGAAAGAATCAGCGTCCCAATCAACAGGACCTATCCTGAAAGCGGAATCTGTGTTCACACGGCGTATTTGACACAAATGGTATCGTTGCGTTGTGGCCAGGAGGCGTGTACCGGGGCGTGGGCAAGGCGATCCACGTCGATGCGTGTGGTCTATCGGTATGGGCCGGCGAGTGTTTCGCGCTGCGGCGGTGCTGGTGTGCTTTGGGATGGCGGCGTGGCCTACTGCCACGGGTGCCCGCCCGCTCGTTGACGCGCCCGCGCATTTGTTGGATGAAGCGAGTCAGCCGTGCGTGCTGTACAGCTGCACAGGCAACCCTCGCCCACATATCAACTGGGTGAACTCGCTCGGGTCGTTGCCCACAGGCTACTGCGCTGAATACGGACCCTGCAAGCCGATGGATCTTGTGCCCGACCACGGCTTTGACGACAATCTGTTTCCGTTCGACCCCGACTGGGCCTACTTTTCCGAACACAGGCAAGCGCCCAACGCCAACCAACTGTGCGGTGAATTCGAGGGACCACTCGCGTGCACCTCCTACCCAGTCGGCTACGATGCTCCTGGCGTCGACACAGCGGCGTACTTCGCGTGTCCCTTCGGTCGCCCCCCATATTTCGGATCGTTTCATGGGCATGTCAACTGGGAGCCGGCCACCTATGAAGGGACGCTCGAATGGGAGGAGCACTCACCTCCGGGAACAGACGACGACTACAGCATCAGCTTGAATACCCGTGGTCGCGCCGGGGCGACCGCTGCCAGGCTCGCTGGCGTCGGCTTGGAGTTCGATTCAGACGAGACCATCGATCACTTCAACAACGTCACATGGTGGCGCCAATTCCATGAAAACGTGGACAAAGAAGACCACGCCAATGCGCTAGTTGCCCTCCTACGCAGCGAGCCTCTCGTTCCGAAAAACATCGTTGAAGCAGCCGTCCGTGCCGCCAAAGTTGCCAAAGCTGCAGTGGAAGCAGACATCAACGGCCATCTGGCGGTAGTCACTGGCCTGATCGGGCTCGACACGGCCCACTCGGTAGCCGCCGAGTCCCATCCCGTGTACGAGATGGCGATCGAGACCAATAGAAAGTCAGCGCTCGCGGGAGGCGTCGACAGATGGGCACTCTTCGCTCGTAACTGGGGCAACGAGGGTTTCTGCAGCCAATACAACCACACCCTTCCCCCCGGTCCGCTGACCGTGCGAATCCCGTGGCTAAACAACGCGAGCGGGGTCCTCGTTGGGGCATTGGCCAGACCAGCACGATCGGTGGCGGTACTCAAAAGCACCGAACTCCAGACCAACGTCAGCCCCGAAGGCAAAAACGCAGTCCATGTACTTCCTGGCGAAGGCGTTCTAGTGACACTTGACCTATCGACGCCACCATCCCACGAACCGCTCTACTGGGGCACAATCGACCTCAAGTGGACCTTCGGGCCGCCATCGGCCACAGTCGGACGCGCCACAGGGACTCTCCCCAAGGGCAACGCTCCGCTCGCGCGCAACGCCGACGCTGACGAAGAAGGCGAGAAATCCGATGTCGAGCCTGCCGTAGGGCGTCTTTGGAGCAAGCTACCCCGAGCCGTTCGCCTACGAGCGCTCGCCGGCCTCCCGGATCGGCGTCTGGCGCGCGTGATTAGACCTTCACGACCAGCACGCATGACGATTGCGGGGCCACTGATCGCTCCACTGCGAACCATTGAAGCATTCGTGCCGCCGCCGCGTGATCACGAGAACATCACGCTAGGCCAAGCAGAGAGAGATGCCTTGTGCAAAGCGTTCAAAAACCACGTCCCAAGGTACCGCGCGATGTGCCGCCCCACCACCAGACGTAGATAGACCCCAGATTAACGCCGCACCGCTTGAGCACGAAGCTTCTACACCGGGATCCTCACGCTCGAGGGAGCCAAGCGCGCGGGCATCCACGACCCGATCATCCACCGAGATATCTTCGAGCGAGTCCAGAACATCTTGACGGCCCACCAAAGGCCAGCCCTCGCCGCTATACGCCCAGCTCATTCCCTTGGCCCGGGACTTGGGCAAGGAAGCCGCCCAAAGCGGCCGACAGGGGCCAGAACCGGCCGCAGGCGGCCCCCCAAAACGAAGCAGACCCCGTTTTTTCGGGGCCTGCATCATACAAAGACAAAATGGCGGGGCTAACGGGACGACTCTCGAAACATGACCCCGCCTGGCAGCGCATCCGCGAACTGCATACTCGGCGCTTCGGCGGGGGAAATCGCTGAACGTCTCGTTGTTGTGCTACCTCTTGGGGGCGCATCAGTGAGCTGCACGTATCGCGCTTTGGCCGATAAGCCCAACTTCCGCCAGCCCAGGCAAATGTCAAACCAGAACACGTAGCGGCCCGACGGACCAAATCTGGCTATGCAGCGCCGAAGTAACCCACAATCGGGCCAAGTGACCTAGTTGCTGGCGCTCCCCTTCAACCCCCTTTTTGAGAATATGGGGTCAAGCCTTGACCCCGATGCCAGACCACCGATGAGCTAGCTATGAAGAAGTCTCGCGATCTCGCCTTCCGGACTGTGGTCGGCGTCCTGGCGGTGGTCGGGGCCCTACTGCTCGCGAGTCCGGCCGTCATTCACGAGTCCCACACCGTCAGCGACTTGACTACGGCATTCGGGACGGCCCTCCTCGTCGCCGCGTTGCTTGCTGTGAGTGTTGACTTGTGGCTAAAGAAGCGGCTCTTGCGTGACTCTTTCAAGGAGTTGTTCGGCTACCTGCTGCCCCCTAAGCTCAAGGAGGAGCTGGCGTGGGTCTACGAACAACAACTGCTGGCGGAGCGGCACGAGCTGGTTCTCACGCTCACGCCGATCGACGGAACCGAGCTATTCGGCTTGCGTGTCGAAATGGAACGCGAGGTGCGGAATATCGCCTTGGTTACTGCCGAGACCGACGACGTGCGGACGTTTGAAGTGGACGAGTGGTTCCACGCAGGGCACCCCTCGCGGGTTATCTCACTGCAATGCACGCAAGACGGGAAGACCTATGGCTACGAGCTGATTCCAGGCCACGGATTTGATCTCGTGGCCAAAGCCAGCGGCAAGAGCCTTGGGTCCGACAAGAAGATGATCGTTATTGCGGAGGCGGAAGAGACGCGCCGCAAGAGCGACGTCTACATCCTGACCCTCGTTGGCCCAGCCTCGGTCAATCCACGAGTCACCGTAAACGCACCGGACGAGATTGACTGGAAGGTAATGTTTGGCAACCGAGTAGGAAACCAAGTTGAAGAGACCGTCCCGGGCAAGCGGGTGGAACTTCCTGGGACACTGCTCCCCGGCCAAGTGATCCAGGTTCGGTGGTGGCCTCGGGACGAGGATCTTCGGTGATAGCTACCCAACAGCGCCTTCAACTATCACCTACGTGTGCGTGCCGCACCGCTCACAGCGCAATCTCGGCATCGTGCTCGCTCCATCCTTGTACTTGCCGCAAGAGCAACTCCTTCGCGGTCACGACTCGACGATAGATCGTGGAGCGACAAACTCACTTGACCCCTTCTCTCGCTCTAGACGCAGTTCGAACAACAGCTTCAAACCTAGCCAAAACGGGCTTGGCGGGACGAAGTTCGAACTCTGCGACCTGGACGCTAGTCAAGCGGCTTCACGGCGAGCGGTTCGGTCCGTAACCTCTAGACCAGCGGCGCAGCTCAGGAAGGCCGTTGCTTCTTCTGTTCCAGCCCCGGCCATACGGGGTCAATACCTTCGCTTCGAAGAAGTTCAGCTTGAAGAGCTAGAACGTCCTCTGGACGACGATCCTTCCCGAGGAAATAGCCATCCGGGCTCAATCGGCCCAGCCGACCACTCTCTTCAGAAGGTTGTAGATCTTGTCGTCCAGCCATATTGGCTTGTCTCGATGCCCACGAATACGGCGTGCCATCAACAACGCATACGTCTCGGCGACCACCTCGTGCGTATAGCTTCCAGAACGATAGCCTGCGCCACGGATGCCCTCGCGGATACCTTGAGGAGCTAGTGCTAGCAGCGTATGGCCAGCGGCTATGTCTTCTGGGGAACAACGTGCCAAGCTCAGCGCATGACCCCACTCGTGCCACGCAATGTGGGCCACGAATGCCTCATGCGCCTGTGAGTCCAGTCCGTCTATGGCTGGATGACCAACGCTGATGAGCAGCACCTGTAGCCCTGGAACCCAAGCGCCTTGAGCGCCGTCGAGCCTAACCTTCGCCGACGGTGTCATCCCTGGCTGGCCAGCGGAGCGCAGCATCTCGTCGGCCACTGATCCAATCGGCCCACTGACGACTTGCCATTGGGAGGCACCAACAGCCTCGAGCAGGCTTCGATGGGCAGCGGGCAGGCTCAGCCACGCAAGCTGCACGATTCGAACGGCGTCTGCTTCGGAGGCGCTCAAGGTCTCGATCTCGACGGCATGGTGGTGCGACATCGCACAGGTCTGGAGCATAGTTTATTATGCAGATGGAATGCCTCGCAGACACCGCTACGCGATGCCGGAAGACGAGTTGGTGCCAACCTGGACGCCGCGCGGCGCGAACTACGATCTCCAAGTCGAGTCGATGCGAGAGCTGCGGGAACTGACCGATCGCATCGCACGCGCTCATTGGCAGCGAGACGAACGCATGGCAGCCCTCGCCCTCAGCAACAGCCTGAGCCGCCGCGACATGGCAACGGCGATCGGATGTACCAAGAGCCGCGTAGATCAAATACTTCGGGAGACGGCTGAAGAGCTGCAACATCAGAAGAATCGAGCCGCCCTCGCACGCGTCGCACGACACATGCCCGCCAGGTAACGAAGTTCGAAGCGCTCACGCACAGACCGCCGCTCTTCCTGAACACAAGTTCGAACAACCGCCTCAGGCCCAGCCAAACGGAGAGGGAGGGATTCGAACCCTCGAACGAGGTCAACCCCCGTTACGCGATTTCCAGTCGCGCCCATTCAACCGCTCTGGCACCTCTCCATCGCTGCGCCGTGCTTTGCGGCTACAAGAAGGCTACGACACGCCGGGCTTCGCCGCCCTGTAGGCCTTCGGGCTCACCCACCTGAGGAGGCCCGGGGGCGAACTCTTGGTATCTCCGCAAGCTCGGCTTCGCGCATGGCTTCCCGGCATCGCCGCAAAAGCTCCTCGAGGCTCATGAGCGCCCCCAGGACACCCCCTGCCTGGGTCCATTGGTAGGCTCTTGGCTGCTCAGCGGTGCAGGGAGCCCCGGCCAAAGCGAAGGCCACCCACACCGTCCTCGCCAACGATAACCCGGAGATCGAAGATGCTTCTCGCCTCGAGCCAAGCCGTCAGCAAGGACATCGGCCTGATCGTGACCTTCATCGGGATCGGGGTCCTCGTCAACATCGTCATCGTGCTGATCGCGATCCAAGTGCGCGGCGAGCGCCAGCAGAACCAACAAAAACTGCAGAAGCCTCAGCAGCGCTAGCTGAACCGCGATGCTCGCCGTCCAGATCAGCGAGCTTGGCGGGCCGGACGCGGTGCGCGTCACCGAGGTGCCCGAGCCCGAGCCTGTCCACATGCTCACTCCTGGCGAGGGGGTGCTGATCGACGTTGCCGCTGCGGGCGTGTCCTTTCCCGAGGTTCTGCAGACCAGAGGCCTCTACCAGCTCAAACCAGACCTGCCGTTCGTTCCCGGCGCTGAGGTCGGCGGCACGGTCATCTCCGCGCCCGCCTCCAGCGGCCTCAATGGAGGCGATCGCGTGATGGCCTTCACCGCCCTCGGCGGCATGGCCGAGCGGGCAGTCGCTCCCGCCTACATGACCTTTCCCCTGCCCGACGCGCTCGACTTTTCCCAAGGCGCTTCGGTCATCCTCAACTATCACACCGTCTACTTCGCGCTGAAGTTGCGGGGGCAGCTGAAAGCGGGCGAGAGCGTGCTCGTGCACGGGGCCGCCGGCGGCGTCGGCACCGCTGCGCTACAAGTCGCCAAGGCGCTCGGCGCCTCCACGATCGCGGTCGTCTCGAGCGAGGAGAAGGAGCGCGTCGCGCGCGAGGCCGGGGCGGACCACGTCGTGCGCTCGGACGAGGCCTGGCGCGAACAGGCAGTCGAGCTCAGCGGCGGCGGCGTCGACGTGGTGCTCGATCCGGTCGGCGGCGAGCGCTTCACCGACTCGCTGCGTTCGCTCAAAGAGGAGGGGCGCGTGGTCGTCGTCGGCTTCACCGAAGGGTCGATCCCCGAGGTCAAGGTCAACCGGCTGCTGCTGCGCAACGTGTCGGTCGTCGGGGCCGGCTGGGGCGCCTACGCCCTGCCGAGCCCTGAGCGCAACCGCGCCGCCGGCGAGGCAGTTGCCAAGATGATCGACGACGGCTTCGTCAAGCCGATCGTCGGTGCCTGCCTGCCCCTCGACCAAGTCGTCGAGGCACTGCGCATCATCGACGAGCGCCGCGCCGTCGCCAAGGTGGTGCTCGCCATCTCCTGAGGCGGTTCAGGAGATGAGAAGGGGCGTGCTCAGTCCTTTGCCGGCGCCTCGGGTGTGACGATCGCGAAGACCGGGTTCCCCTCCTCCAGGAGCCCGAGGAACTCGCCCAGCTTCGCGCCATCGCCCTCCACGGCGATCGCGCCGCTTGAAAACAGTTGCGCTCCGTCTCCCTCCCCCAGCAGGATCTGATCCAGGGCCGCACGGGTGAGCGTCACCTTTGCGTGGCAGTCCTCCACCAGGCGACCCTCCACGGTACTGAGCGCCCCGTTTTCGACGGTGACGCTCCAGCGCTCTTCGACGTCCGTGAAATGCCACGCGAGCTTGATCGTCTGTCCCCACGCTCGCGGTCCGTCCAGGCGTGCGCCCATCGCGTCCCACAGCTGCTCGAGCGACAAGGCTCGCGCGACATCGGCGCTCGCCACCCGCCTGTCCTTCGGCGCCGGGGGCGGTCCGTCGCGCAGCTCATGCGCTCCCACCAGATACAGGTTGCGCCAGACCGCGCTCTCGGATTGATAGCCGAGCTGCTCGAGCGCAGACGCCTCGAGCTCGCGTGCCCGCTCGTTCTCCGGTGCGGCGAAGACGGCGTGTGAGCACAACTCCGCTGCCCAGCGATAGTCGCCCCGCTCGAACGCTGTCCGCGCACCATCGAGCAGCGGCTCGATCCCGCCCGCCAACTCCACGTAGCGGCGCGCCGCCTCAACCGGCGGGTGTGGGTCGAGGTGCGCCGGGTTGCCGTCGAAGAAACCCAGGTAGCGCTGGTAGACGGCGCGCACGTTGTGGCTGACCGTGCCGTAATAGCCACGACACGACCAGGTGCGCTCCAGGCTCGGCGGCAGACGCACCTCGGCCGCGATCTCGGTTGGCGTGAGGCCCCTGTTTGCCAGGCGCAGCGTCTGGTCGTGCAAGTAGCGGTACATATCGCGATGTCGCGCCAAGTGCTGCACTATCCGGTCTTGCCCCCAGCGCGGCCAGTGGTGTTGGGCGAACATGACATCCGAGCGCGCGCCGAACAGCTCGATCGCTTCTCCCAGGTACTTGGACCAGGCCAGCGAATCGCGTACCGGCGCGCCGCGCGGGGTCAGTACGTTGTGCATGCAGTGGACGGCGTTCTCGGCAATACAAAGCACGCCCAAATCCTTAAAAAAGAAGTTCATCTCCGCTGGGGCCTCGCTGTCGGGGACGAGCTGGAAGACGATTTTCACTCCGTCGATCTCCGCCTCCTGGCGGGTACTGGCGACCTCGTGCGTTGGCGGGATCAGCGTTATGGCGCCTGTCGAGGTCGTCTTGCCGATGCCCGCGTCCACCTGACCCCGCGGGCCTCGCTCCAAACCCGGGGCGAACATGTAGGTCGCGCGCCTGGCCATCGCCCCGCCGGCAAGCACATTCTCTGAGACGGCGTGCTCCAAGAAGCCCGCCGGCGCCCACACCGGCACCTCGCCTGCCCGCACCTCCTCAGCGCTGACGACGCCCTTCACGCCGCCGAAATGGTCGACGTGGCTGTGCGTGTAGATGACCGCGCTGACCTTGCGCTCGCCGCGATGCTTGCGATACAACGCCAATGCCGCCGCGGCGCACTCGGTCGAGATCAGCGGATCGATTACGATCACGCCCCTGCTCCCCTCGACCAGCGTCATGTTCGAGATGTCATAACCGCGCACCTGATAGATGCCCGGGACGACCTCGAACAGGCCGTGCAATCCGTTCAGCTGAGCCATGCGCCACAGGCTCGGATGGACCGTGTCCGGCGCCTTGCCCTCGACGAAGGCATAGCCGTCCATGTCCCACACGACACGCCCGCGCTTATCGCGCAACACGAGCGTCTGTGCGGTTGCGATCAAACCGCGGCGCGCGTCGTGAAAGTCCTCGCGGTCCTCGAAGGGGAGATCCCCGCGGGTGGCGACATGGGCCGAGCGCGTGTGCTCGCTGGCATTGCCTGGATCGCTCACAGGGCAATTGTGGCAAGGGGGCCTCGGGGAGGCCGCCCCAGCCAGGCTAAACTCAGCGAGAGCCCAGCAGCGAGGCCGAGTGCAGACGCGCCATGCGCAGGCCCAGCTTTGCCGCGGCGGCGTAGGCGTGCTCGGCGTCGGCCACCACTTCCTCGAGCGCCGCCGCGAAGCGCCTTATCTCCTGCTCCTCGACGACGAGCGCGGGAAGGGCCTTGATCACGTTCATGCGCCGGCCCGCGACCTGACAGAGGATCCTGTGATCGTGAAACAGCGGAACGGTCACCAGCTGGGCGAACATCCCCGGCTGGGCTCGCTCGATTGCGCACCATGGGGCCCAGCGACGATCGTCCTCTGGCGGGCCAAGTTCGATTGCCCACATCAGACCTAGGCCGCGCACGTCCTTGACGATCCTGTAGCGCTCGACCAAGGGTTCTGTCAGCTCGAGCAGCAGCGCTCCAAGCCGCTCGGCGCGCTCGATCAGCTCCTCTCGCTCCAGCGCGCGCAGCGTGGCCAGCGCAACGGCCGCCGCCAGATCGTTGCCGCCGAAGGTCGAGCCGTGACGCACAGCCCGCTTCATGCGGTCGAACACGCGGTCGAACGCCTTGCGGGAGACAAGCACAGCACCGATCGGCACGAAGCCTCCCGAGAGAGCCTTCGAAAGACAGACGATGTCTGGTTCCAGACCCCAATGCTCGAGCGCCAGCAGCCGTCCCGTGCGCCCGATGCCGGTCTGCACCTCGTCGCACACGAACAGACTTCCGGCCCGCCGGCACAGTTCCTGCGCGCCCATGAGATAGTCCGCAGGCGGAAAGACGACCCCCTTCCCCTGGATCGGCTCGAGAAAGACGGCGGCCACGTCACCGCCCTCCAGCTCGCGCTCCAACCCCACCAGGTCCCCGAAGCGGACCGTCTCGCAGGCCGGCAGGAGCGGGCCGAACCCTTCGCGAAACTCCCGATGTCCGTTGAGTGACAGTGCACCCAGCGTCAGGCCGTGGAAGGCGTGCTCGGCGTAGAGGATGCGAGCGCGCCCAGTCGCCGCGCGTGCGATCTTCATCGCTCCCTCGACGGCCTCCGCACCCGTGTTGGCCGGCACCATCGCATCCAAGCTCGCCGGGGCACGAGCGAGCAGCGTCTCGGCCAGGACCCCGTTCAGCAGAGTCACACCCAGCTGCGGCAGATTGGCCGTCCGCGCGGCGAGCACGTCTTGAATCGCGGCAAGCGCCTCGGGATGGTTGCGCCCGATCGCGAACGCTCCATGCCCACCAAACAGGTCCAGGTAGCGACGACCCTCGGAGTCGATCAGATGCGCCCCCTCTCCGCCGGTCCACACTCGATCGAAGCCGACCGCTCGCACGATGCGACCCATCTGCGGATTCAGATAGCGATCGTTGAGGGCCATCTCCTCGCCCACCCTGCGAGCCAGAATCTCACGCACGCTGGGGATGTCAATTCGAGGCATGATTTGGAAGTTTAGAACGTCTGCCCAGCCTCCGCTCTACGCCCATGCGGTCCTTTTGCCAGCACGGTTCATGTCAACTCGCGCACAGAGCCATCGGCCGGCAGAGAGGGCCTCAATCCCAATTATCCGGATAATCGCCCATCCCCCTGAGGAGTCTAACTGGTAGGCTTATTCGGATGACACGCTCGGTTCATGTATCTTGAGGCGCCACAGCTCCCCCCCGATAACCAGCTCGAAGCGGATGTCGCGATCGTCGGAGCAGGCCCCGCCGGCATCGTGCTCGCGCTCGAGCTTGCCGAGGCCGGACGCCGTGTTCTGCTGATCGACAGCGGCGGACACTCCTTCGACCCGGAGACCCAGCAGCTGGGCGAAACAGCGGGACGGGACTCCTACCACGCCCCCGCTTCGCTCACCACCCGACGTCAGATCGGCGGCGCATCCAACCTATGGGCAGGACGCTGTGTGCCGTTTGACCCGATCGATTTCCAACCGCGCCGCATCGCCGGCTACGCGCGCTGGCCGGTCTCCTACGAGGAGCTGCGCGAGTACTTCACCAGGGCAGGCAGGTGGTTCGTGTGCGGCGATCCCGTCTTCGACGCCGAGGAAATACCGTCCCTCGCGGGCAGATCGCTGATACCCGGCTGGCCAGGCGGCGCGATCCGCGCCACGGCGCTCGAGCGCTGGTCGCTGCCCACGAACTTCGGGCACCGCTACCACTCCCGCCTAAAGCTCTCGCGGCTGATCACGGTCGCCACGAAACTGACCTGCACGGAGATCGTGTGCAATTCGAGCGGAAGCGGCGTGCGCTACCTGATCGCCCAAACGCTCTCGCGCAACCGCGTGTTCATACGGGCAAGCTGCTACGTCCTTGCTTGCGGAGGGCTCGAGAGCACACGACTGTTGTTCGCGTCCAACGCCACCCACCGGGAGGGCATCGGAAACCATTCCGGACACCTCGGCCGCTGGTACATGGGCCACGTCGAGAGTCGCATCGCCAACGTCCACTTCAGGACGCCACCGCAGGAGACCCTCTATGACTACGAGCGCGACCAGGCGGGTGTCTATGTGCGCAGGCGCTTTTCCTTCGCCCCCGAGTTCTGTCTCGAACACGACCTCCCAAACGCCGTCATGTGGCTCAACAACCCGGAGCTCGGAGAGCCATCGCACCGCAACGGAGTCCTGTCCTTCATATACCTGACCTTGACATCGCCACTGGGTCCCCGCCTTGTCAGCGAAGCGATTCGCCTCGGACAGGTCGGCGCCGAGCGGCCGTCGTCCAGACGGGAGCACATGGCCAACGTACTTCGTGAACTAGGACCCACGCTCATCTTCGCGCTCGACTTCGGCTATCAGAGGTTTGTCAAACGCGGCCGCAAGCCGCCTGGGGTGTTCGTGCGCAACCCAGCCAACATTTATCCCTTGAAATACCACGGCGAGCATCTGCCTCACTATCACAGCCGCGTCGTTCCCACGCACGAGCGAGACGCGCTTGGCATGCCGCGCCTGCGCACGGAGATGCGCTTCGAGGACTCCGATTTCGACGGAGCGCTCCGCGCGCATCGCCATTTCGACGGCTACCTGCGCGAGCACAAACTGGGCCATCTCGAGTTCGTCGGGGGGGACGACCCGGACTCGACGATCCGCCGGCAGGTCTTTGGCGGCTATCACCAGGCCGGCACGACCCGCATGGCCGCCGAGCCATCCGAGGGGGTGCTCGATCCCAACCTAGCCGTGCACGGCTTCGAGGACCTATTCGTGGCGAGCAGCTCTGCGTTTGTAACCTCGAGCCAGGCCAACACCACGTTCATGATTGTGGTGTTTGCTCTGCGCCTAGCCGATCATCTGCGCCGGGGCTTGCCGCAAGCGAAGGCACAACTTCTCGCCAGCCGACCATAATGCGCCGCAGCCTGGCTCCGCCGACGCCAAATATGTAGTTCCCGCCTATGAAGTTGAGCGGCGCCGTCACACAGATCACGACGATGGTGGTGTAGAGGTGGGATAGGTGCCACATATACGTCGTGAAATGGACCACGGTCACGCCGACCACGTACACGAACAGATACCAGGCGATGAACGGGGTTGCCGTCACCATCGTCAACCGCGATCGGAATACAAAGCGACTGCTGACAATCGTCGTGAACCCCAAACCGGCGACGAATACCGTCGTATAGGCGATATCGGCCTCGATCACCTGCATCAGCGCAAGCAGCATCAGGCCCGTCATCAGCGTGTTCACGGTGCCCGCGATCACAAACCGAAACATCTTCCTATGCAGCTCGCCAGCTCTTGCAAATGCTTGGCTGATGTTCATGCCCCGAGGATAGTCCAGATATATGGGATTCGCAAACGGGTCTCCACGCTCCTCTCGCGCCCGGTCAACCTCCTGCATCCGTCAACCTCCTCCTCCCCCTCCGGCATCCGTCAACCCCTCCCGCCCGCCTTAGAGTCTGTCCGAGAACTCGGTGGTGGGCAGGAGTTATG
>DATCEK010000055.1:0-6701 GCA_036510155.1 Solirubrobacteraceae bacterium | reverse complement strand
CCCCGCGCTCCTCGACGCGGCGCCGGAGGTGCGCTTCACGGCGTTCATCAACCGCGAGGCGGCGGCCGCGAAAGACGGGCCCTGGGGTGAGCTGCTGCCAGCGGTGACCGTGCCCGTGAACGCGCGCAACCGCGTGCAGTGGGTCGCGGGAGAGCAGCTGCTGCTCCCACGGCTGGCAGCGCGGGCGGGAGTAGACCTCGTGCACAGCCTCGCGAGCACCGCCCCGGCGTGGGGTCGCTTCCGGCGCGTGGTGACGGTCCACGATCTGATCTACGCGCGCTTTCCCGAGGCGCACGCCGGCATCCGCGATCTGGGTATGCGTGTGCTCGTGCCGCTCGCGGTGCGCCGCTCGGACCGTGTGATCGTGGACTCGCACAGCACGCAGCACGATCTCGTCGAGCTGCTTGGCGCCGCGCCGGAGCGCATCGATGTGGTTCCGCTTGGCGTGGGCACGGTGAGGCGCAGCGAGCCGATGGCCGAGCCGTCGTTGCGCGAGCGCCTCGATCTGGGCGGGCGTCGCATCGTGCTGAGTCTCTCCGCCAAGCGCCCTCATAAGAACCTCGCCGCGTTGATCGGCGCGCTTGCGCGCATTCCCGCCGAGCACCGCCCGCTGCTCGTGCTGCCCGGCTATCCGACCGCGCACGAGGCGCAGCTGCGCGAGCGTGCGTTGGCTGCCGGCGTGCAGGGAGACGTGCGCTTTCTCGACTGGCTGTCGGGTGAGGAGTTCGAGGGGCTGTGGCAGATCGCCGAGGCGTTCGTCTACCCGTCGCTGTACGAGGGCTTTGGGCTGCCGGTGCTAGAGGCGATGGCGCGCGGCGTGCCGGTCGCGTGCTCGAACGCCTCATCGCTGCCGGAGGTCGCGGGCGACGCGGCGCTTATGTTCGACCCTCACGACGAGGCCGCCATCGCGGCCGCCCTAGAGCGCTTGCTGTCAGATTCGGCCGAGATCGAACGCCTGCGCGCTCGCGGCCTGGAGCGCGCCCGCGAGTTCACCTGGCAGCGCACCGCGCGAGCCACGCTCGAGAGCTATCGGCGAGCGCTGGGCAATCGCGATTTGGCAAAGGGTTGAATGTGTCCAAGCCTCGGTATCATCCTCTCGATGTTGCAAGGTGTAGCAATACATCGCTATACTAAGCTAGCAATGGACTCCTCCACCGCCAAGCAGAGCGTTGCGTTTCGCTTCGACCCCATCACCGTTAGGCGTCTGAAGCAGCGCGCTCGGGAGACGCACGCGGCGCAGACGGCGCTGGCCGAGCGCTACATAGAGGAGGGCTTGCGCCGTGACGAGCATCCGCTCATATCCTTTCGCGACGGTGAGGCGGGCCGCAGACCGGCGCTGCTAGGCACCCGTCTGGACGTGGCGGACATCGTCGAGACGATTCGCCAGAACGGCAACTCCGTCGAGGATGCGGCCGACTACCTGGAGATCCCTGTCGAGCACGTCGAGGCTTGCCTGAGCTATTACGCCGACTACAAGGACGAGGTTGACGCGTGGGCTCTGCGCTCGCGTGAGGTCGCGCAACGCGAGCGTGAGCGCTGGGAGCGTCGTCGGCGGGCGCTCGCCGAGCTGCTTACCGATCATGGCGAGGACGACGCCCTTCGCAACCGAGTCCACCACCTGCCTTGAGCTACCGGCGCGCGCTCGGTTTCGCCTCCTGATCTGGCAGCGAAGTCAGGCGTTGCCCCCGCCGCGAGCCAGTGGGTTTTCCCACCTAACATCGCGGAAGCGGGCGAAGTCCCCATCGGTACTGCAGACAGTCAGTCCGTGCTCTATCGCGAGCGCCGCGAGATGCGCGTCGGAAGCGAGATCGGGCCTTGACTCTTCACTGAGGAGTCGGCCGGCGGAAGCTCATAACCGTCAGCGCCAAGTCGTCGTGAGTAGGCGTTTAGTTACGCTTCAGCGCGTGGAGCTGCAGCGGCGCATTGCGGAGGGGGCGGGTGAGTTCTTGCTGTTCGCGCTGACGCCACCGCGCCTGACGACCGAACCGGAGCAAGCCGGTCAGATCGCTGCGAAGACGCTTGAGCGCCTGCGCCCGGTGGGCATAGACGGGCTCGTGCTCTACGACATTGATGACGAGAGCGACCGCAATCCCGAGGAACGCCCCTTTCCGTTCCTACCCACGATGGACCCAGCCGACTACCTCGCTCGCTATCTCGTCGGCTTGGAAGTGCCAGCCATTGTGTACCGCGCTGTCAGCAAGTATCCAGAGCAAGGTCTTCGCTCGTGGCTCAGCGAACAAGCCCCAACCCACGCGCTGTCGGTGTTCGTAGGTGCGTCCTCTCGTGAGAAGACGGTCGCAACCTCGTTGTTGCGCGCCTACGAACTCAGGACCGAGGTGCGCCCGGATCTCCTTCTCGGAGGTGTCGCGATCCCGGAGCGGCACGCGCGCGGGCGCGGGGAGCATGTCCGTCTGCTGGCGAAGCAGGCGGCGGGTTGCTCGTTCTTTGTCACCCAGATCGTCTATGACGTCAATGCCGCGAAGGACTTGGTCTCCGATTATCACTACGAGTGTGCCGCTCGTGACGTCAAGCCGGCGCCGATCGTCTTTACGTTCTCGGTCTGCGGCTCGGTGAAGACACTGGAGTTCGTTCAGTGGCTCGGTGTCGATGTGCCGCGCTGGATCGAGAACGAGCTGCGCCACGCGGAGGACACCCTCGACGCGTCCTACGATCAAGCCGTCGCCACGGCCTGCGTCGTCGTAGCGACCTGTTCGCCGAGCGTGCTCTGACCGGGGCCTGTCAAGCCCCGCTGGGGGCGCTGCTTTCGATCTCCCACCCTCGGCGCTTACGATCTGTGCGGTGTATAGCGGGTAGCAACGAGCCTTGACCGGGATCGCGCTCGTGCACTCAGGACATTCCTTGGTCGCCGTAAAAGAAGTGGCTCGAGTTGATCGTAAACGACAATGTGCCGAAATCGGACTGCCCGAAGATCAATGCGATTATCGGGGTCAGCAGGTCCGCGACGAGGGCTTTGACTGGGAGCGCGCCGAAACCTGTGGGCGGCGGCCAGCCCGAGGAGTAGGCTGCGTCTGTAGATCAAGCCAAGTCAAGACGGGAGGACACTTGAGCACTACAAGCCAGGATCAGATGCCGCTTGACGAGCTGGGCGTCGCTGACCGCGCCCACTTCCAGCAGGGGCCGCCGCTGGAGTTGTTCAGGCGGTTGCGCGCTGAGTGTCCGGTTCACTGGTCAAGCGGCATCGCTGAGTTTCCCGACGAAGCCGGCTTCTGGTCGGTGACGACCGCCGAGGACGTGTTCGAGGTCAGCCGTGACTGGCAGACCTACTCCTCCGAAGTCGGCGGCTTCACCGCATCCAATGCAGGCTTGTCGTTGGAGATGCAGCAGGCGATGTTCATCGGGATGGACCCGCCCAAGCACGACCGGCTGAAGGCGCTGTTCCAGCGTGGCTTCACGCCGAAGCGGATCGCCGAGCACGAGGACGCGATCCGCGCGATCACGATCGAGGTGCTCGAGCGTTTGGAGGGCCCGCCCGTCCGGGAGACCTGCGATCTGGTCAGCGACGTCGTCCAGCCGGTGGTGGCGCGGGTGATCGGCAGCTTCATGGGCCTCTCGCCCGAGGACGATGAGGCATGGGCGAACCTGATGAACGCGATCGTCGGCGCGGGCGACCCGGACGCGACGCCGGAGGGTGCGCAGAGCGTGATGGAGCGCGAGGTGCCCGAGGTGTTCGCGCGCTGCGGCAAGCTGATCGCCGAACGACGCGCGGCGCCGACCGATGACCTGACGAGCGTGCTCGTGCACGCGGAGCTCGACGGCGAGCGGCTCGAGGACCACGAGATCGTGATGGGGTTCCTGCTGCTGATGGCCGCCGGCAACGACAGCACCAAGGCGACCTACTGCAGCGGCATGCGCGCGCTGATGGAAAACCCCGAGCAACGACGGATGGTGCTCGAGGACCCCTCGCTGGTGCCGGCGGCGGTCGAGGAGTCACTGCGCATGTTCCCGGCGTTCGCGCACTTCGCCCGCACGGCCACACGCGACACCGAGCTGCACGGGCAGCGCATCCGTGAGGGCGAGAAGCTGGTCATGTGGTACCCGTCGTCCAACCGCGATGAGACGCGCTTTGAGGACCCCGACCGCTTCGACCTGACGCGCGAAGCCGATCACCAGGCGTTCGGTGCCGGTGGCCGGCACTTCTGCCTGGGCACCGCGCTCGCGCGACTGGAGTTGCGGATCCTGATCGAGGAGACGCTCAAGCGCTATCCCGAGATCCAGATCGCCGGCGAGTGCACACACGTCGAGTCAGCGTTCGCCAACCAGCACAAGACGCTGCCCGTGCGACTGGAACCCTGACGATGGAGCTCGAGCTGACCCAGCGTAGCGCCTGGACACGATGCCGAGACCCCGGGTATGCGCTGAGCTCGTCCAGCGAGGACGAGCACGAGCGGTTGGTCCGCCAGGCTGACATGTATACGCCGTTCACGCGCCGTCTGCTGGCGCGCGCGGGGATCGAGCCCGGAATGCGGGTGCTTGATGTCGGCTGCGGGCCGGGCGATGTCAGTTTGCTTCTGTCGGAACTAGTCGGCGCCGACGGTTCGGTGGTCGGAGTCGAGCGTGACGAGCAGGCGCTTGAGAGGGCGCGTCAGCGCGCGGCCGAGTCTGACATCGAGAACGTCGAGTTCGTGCTCGGGGACTTTCGCGAGATCGAGCTCGCCGGTGACCCGTTCGACGCACTGGTCGGGCGGCTCGTGCTGATGTACCAGGGTGACCCGCCCGCGGCGGTGCGGGCCGCGGCACGCCACGTACGCCCGGGTGGGGTGGTCGTGTTCGCGGAGATGTGCATGCGCACGGGATCCGCCATACCGCAGAGATTCTTGGTGTCCTGGCCGCATACCCCGGCGTCTGAGCAGCTCAGCGAGTGGATTGATGGCGCTTTCGGCGGGCTGGGCACCCAGCCGGACATGGGAATGCGGTTGCCCGCGACGTTTGCCGAAGCCGGCCTGCAGCCCAGCCTGGACCTCGACAGCGAAGTCGCGATTGCTGTTGGCGAGGAGGCGGTCTCCGAGGCCGTGGATTTCGCCCGCAGCTTGCTGCCCGGGATCGTGGCTGCCGGGGTGGCCACCGAGGAGGAAGTGGACATCGACACCCTCGCCGAGCGCCTGCATGCCGACACCGGACCCGTTGGACGCATCTCATTCTGGCCGACAATCATCGGCGCCTACGCGACAAAGCCGCAGTAGCGCTACTACTCGCGCGAGCGACCGGGCGGCTGAACCACCGCACTGATGCTCAGAGCGCATTGCGAGCGTCGGAGAAAACCGGCGTGACGCTATCGCAGAGGACGACAAGCAGCCCTCTGTCTCGGCACCGGACGGGCCCCTGTTGGCCGCCAAGATGGAGGGTGTCCGTCTGCCGAATATGTCGCCGAACTTCCGAGCCAGATCATTCAGCGCCCCTTGCCCGCGTAGCTCGCCAGCACCACCCCCAGCGAGGACTCGAGCGACAGGCGCTCGGCGTTCTCGGCAAACCACGCGGCGGTGCTTTCGCGCAGCGCCATGCCCGCCTCGTGTACGCGCAGGATCGCATCGGCGATCGCCTCGGGGTCGGCGTTGGGCGCGATCGTGCCGTTGACGCCCTCCGTCACGAGCTCCACGGCGGCGTTGTCGGGCGCGGCTACGACCACGGCTGGAGTGGCGTGGGCTGAGGCCTCCACGACCACCATGCCGTAGCCCTCGCGCTCGGAGGGCAGCAGCACGCAGAGCGCGCGGCGTATGTCGGCATCTACCAGCTCGCCGGATGCGAAGCCGGGGGTCGAGATGAACGAGGCGGCATGATGCTCGGCGATCGCGGCGTCCAGCGCCTCGCGCTCGGGGCCGTCGCCGTAGAACACGCCCCGCAGACCGTCGATCCGCCGCGCGGCGCTCGCCACGGCCGCGACGCCGACGGTGACGCGCTTCTCAGGGATCAGGCGCCCAGCGAACAACACGAGCGGATCGGACTCGCGTGGGACGGTGGGCTTGGTGGAGGGCTGGGTGGGGCCGGCATACAGTCCGCGCAGGACCGTGATTGGCTCGCGCAGGCCCAGTTCGCGTAGGCGCGCCGCGTGCAGCTCGGAGAAGCAGAACGCGCGCTGAGGTGCCCTCGCGCAGAGACGCTGCACAAGCTCGCCGATGCGTCCGCCGAGGCCGCCGAGATAGTCGCGCCAGTAGCCGGCGCTCCACACCTCAAACCAGTCGGTCACGAGACGGTAGCGACCCAGCGGACGCGCGAGAGCGGCCGCCAGCAGCGAGAAGTAGGGAAACGCGCAGGTGTGCACCACGTCGTAGCGTCGTCCGTGGCGCAGCAGGTGCCACAGCACGCCCGCGCCGAACACCAGCGGCGGCAGGATGCGTCGCCGGCCGGCCGTGTAGAGCGCCATGCGCGGCCCCGCCGTGACCACTCGCACGCGCGGGTCGAGATCCAGGCGCTCGCCGCGCTCCCACTGACGCAGCGTCAGGTAGGTCACCTCGTGGCCCTCGGCCGCCAGCCGCTCGGCGAGGTTTCGATACCAGCGCTCGGCGCCGCCGACGGTGTGGGGGTAGAGGCAGTCGTAGACGAGGCAGACCCGCAAGGCGCCCCGCAGCATCCCAGACACCAACTACACTGGTTGTCACGTTTGGTGCGCTCCATTTGGGCGCCTCGGGCGTTGTTACTCCCGTCTTGCACGTGAGCACCCTGCAGCAGACACCCGAAGCGGCGGC
>DATCEK010000054.1:0-20058 GCA_036510155.1 Solirubrobacteraceae bacterium | reverse complement strand
CACACGATTATTTCCCGTGTCGGCTACCCAAACATAACCTTTGGCGTCGACCGCCACCCCCTGCGGTTCCTTGAACAGGCCAACACCGGTGCCTTCTTTACCAAACTGGCCGATATACACACCTTCAGAAGAAAACTCCTGAACTCTGCTCTTACCACTAAGACCTTCCAGACCGCCCTCGACGGTCCAAACATGGCCTTCACCATCGACGGCTACGCCACGCAACCCTTCAAACTGTCCGTTGCCTGTTCCTTTCGACCCGAACGCCCTGACGAATTCACCTTTAGTGTTGAACTCCTGCACACGATTATTTCCGTCATCCGCAACATAAACATAGCCGCTAGAACTTACAGCGATCCCGCGAAGGCCTGTGAACTGTCCGTTGGCCGAACCTTCCGCGCCGAACTCGCGCACGAATTCGCCCTTGGAGTTGAACTCCTGGACACGATCATGACCAGTATCCGCCACCCACACATTCCCGGAGGAATCCGTCGCCACACCCGTCGGCCCAGACAACTGGCCAGCACTAGAACCCGAGCCACCAAACGAGAAGAATGATTTGGACGACGACGCTGCTTCCGCATTCGCCCCTGGCGTCTGCGTTTCCACCACCTGGCCGGTGTTTTCGTTGTAGGTTGTGGTGCTGGTCAGGTCAAGACCTGTAGGATCTATCGTCGTCGACGTCGGCTTGCGCAGCTTCCAGCCCAGGTCGTTTTGACCGTTGTAAGAAGTTATTGTCGTCCGTGCGTCCTTTTCTTCACCGGAGGCCAGCAGCGCACCAGTCGTGCTCTTCGTGACAAGATTGTACCCTTCTTTGTTCTTGGTTTCGGCTTCTTCGTCGCCTTCGTCGTAGTAATTGTGTGTGACTGCGCGCGCCTCAACTTCTTCTCCGCCAGCAAGCCTGACCTTGTGTTCTGGACGGAGCATCTTGACGATGTCGCTGCCATTAGGACTGTATTCGGTCCGCGTGTCGAGCTTTTCTGACACTTCGGCCGACCTGCATTCTTTTTTGGAGACCGATTTACATCCTTCTTTGAGCGCCGCCGCGCGATTACCCGGAGTCAATGTGCGCACCGTCTCGTTTATTCCATTGTATTCAGCAGTCGATATGCCACCTGTAGGTGAGGCCGTGTTGACAGTCAGTCCCTTTGCGTTCAAATAATCAACCGTCGCGCGCTTGTAGTCTGACGCCGGCCATCCTTGGGGCTCGTCTGGCGGGAACACAGCCGTGCCTTCGACAGGATCATTATCTTCGTATTCGTTTACGTCCTTCTGGCCCCATTCTTCCACCTTTTCCTTGTTTAGATTCTGTAGACCGGAGCCTTCTGACCCAGAGAGCGGTACCCGATACTCGATTGTCGAGCCAGGTTCGGACGAATAGGGCGTGCCTTCGGTTTTGGTCCCAGACGTCGAGACCACCGTGCTCGGGGTGCTCGTGGCGCCCGCGCTACCACCGCCGTTGGTCGCCGTTACCTGTGCGATCAACGTGTGACCCACATCGCTAGACGCCACCTTGTAGTTCTCGTTTGTAGCGCCAAGAATCGGGGTGCACGATTTCCCTTCAGAGTTACAATCCTCCCACTCGTACCCGTAAGAGATGGGGCTGTTACTCCATGAGCCGCGGGATACTCCCATCTTGTCACCGACGACTGGCGTCCCGGATAGTGTGGGCACTGCGCCTTCGGTCTTTCCCACAGTTTCGCCATTCCAAAGAGCTGCCGATGCGGGCGCGTGCATGACCTTCAACAAGCGCCCGCTGTTTGCGTCGCCTGGGATGGTTCCGTAGGTAAACGCCCACGACTCCTGACCAGGCTGTGTCAGCGATGTCACGGCCCCTTCGGAGTCATACCCGTACCTAATTTTCAGCCCGTGGCAGACGGATTCCTTACATGCGGTACTGAGACCTACCCTTGGATCCCACTCGGCCCGCAGACGCCCCTGTTTGTCATAAGAGTATTCGGCAACCGTCTTTTCTTCCATGCTTTTGCTTGAGGGGTTCCACGCATGGAACATGACTTGGCTCAGATGCCCACTGAATTCGCCCCATTCGCGTTCGTTTTCGCCTTTAGCGGTCGTTTTGGTCGCGTACTGGAACGAGAGCGCATGGCAGCCCTTGTGTCTTTCTTCGTTCAATTCTTCTGTTTTCGTGCCACACGACACACCTTCAGGCGTCGGAGACAAAACCACGGATGGCTCGATAGACGTGCCTTCGGTCCCAGTTACCGCCTTATACACGTATGTGGTGCTCTTGGAGAGCGAGCCCTTGGCGCTGGTCGGCCACCATGTCTGCCTTCCCCACTCCTGAACTCTCGCGTTTTCAAAGTCGGTGACGTATATCTCTCCTGACGAGGAGACCGCAGCACCCATTGGCAGAGCGAACTGCCCAGGACCCGAGCCTGCTGACCCGAACTTTGTGACAAACGCCCCGGAAGTGCTTACCTCCTGCACTCGATCGTTCCACATTTCTGTTACATAGAGATTCCCAGTCTCAGGATCTACAGCAATTCCGCGGGGTCCACTGTACTGTCCGTTACCTACACCTGTGATGCCTGCCCGGCATTCTTTCGTGCATGTCTCGAATTCGGCTTTGCCGTCGCTTACGCCCCAACCCATCGCCTTAACGAACGTGCCCGAAGTTGTGAACTCTTGTATTCGAGCGTTTTCCTGGTCGGTAACGAAAAGGTTGCCGCCAGAAAATGCTACGTTCATCGGCGCGTTGAATTGACCTGTGCCTGAGCCGGTAGACCCGAACTCCTGTACGAATTCTTGTTTTTCGTTGAACTCTTCGATCCGATTGTTGCCGTTATCCACGGTCCATAGGTTGCCACTCGAGTCGATTGTTATTCCGGCCAACCAACTGAATTGGCCAGGATTGGACCCCCCGGTACCGGATCTGCAGGTGCTCGTGCAGGTCTGGAGTTCGTTTGCGCCATTGCTGACGCCCCATCCCATTGCGTCAATGAATGTGCCGCTGGACGCGAACTCATCAACACGCATATTGGCTTGATCTGTCACGTACACATTACCCGTACTTCGATTGATTGAGATTCCCCAGGGATCTATCATCTCGCCGGATTCTGAGCCGTAAGAACCGTAGGAGCCGATCACCGTCCCTGTTGGGGAGAACTTGACGATACGGTTATTCGCCCAGTCAGCGACCCATATGTCTCCGCTCGAGTCGATCGCGTCGCTGACCGGCCGATTCAGCACTGACGATTCTGCCCCGAACTGATTAGCGTCCTGCGGAGGGGTGTTTTCGGTTCCTACTGGCTGTTCAAAGACCGTTTCCGTACCCGCCTTTTCGTCCTTCAATACGTACTTGAGTTCCGCAGACTTGTATTCTATCTTGAGGTTTTCGTCACCCTTCGGGGATTCGAATTCGCTTTTGCTGTTCAACGAGAACGTAGTCCGCCCGCCGTTGTCTGAGACGACCGACACGCTGCCGGTTGGTAGGACCACCAGATCCTCGCCGCCGCCAACGCTCATCGCCCACTGTGGCCCGAATGGCCCGCTTGCACCGGACGTGAGGTTACGCGACTGAGAGGTACGTGATACACCGCTCGCGCCACCGAGCGAGACGTCGTTTGCGGTGAGCGTGAGCTGTCCGGTAGTCGGATCTACCGACCCTGGACCCACCGACACGGGAGTCGCGTGACGCACGTCGAACAAGAATTCCTTTGCTTCAGGCTCACCCGAGTTGCTCACGGCAGACACGCCAAGCCTGTGGACCCCTTCTGAAAGGTTTTCGGCGTTGAGCGTGTATTCACCGCTTGCCGTGCATTCCCCTTCCGGACAGCTCGCGCCCGCCAATTCCGTCGGGGGGCCTCCGTCGATCGACACAGAGACGGACCTAATCCCCGAGCTTGGCGTTGGTTTTTTCCCGTCGGTCGCATGCACCGTCAGTTTGCGTGAGACAGCACTGATTTCCGCACCTGCTTCGGGCATCCCAGTGAAACCCAGATTGTAGGGTTTCGATGCGTCTACCTTGACGGTCGTGCTGGTCGTGTCGATCATTTCCGCCGCGTCCTCCGCGAAAAACTCGAGTCCGTCGACCCCATTCGGCATACTTGCGTTATAGGTCATCCAATCGCTGTATGTCTCCGGACACTGAATACCAAGGCATTTGTGTAGTTCCTTTCGGATCCAGCGCGGGTAATAGCCGATCGTACCTGTGAACCCAGCGAAGCTGACCCCTATGCCCGGATCATGCGCGGTTGCTTCAAAGGCACCTTGGTAAGGACTCAACCAGATTCCAGACCCATACAAGGCATTGGTCCGTCCACCCGCTTCCGCAATCGTCGGGCTCGATTTGTTGAAACCGCACTGCGCGCAAGCAGGCGTCGATTCCACTTCCGGGTGCTTCGATTCTTCCTGAGCCACATAGACCTGGGCATCATAGATCCATGTCCAGAATCCGTACAGGCTTTCGTGTTTCGTGGTGTAGTCCATGAGCCGCACGTCGTTATTGCGGGGTGTTTCCAAAGGATTGCTGAAGTATCCCGACGTCATCGACAAGGGCTTGTCTTCGTAGCGAGTTTGGTGGATACCTTCCGACAAGGTCACGTGATTATCTTGGCCTTCTTCTTCGCCTTCTTTTTTGTGCTCGTTGTAACGGTATTCAACGGCTGTTGCGGTCTGGCTCGGTTCGTTTTCCCCCTCGACATACATTTCGAGGTTGTAGATCGTGGATTCGCCCTGCGTCCGATACCGCAGCCCGGCGAATTCGTGTTCGCTATATTCACGGTTAGGTTCGATGTACCACGATTGTTCGTACCATTCAGGATTACCGCCAAGCCCATACTGTTTTTTGTACGTGTGTTCTAGACTAAACGCCGACGAATATATGGGAACCCAGTTTGTTTCCCCTTCTTTGGGATGTTCGACAGGCCACACCCCACCCGTGAGGCTGCGATCCTTGACCGTGATGTATTCAGGGTCGACTTGGAGCGGATATTGGTATTCGTCTGATGCGTCCTTCACGTTTACGGTCAACAGATCTCCGCTGACCGCCATCGTGACTGGCACTGGTGTGCCGGCCGCATCGACTGCCGTAGGTGGCATCACCATCCCGACCATGACGCCATCCTTGACGACCTGAACCGGACTATGCTGCTCGTGCTGCACAAGGCTCGCGCCGCCCGGGAGTCCGAGACGGTACTCAAGCTCATGCGGGCTCGCCTGCGAGCGCAGGATCGCGCTCAGCTCAAACCCGCGACTCGTCGGCTTGGCGAGCGTATCAGTGTCCGTTTGCGTGTTTGCATATAGGACACTCGCACCGTCTACGGAACCTTCCGCACCGTGCAACGCTTGGCCGTTGCCATCGATCGGGGTCAGCGAGACACCGCTCTGGGGAGCACGAACGCCGCCTCCAAGATGCCGTGGGATCTGCACAGCCACCTGCGAAGCGGTCGGAGTCAGGGAGGAGCCGTGATCCTTGAGGGCGAGATTGATCGGCTCGAACTGCCCGGACGCAGTACGCATGGCCATAGGCTCGACCGATTCAACGACCCCACGCTCGTGATCGGGCAGAGAGATCTGCGCGACGTTCTCCGCGCTAAACCGACGGATCTTCTGCCCCGTGGGAAGCGTGGGAACTCCGCCGTCATGCTTTTCGACCAGCGCTGGAAACGCGCTACCAACAACACGCTCGGCACCCCCTACCCCAAGATGCTCGAACTGTGTACGCGACGCCAGACGATCCGTGAAGGCTCCAGGACTGTCCCGCCGCACCTCCGCCGCGACCTCCTGCTGGACAACGCCAAATAGCCATTCCGTGTCCGGCACGACCAGCGGGCTACCCGACAGCGCAGCATCCGACGAGACCTTCCGCCCAGCCAGTCCCGCAGCCAGAGCACAGGACGCCAGCAAAGAACCTCCCAGCACGACCCCCAAGACGCAGACCAGCAACGACCGCAACGCGACCCGCATTCCCCGCTCCTCCCTGTTCAGTTGAGCCCCAGCACTTTCCAGGCCCTAGGCCTTTCGCTGAAGTGTGCGGCAGACTACACGATCCGTCCACCGAAATGCAAGTAGATGGAATGAATTTGGATAGTCGTGACAGTTATTCGTTATATGAGACGGAATGAGTCCGGTGAGGCGACAGGCAGCGGCATTTGTTTGAGCGCTTGCCGTGTGTCCTGCTGACGTCGACCGGCAGGTCCACGCAAGAGCCTTTCGAGCGTCTGGGCACGTAGCCCGCGACATCTCGCGACGCCCGTCCGTTGTCCGTTCGTCAAATGTTGGATCGTCCGGTGTGAGCTTGATGTGTTGCCGCGGGTCGTGCGTGACCGCTTTGTTCTGCGTCACAAGATCGAGGCGCTCTGGCCGTGGGGCGCGGTGAGAGCTAGCGGCAGGCTGCGCGGAACGCGCGCCATAGCGCTGGGCGGCCGCCCCGTCCTGGCGTCCGACCAGTCGTCCCACACTTCTCCGCAGCTGTCTATCTCGTGGGCGTTTTGGGCTTGGCGACCTTGCGCTGCATTACCTCGACGTTATCGATCAGTACCTGCGACGGAGCCGGTGATGACTTCACGATCGTCAAGGTCCCACCCAATCGCCCGTGGTTCGCCTCGAGGCTCACACGCCCGGTGCCGTCGAGCTCGAGTTTGACCACCGACGTCCCGCCGGCCGGAATCGAGAATGTAGACCTCCCGAACGTCTTCGCCTTCTTGCCCTTTCTCGGGTTCCCGCTCAACAGCGTCAGGGTGCCGCGACAGCTCGCACCACCCGTGCCAGTACAGGTCAGCTTGACCGCCACGTTCCCCCCGCTCTGCACTACTCTGAAGTAACCGTCAAGCGACAGGCTGCCGCGAGGCGTTGCTGCCGCGACTCCTCTTCCCTCTTGCTCCGCGCAGCCGCTTCTTCTTCCTTCTTCTTCTTGGCAGCCGCTTCTTCTTCAGCTAGCGATGGCAGCACCGTCAGGGTGCGTACAGCCGTGGTGTACGTGGTTGGGGTCTGGCCTTCGCATCCAGAGAGAGTGGCGTCTGAGAAGGATGCGCTCCAGTAGACAGTCCCGGGCGCGGCTGTTGCCTTGGTCGAGGTGAACGCGTAGATCTCTTTTTCCTGAGCAGAACCGCTGCCTTCATCGACATCCGGACCGGTGGAAAGCGACGCGGCCGACGACGCGACAGCGAACGTCACCAGCGCACCCGAGCTGCCCGAAAACATTACCGGAGTACCCGCGTG
Source organism: Solirubrobacteraceae bacterium (assembly GCA_036510155.1). Taxonomy (GTDB): domain Bacteria; phylum Actinomycetota; class Thermoleophilia; order Solirubrobacterales; family Solirubrobacteraceae; genus Palsa-744. The sequence goes on along the minus strand of DATCEK010000054.1, from coordinate 12,876 downwards.
CATGCTCGTGTCGTTGGCGGGATTGAGCGATGCTTCCAGGGCCGTCAGGTCCGACTCACTGGAAGCAAGACAGATCGCCCATGATGATGGCACCGCCGAGTACGCCTTCGCCTCCGTCATAGAACCCAATGCGACCAAGCTCAACGCGAAGAGCACCACAAACCGGCCGACGAGATACCAGTACCGCTCTACCCATCGCATCATATGTCCTCCATCCTCAGCAACGAGGCCAAGCACAGCGCGCCGCAGCCTACACCATCCACCCAGCGAAGGGCAATTAGATCGAATGAATTTGAATAGTAGTAAGGCGGATTCGGTTAGATAAGACGGAATGAGTCGGGCAGTGAGACGGCCCGCAACCTTTGCTTGCACGCTCGCTTACCCTGCTGGCGTCGACCGGCAGGCCCATGCGAGAGCCTTTCGAGTGCCTGAGCACGTAGACCGCGACATCTCGGCGAGGCTCGTCCGTTCGTCCAAATGTTGGATCGTCCGGGGTGAGCTGGGCTAGCTTGACCTGAGGTCGATCAGCCGCTGGACGGGTCCGACTATTTCCTGAGACTCAGCACGGTGCGCCCGCGGCCTGCGTGAGCCCCAGTGCTCTCGCAGATACTCTCCTTCGCCGGCCGCCAGCTCGATCTGTCGAGGACCAGGACGGTGGGCGTGCACCGTCCCGCGCTGCACCGCTCACCTCAGGCTCCGCTGCGGGAGCTGAGCTCTCGGCGAAACGCTCAATCATGCCTATCCATACGGCTTTCCGAAAGTGCGCCCGGCGGGAATCGAACCCGCGGCCTGCGGTTTGAAAGACCGCTGCTCTTTGGCTCCCCGAAGAGAACCGTTGACCACTGAGCTACGGGCGCGCGAAGCTGACGATGGTACTACTTGCGGGGCTCTCGATACGGCTCAGGCGATTGGTCGCGACGGAGGACTCGGCGACCGCGCTCTACAGGGAGGGCTCGACCAGTGGCTGGGTCGCCACAGCGGGCCCAGGGACCGTGTCCGGCTGGGCCAATGGGCCGCTGTAGGGATAGGCCTCGCACAGCAACAGCCCGTAGCCGTTGGTTTGGGCGGCGTATCGCAGCGCGAGCGCGCCGGCGTTGCGCAAGCCGACGGGCATGCGGCCATCGACCAGGCAGGCGAACCAGCCGAGCAGGCCCACGGCCCACAGCAGGCCGCCGTAGGCGCTGCTGAGCAGGAATGCCGGAAGCGCCAGGAAGAGACGGAAGAAGACCTTCCAGCGATTTTGCGGACGCGGATCCTCGATGTGGACTTCGACTGGGTAGCTGCCGGCCTGCCCCGTGAAGCCCGGATAGGGGTCGGCGATCAGAAACAGGTAGGCGTAGACGTGGTTCTGGTAGCGCACATAGCTAGCCAGAAAGCGGTGCAGCGCGAGCGGTGATGCCCCGTTGATGAGCGTGGCGAACCAGTTCACGATCACGACGAGGTAGGCGACGATCGCCCACAGCGTCAGCCAGATCAGGTGCGGGATCACCAGCAACAGGCGAAAGAAGACGGTGAGGCGCGAGCGCTCGAGGCCGGCGGCGAGCTCCAGCTCGATCGGGTCCTCGCTCCGCACAGGCAGATCCGGGAGCGCCGTGAGCGGGTTGCTGTCGGGATAGACGTCTGTGAGCAGGAACAGGTAGGCGTCGAGCTGGGCGGAGTAGGACAGGCCGTAGGCGATCAGGTCGCGCAGACCGCGCGGCAGCCGAGCTTGCGCGATCGCGACGAACCAACCGAGAAAAGCCGCGGCGCCGGCCAGGCCATAGCTGTAGTTGAAGCCGTAGCTGCGCGCGCTGCCGGAGACGAGCGCACTGGCGATGATCAGGGCTGGGATCGCGAGGAGGATGCGAAAGCCGACCTTCCAACGATTCTGCGGCTGCGAGGGCGCGATCGTGACGTCGATCGGATAACCGGCCTTGCCGAGAAAATCCGGGAATTGCTCGGCGGCCAGCAGCACATAGGCGCCAACGTGGATCGCGTAGCGGATGTAGGCCGCGAGAAAGTCGTGCAGTCCGTCGGGCGATCTCCCGGCGATCAGCGTCGCAAACCAATTCACGACGACCGCCACCGAGGCGACGATCCCCCACAGACCAAGCCAGATCAGGTGCGGGATCGCCAACAGCAGGCGAAAGAAGACGCTCAGGCGCGAGCGCTGCATATCGTCGCTCACGATCAGCTGTACTGGTCGTTCGTTCACGACAGGCGCCTCTCGCTCGTGGCTTTCAAGAACACGGGACTATTGGTACCTGCAACGGCGGACGACACTAGAGACCAACGGCACGATCTTTTGTGTGCCTGAGGATTATTTGGATTGAGGGCGTGCCACTCGGTGCACCGCCGCCAATCGCGTAGCCAACGAGCAGGAACTATTCGGTCGGGGCGCGGCCTTGCTCGCCGGACGGCTCTACCGCGACCTCGCGCAACGTGCCGCTCTCGGGGTCGAAGACAAAGCCTCGGATGCGATCGCGCGCGGGCAGCTCTGGGCTCGAGCGCAACCGCGCAAGGCTTTGGCGCAGGGTCGCCTCGACGTCTTCGAAGGCGCCAAGTCGCCACGTGGGCAGGACGCCGTCGGCGGCGAGCGCCTGTGCGAACTCGTCCTCTGAGGCGCGGTGTAGACCGCAGCCGTCGTGCATCACGACCACGATCTCCTCGGTGCCGAGCTTGCGTTGGGAGACGCTGAGCGAGCGCAGCGCATCGTCGGTCACGAGCCCGCCGGCGTTGCGGATGATGTGCGCGTCGCCGCGCTCCAAGCCGAGCATCGGAAAGAGATCGATGCGGGTGTCCATGCAGGCAAGCACCGCGACGCGGCGGCGAGGCCTGGGGCTCAGGCCAGGCGCCGCCAGCGCCTGGGCGCGTGACCCAGCGACGGCAAGCATGTCATCGGCGTTTGTCATCGACCGCGATCGTATGTGCAAACGGCGCGGAACGCGACCAGGCACGCAGCTTTTAATCCCCCTCTACACCCAGCTACGCGACCAAAGCCCGTATCTCCGATGGCAAGGGAAGCGCAGCGGCACGCCATTTCCGCGGCGCCGGAGTCCCTCAGGGCTCGTGCTCAGCCCGCGCGCCCTGCTCCGGCGGCACCCCTGTGAGCTTGAGGCTCATCTTGATCGCCCTGACAGCGCCGGTGGCTCCCGCTTGCAGCGTGAAGCCGAAGGTCAACAGGACGATGCCGGGTATCAAAAGCGCTTTGGAGCCGAGCATCAGGATGCCGAGGCGCCCGAGCAGATAGGGAGGCGTGCAAACGGTCGTGCCGAGCGCGGCCCCGAGCGCCGAGGCTGTCAGCCTCTCGCGCCGGGAGCGCTCGGGCTTGACGCCGATCAGCCGCGAGGGCACGGCCACGTAGCAGACCATCATCAAGGCTATGACGCCACCGAGGGCAAGGGCGAACCAGGGACTGCCCCAGCGGGGCGCGACGGTCGTGGCAACCGCCAACAGGGCACCGACCCCAACACCCCAGGCGAGGATCGGACGCAGATTGGAGCGCGCCAACTCATAGGCCGGCCTGATCTTGGGCGGAGGCGGACGCGTGATCGAAAACGCGAACAGCGCGTTGAGGAAGAAGCAGGCCATCGTGATCGCGACGATCGCAAGCGCGATCGGGATCAGCACAGGTCCGCGCAAGGCCGGAAACGACTTGTCGCGCAGGACGCGCGCCCTGAGGTCGAACATCGCAAGCCAGATCCACACGGCGGGAAGGATCTGAACGAGGGTCAGGCGCCAGTTGGACAAAAGCAGCTTGAGCCCGTCGAGCAGCATCGCAAACGCCCCGACCGTGAAGGCCAGCGGAGCGAACAGGCGCCGCGATTGGCTGAGGCGCACGATGCCTTCGACGACGGCCTCGTCGTCCTCCTGGATTGCGCGCACGAGCCGCTCGATCCGAGAGGAAAGCGATGCAAGGCTTTGGCGTGGACCGGTCATCCTCAGCGCGAGCATCCCACAGGCGCCCATGCGTTCGCGCTTGCGGGCTAGGTGCGCATACACAAAGCTCCCAGATGTTTTGAAGGAGACGCAGCCACTACGGCCGCTGAGCGGCCGTAGTGTGGCGCTCGAGGAGCCTCGACCGGCTACGCTGGAGCTGGGATGAGGGGACGTATCGCGATGATCTTGACGGTGCTTGGGTTCGGGGTCGCTCCGGCGGCGGCGCTTGCCACGCCGCAGGACACCGCCTCTACGCACGCCTACATCCGCGCCAACTACACGCTCAATCGCGCCACGCAGAAAAAGGTCAAAGCCGCGCAGGCGAGCATCGAGGCGACGATCCACAAGCTCGGCGAAGAATGCCCGAAGCTGGGCGTCGGCTCGCCCCAGAACGAAGAATCCCAGCACCTCAGCTACGAGGTGGTGGTGGCGCTCTGGTCGGCCTCCTACACGATCGACGCCGGCCCGATCCACACGTTCGCCCGCGCAGTGCAGCATTTGCGCTGGAGCAACCCGAAGCTCACCCACATGGCCCAGCGCTACGCGACAGACCTGCAGAACCTGGCCGGCTTGCAGAGGCCAAACGTCTGCGGCGACGTGAGCGCATGGAAGGAAACGGGTTTCAAGACGGTCCCGGCGACATCGGTGCAACTCGATCGCCGCGTGGAAGCGATCGAACCAAAAACGATCCCGTCGTCGCTTCTGGCCCGCTACGAGCAGCCGGCAGACAAGGCGATCCTGGCAACCACGACGCGTATCGAAAGCCAATTGCAGCGAACAGAAACCGTCGAGGGCTTCAACGACTGGGACCAGGCGCTTGAAACCGTGGGACTCAATCAGTAGCACGCGCAGCTGCTGCTAGCCTGGCCGCATCCCGGAGTCAACACCACACATACAGGTGATTCTCGGCAGCACTCGTGAGGGGCGCTTCAGCGAGAAGGCCGCCGCCTGGGTCATGGATCGGCTCAGGGCGCGGGAAGACATGCAAACCGAGCTGGTCGACCTGCGCGACTACCCGATGCCCTTCTTCGAGCAGACGACGGCACCTGCCTACGGTCGTCGCGAATACCCAGAGGACGTCGCGCGCTGGGCGAGCAAGGTCGACCAAGCGGACGGCTACCTCATCGTCACATCCGAGTACAACCACGGTTACCCGGCGGTCTTGAAGAACGCGCTCGACCAGATCTTCCCAGAGCTGAACCGTAAGCCGGTGAGCTTCGTCGGTTACGGCAACGCCGGCGGCGCCCGCGCGATCGAGCAGCTGCGCCTCGTGGCGGTGGAGCTGGAAATGGCACCGCTACGCCACGCGGTGCACATCCTGCCACAGGTGATGATCGAGGCGCGCAACGAGGAGCGACCGTTCGATCTCGAGATCTTCGCCTCGCTCGACCAGCGCCTGGACACTGCGACGAGCGATCTCGCGTGGTGGGCACGAGCGCTCGCGCGAGCGCGAGCAGCAGATCGCCCAGCCTGAGCACTACCGAGTTCCTCGAGGCCCCGTGGCTTTTCGCCGGGATCGTGCAGCCGCTAGCTCACGACGACTGCGGCAACTTGACCGAGCCTCGCTTGACGCTCTGGGCAGAGGGCGGCGGGACCAGCGGTCCGATGTCCCCGTCCGGCGCCTCATCGAGATCGACAATCACAGGAGCGTGATCGCTGGGCTTTGAGCCCTTGCGCGCCTGCCGATCGACCCAAGCCGCCCGGACCCGCTCGGCAACCCTGGCGCCGGCCAGCACCAGGTCGATCCGCATCCCGAGGTCTTGATGGAACATGCCCGCGCGGTAATCCCAGTAGGTGAACACGCGCTCGGTGCGCCAGCGATCGCGCACGACATCGTGCAAGCCAAGCGCCTGTAGACGTGCCAGCGCCTCCCGCTCCGCAGGCGTGACGTGAGTCTGGCCGACATAGGCTTTGGGATCGAACACGTCGATGTCCGCGGGGGCGATGTTCACGTCCCCGCACACGATCGCGTCCTGCGCCCCGTCGCCGAGGAGCCTGCCCAGCGCGTCGAGCCACGCCAGCTTGTAGCGGTAGTGCTCCGAGTCGGGCGTGCGCCCGTTCGGCACATAGACGCAATGCACTCGAATCCCACCGCAGGTCGCGGCCAGGGCACGCGCCTCCTGGTGGGGGAAGCCCGGTCCGCCCGGGATCCCTGCGACTGTGTCCTTTAGACCCACGCGCGAGAGGATCGCCACACCGTTCCACTGCGCCTCGCCATGGCGGGCAACCTCATAGCCACGGCTGTTCAGCTCCTCGCCGAGCAGCTCGTCGAAGGCTTCGTCGGCGAGCTTGGTCTCCTGCAGGCAGACGACGTCAGGCCGGCGCTCATCGAGCCAGGGCAGCAAGCGTGGCAGACGCTGCTTGACGGAGTTGACGTTCCAGGTGGAGATCCGCATGGCGCGTACGGTAGCGAGCGTCCTGCCGCGACCGTGCGGCCGGACGCCGGAGTTGAACTTTCGGGCGACCCTATGCCGGCAGTAGGCGCTCAGGCCTCGACCGTCTGGCCATTGGCGCTCAGCGCCACCTCGATGTTGCCGCGCGTCGCATTTGAGTATGGACAAACCTGATGTGCGCCACGGACCAACTCGGCTGCCTGGTTGAGGTCGGTCACGGGCGGGAGCGTCACATTCAGCCCGACCGCCAAGAAGAAGCCACCATGTCCATCGGGGCTGAGGCTGACGCTGCTCTCGATGCTGACATCGCCGGTGTCTACCTTGGCACGCCGGGCGACGACACCCAGCGCACCCTCGAAGCACGCGGCATATCCCACCGCGAACAGCTGCTCTGGGTTGGTCCCTCCGCCCTGACCACCCATCTCCGCAGGCAGGCGCAAGTCGACCTCGAGAGCGCCGTCGCTGCTCTTGCCATGGCCCTCGGCGCGCCCGCCGGTGACGTGGGCCTCTGCTGTGTAGATGGGGTCGGGCACTGGGATCTCCTTGTTCGTCGGGGCGGACACGCGACTTGATGGGCTTTTGCATGATGCTAGAAGCCACGGCACGACCGAGAGGGTTTGCTCATCGCAAGTGAGACTGCGGCCCAGGCGCGGGCTGGTCCCAGAGGCCGAACCTGTCGCGCCAGTAGCCCGTCAGGAAGATGTTGTTGGGGTCGCGTTCGGCTCGCAACCGCAAGAAGTCCTCCCACCGCGGGTACTGACCGCTGAAGAAGTCCACCCAAGTGCGATCGCCCGGCGCGTAGGAGGGCTGGAACTTGGCCCAGTGCAGGCGAAACGGGATCCCGGCGTCGCGCAACAACTTCCAAAAGCCCAGGTACAACGTCTCGGTGGGATCCGCCGCGTTGCCGGCAAACCAGTAGGCGTCGATCCGAAGGGTGCCCTCGCTCCACTCGTCCTGCCCGCCCGAGTACGCCGCGTTCAGCCAGAAGCGCTCGGACATCACCGCATAAAGCTCCCACGCGTAGGTCCCAGTTCGCGCAAGTGCCTCATGGTCGTCTTTCGGTTCGCTGAAGTAGTCGCGCAACAGGCCCATCACCTGCCGGCTTTGCGAGAGCGGCAGCCAGGCCTCGGTGAACTCGGTCGGCAACACCACGTCATTGGTGGAGTTGTCCATCGGCAACCCATGCCAGGCCCAATCCGCAAAACGCTGTGGGCCGTGGTCGTCTTTGTCCTTGTCGAGCGTCACAAACGCGTTCACGAGCTTTGGGTAGAAGCGAGGCAACTCGCGCCGGATCAGCGGCGCGGCCGGCTCGAGCAAAGTGATCGCCACGTCCACCCCAAACTCGATCGCCTTGGCCAGCACCTCCCCCAACAGGCGGCCGACCTCGCCCAGGTCCTTCTTGCCGAGCAACTCCAGCACCTGCTCCAGCTCATCGAAGCCGGCTTCGAGCTTCCCCTTGGCCGCGGAGAGGCGATCCAGGTTGCCGATGATCGTGAACACGATCCCGAACAGATGCTGGGCGATCTCCGGGTCGACTTCGCCGAAGCGTCGGTACGGGTTCGGCTGAAACCCGGGCCGCGGGGGCGCCGCGACCGCCTGCCAGGTGACCATCCGCTCCACGCCCCGCTGCGGCCACCACTCGAGCCGCGCAAACGGGGTGTCGCGCAAGAACTGTTCGAGCGAAGGGCGTCCCGGGGCGCCGGGGCCGAACACATCGACCGCACAGTCCTCGATCGTCGTCGTCGCCTCCTGCCCTTCGATGTCAAACGTCTCCACGCATTCAAAGGTGATCGTCGAGATCACGCCCAAGAGTCCCAGGTTTGGACACATGGCCTCAAACAGATCCGAGTCTGCGTCCTCGCGCGTGACTTCGTGCACCTCGCCGCGCCCATCGATATAGCGAAAACCCCACAGATTGCGGTTGGCCGAATATTGCAGCGAGCCGCCCGAGGACCCCGTTGCGGTGAAGCCGCTGACCGTCTGGTGCGCGATTCCACCCGTGTCGCTGAGCATCCACCCCTTCTGCTTCCACAACTGCCACAGCAGGCTGCTCTGCACCGTGGCCGTTCCGGCGGGGTCGTTGGGGTCGCCGCCCAGATGGATCCCGGCTTGCGCTTCCACGAGCTTGCGCTCCTCCTCGCGCACGCGCCAGCCGCGGTAGCGGTCGAGCATCACGTTGAGGTTGGGTCCACTCGGCGGCGCCTCCTGGCTGACCCGGTTGGGCAGATCCTCGAGCGGATCGGTGTAGATGGCGTGGGAGACCGAGTGCGTGGCGCCGCGCACCCGCAGCTGCAGCCCCTCGTTATAGGCGTAGGCCACGAGCGCGGCCAGCTCCTGCTCGCTGGCCGGGTGGTGAAAACCGTCGCCGGCCGGCGTGGGCGCCTCAGTGGCCACGCAACGCTCGTTCGAGGCTCGCAGGCGTGGCTCGTTCTGTGATCGTGCGCTGGCGCGGGCGCTGACCGTCGGCAAGTACAGTCGGGCCATCGGCGCCGTCACTCACCGTGACGTGAATTTTCTGTCCGGGCTGCCAATTCGAGTTGGCAAAACTGTCGTTGCTGAGAATAGCTCCCTGCGCGGCGCTGACGAGGATTTCCGCCGAGGGCCCGTCCACGGTCGCGGTCAGTTCGCTGTGCGGTTCCAGCGGAGACCCCAGCGCCTGCACCACCCCCGGAGTCGTAGCGTTTGAGATGACCACGCCCCCGATTTCCAGCCCAAGCGCGCCCGCCCCGAGCTTGGTGCTCGCCCGTTGAGCTTTTGTGAGAAGCACGGGATCGCAGGCCAGTGCCCTGACCTGCGCCGAGAGCCAATCCGAGCAACGCTGGCTACGACCGTCGCACGTGAACTGCTCTTCCTGGAAGGAGCACCCCGGCGTCTGAAAACGAGCCTGCACGCCAGGCGAGTGGGGCGAGTTGGCATCCAGCGCACCACCGCACGCCGCCGTGCAGCCGGCGCCCCATTCGCCCGGCCAGTGTGTCCAAGGCTGCGCGGCCAGCGAGAGCAGGCAGCTCCCCCGGACGTTGGCCACACAAGCTTCTGCGTTGCGCCCCCAGGACGCACGCCCGTCGTGGTCGGTCTCAGGCGGCACGACCCCGTCGATCGCAAGCGCAGGCGGCTGTCGACAAGAATGCGCACAGGCCAGCGGGTATGCCGAGTGACCCCCTTCGGTCAAATATACGACCGGCCGTGTTTCGTTGCGGAGCTGCAGCTGCGCCGCGCTGTAGCGGAAGGTTCCCTTGTGCGCGGCATAAACGACATATTCCACGTGCTTCTGATCGTCGGGCCTAGTGACCACGGTCACGCCCTCCCAGTCGCCCTCATGCTCGTCGCACAGGCCCGCTTCGCGCGCCAGCGCCACCAGGCAAGTCTTGTTGAAGTCATACCGACTGAAATGGTTGAAGCGCAAAAACCACCAGTAGTCCAGGTAGTAGCGCCCGTTGGATTCGGTGGCGTTGTAATAGATCGCCGAGCCAGGTCCGGCGTTGCAGTCCCACAGGGGCCGGCAGGACGCCGGGCCGTGGTATTCCGAGAGCTTGCTCCCAGCGATGTCTATGAAGCTGTTCGTGCCGGCCCGCTTTTCGGCGATCAGTTTTTCGAACGCCGATGCGTTGGGCACAGGTGAGCACGTGGAGACGCTTCCCTGGCGCACGCAAAAGCGTTGCGTGCCTTCGTCGAACATGTCGTCCACATTCAGCGGCCGCCACTTCTCTTTGCTGTCGAACAGCAACCACGGACGGAATCGCTCCGCCAGTTCTCCAGCCATCGGTTCGTCGACGAGCGAGAACGGTTCGCCTTTGCGTTCCGAGCCAGAACCGATCGAGACGTTGAAGACCGCCAGCAGCACAATCGCAACCGCGCCGACCAAAAGCCCGGCAAACAAGCCAACAAAGAAGAAGCGCATGTCGATGCGTCGTACCCCCACGTCACTGTTTTCACCGGCCCCGGCCGACTTCGCTGGAGTCTGCCAACGGCTCGCGCGCTTGTCAAGTAGACCGTACGATTCGGACTGCTCCCCAAAAGTAAAGATCCTGTAGCCTTCGACGATGCCTCGGCGCGACCCGTGCGACAGTGTGTCAACCGCCCACCCGAAGGAGCACTGAAGTGATCGCCGACCTGCATTGCCACTACCCGATGCACCTCGTCGCCGACGAGCCGGACCCCGAGGGCCCCAGAGAGACGTGGCTGCGAAAGCTCCTCGACAAAGCCGAGGGCGAGATCCTGGACGAGGCCGCCCGTATCCTCAACGACTCGGGATGGAGCTCGGGTTGGCGTGTCGACCTCGAGGGCCTGCGCGCCGGGGGAGCGGGAGTCGTGTGCTCGGCGCTCTACTGGCCCGCTTCCGAGTTCGACCTCTTCGACCTCAACAAAGCGCCACCGCGCGACGCCGATTTCGAGCGACTCAAAACGCAGCTCGAATTCATCGAGCGAGAACTGCCCAAGGAAACCGCGGACGGAACGTCGGTCTCGGTGGCGAGAACCGCCGCGGATCTCAAGAAGCCGGGCATCAAGTTCGTCCACTGCGTCGAGGGTGGATTCCAGATCGGCAACGATCTCGAGGCGTTGGACGAACGCGTGCAATGGCTTTCAGAACACGGTGTCCTTTACATCACCGTCGCACACCTCTTCTACCGCGAACTGGCGACCGAGGCTCCGGCGATCCCGCTGTTCACCGACGAACAATTCTTGGAGGACTTCGAAGAGCCCGAAGAGGTCGGGATCACCGAGTTGGGCGCAACGCTGATCGAAGCCATGTACCGACACAAAATCTTGATCGACATCAGCCACATGTCCGAACGGGCGGTGTCGGAGACCTTCGCACTGGTGGAGCGCCTCGACGAACACGCGAAAGCGGACGCCGCGGACTACCCGATCATCGCCACCCACGTGGGGATGCGAAGCGCCGGGCCGCAAGCGCGGGCCCAGGAATACAACCTCTCCAACGAAACTGCCCTCAAGATCGCCGAAAGGAAGGGAGCGATCGGACTGATCGGCGCACAGCACCAACTCGGCGACACGCCCGACGAAGCCACATCAGCCAGGTTGATCAAGGCGCACCTCGACGCGATCGGCGCGGCCGTGGGCGACGCAAGCACCGTCGCCGCGCTCGGCACCGACATGGACGGCTTCATCAAGCCGACGCTCTCTGGGTTTGAGAAAGCCGAAGACTTCGCCAAGCTCGAAGAATGGGTCTTAGCCGCTGGCCAGAACGATCCGGAAGCGATTCTCCACGGAAACGCCGAACGAGTGATCAGCGCCGCCTTCTCCGGCCGCTGAACCCCAACCCGACACAATAGGACAATCAAAAGGAGTCATCATGTCGATCAGCCCACAGACAGCTCCAGGTTTCGCATTCAAAGCAGTCGCGCATCCCGCCCCGGAACCTGTCATCGACCTTGGTCCGCTGGCGCAGTTGGTCGGCCCCGACGGCTTAGGGAAATGGGAAGGCACCGGCTTCAACACGATCTGGCGCCCACATCCGCTCGCCGAAGGCCACGACCGCTTCCTCGAGCTGAACCTCACCTCCGAGAAGCTCGAATTCACAACGATTCCCGGCAAGATCCCCAACCGGGGGCTGCTGATGCCCGACATCAACATGTTCGGTCTCACCTACATGCAGCAGATCGAAGGGGTGGACCCGCCCGAAGGACTGCACATCGAGCCGGGAATCTGGGCGCACGTCCCGCCGACCACCGACCCGCAGATGCCGCCGACGGTCGTGCGAATGGCCTCGATTCCACACGGCACGACGATCCTCGCCCAAGGAAAGTTCCTGGCGGTTGACGGCGGTCCCCAGATCGACCCCAGCAACATCATCCCGTTCAAACCCGGCGAGCCCGTTCCCTCCTTCGCACAGGCCGAGGCGACATTCACCGAGCTGAACCTTGGAGCGCCGAGCAATTTTCGCCAAGCCTCAGCAGGCGTGACCGAGGCCATGGTCGAAAACCCCAACAGCGTTCTCCTGCAGGACATCGAGGGCCAGGAGATCAAGAGCACGACGGTGCTCTTGATCTCAACCAAGCACGAACCCGTGCCCGGCGGAGGCACCTCGAACACCGCGTTCCTGGAAGCTGGGACCAACCCGCCGGGCGGCAACGCCACGGCCGCATCGGTCGACGCGATCTTCTGGATCGAGACCGTCGCCGACCCAGAGGGGGGACCCGACACGCTTCAGCTGCAGTACACGCAAACCGTGCAGTTGGTGTTCAACGGGTTGACCTGGCCGCACGTCAGCGTCGCGACGCTCAAGAGGACCTGAGCCGCACTCAGCGATCTACGCCGCGGCGATCATCGTGAACTCAGGCACACCTGTGCTCGACCTCGTTGGGCGTGAGTAGGACCGATTCGCCGGCCGACATAGTGCCCTTCTTCGCCCGACCGACATCTAAGTTGGGCTGTCTCCGAGTGCTCCCGACAGTTGGGGGTTCTATAGGTCTTTCTGGTTGAGGTCGGACGGGTCCCTGTTTGGGGACCCGTCCGTGCCTCGGCTCAGGCTGCCTCCTTCACCGCCAAGTGAAGAGGAGGTTTGGGCCTGATGACCAAGGATGACGTGCTGTTCGGCTACCGCCAA
>DATCEK010000053.1:0-31736 GCA_036510155.1 Solirubrobacteraceae bacterium | reverse complement strand
ACAACACGTTACCGGGCCGTCCCCGCCGCTCCAACCTCATATCCTGCGCTTGCATGTCCTCGCAATACATCTTCACGATGCACCGTCTGTCCAAGCTGCATCCCCCCGACAAGACCGTGCTCAACGACATCACGCTTGCCTTTTATCCGGGCGCGAAGATCGGCGTGCTCGGCTACAACGGCGCGGGCAAGTCCACACTCCTTCGGATCATGGCCGGCGTCGACCAGGACTATCGTGGCGACGCGCTGCTCGCTCCCGGGGCTAGCGTGGGGATGCTCGAGCAGGAGCCGCACCTGGACGAGTCCAAGGACGTCAAGGGCAACGTCGAAGATGCCGTTGCGCTCACGCGGGCGCTACTCGATCGCTTCAACGAGCTGGCCGCCAACTATTCCGATGAGACGGCCGAGGAGTTCGGCCAGATCCAGGCCAAGATCGAAGCCGCCGACGCTTGGAACCTCGATACACAGCTCGAGTACGCGATGGACGCCCTGCGTCTGCCCCCACCTGACGCGGAGGTGAGCGCGCTCTCCGGCGGCGAGCGCCGCCGCGTGGCGCTGTGCCGGCTGCTTTTGAGCGCGCCGGACCTGCTTTTGCTCGACGAGCCCACCAACCACCTCGACGCCGAGTCGGTGGATTGGCTCGAGCGCCATCTCGCCGAGTACAAGGGGGCGATCGTCGCCGTCACCCACGACCGCTACTTTCTCGACAACGTCGCCGGCTGGATCCTCGAGCTCGACCGTGGCAAGGGCATCCCCTACGAGGGCAACTACTCGAGCTGGCTGGAGCAGAAGCAGAAGCGTCTGGCCCAGGAAGAGCGCTCTGAGAAGGGGCGCGAGCGCACGATCGCCGCCGAGCTCGAGTGGGTGCGCACCAATCCCAAGGGGCGGCGCACGAAGTCAAAGGCGCGCCTGGCCCGCTACGAGGAGCTGGTCGCCGAGGAGCGCAACGTCAAGCTGGAGGAGGTCCAGATCCACATTCCGCCCGGTCCGCGTCTGGGCACGAAGGTGTTGGTCGCCGAGGACCTGCGCAAGGGCTTCGGCGAGCGGCTTTTGATCGAGTCGCTCTCCTTCGACCTGCCGCGCTCGGGGATCGTCGGCGTGATCGGGCCGAACGGCGCGGGTAAGACGACGCTGTTTCGCATGATCACCGGCGAGGAGACGCCTGACGCGGGAAAGCTCGAGCTCGGCGACACCGTGCAGCTTGCGCATGTAGATCAGTCGCGCGACTCGCTCGACCCGGGCAAGACTGTGTGGGAGGAGATCTCCGACGGGCTCGACCACCTGAAGGTGGGCGATCGCGTCGTCAACTCGCGTCAGTACACAGCCGGCTTCAACTTCAAGGGCTCTGACCAGCAGGCGCGCATCGGCAAGCTCTCCGGCGGCGAGCGCAACCGTGTGCATCTGGCCAAGCTATTGCGCTCCGGCGGCAACCTGCTGCTGCTCGACGAGCCTACGAACGACCTCGACGTCGACACGCTGCGCGCCCTCGAGGAAGCCTTGCTCGCGTTCCCCGGCTGCGCGGTGGTGATCTCCCACGATCGCTGGTTCCTCGATCGCATCGCGACCCATGTGCTCGCATTTGAGGGGGATTCCCAGGTGACCTGGTTCGAGGGCAACTTCGAGGACTATGAGGAAGCGCGCCGCGAGCGCCTCGGCGCCGCCGCCGACCGCCCGCACCGGATCAGCTACAAGCGCCTCGTGCGCGGGTGATCAGCCCTTCAGCTCCTCACCTCCTTCTGCACCTCGCCGCCTCCTGTTCCTCACCGCACCGCCGCCCATCCGTAGTCACGAGGCCTTTGGCAGCACCCCGTTTGACTGGCTAGTCAGCCAGTCATGTATGCTCGCCGTGCATGGACACGGTGTTCGACCGCGACACTGCCGTCAGGCCCGCCGAAGGCGGAGTTGACGACGGCCCGCCTGTAGCGGGCGAGACGCTGTTCGCCGCCGACATCGCCTCCGGCTGGCGGGCCGGTCGCGGGCCGCACGGCGGCTACTTGGCAGCGATGCTGCTGCGGGCACTCACCGCAGCCGTGGACGACCCCGAGCGCACGCCGCGTTCGCTGACCATCCATTACACGCGGGCGCCGGACCCTGGCCCAATCGTGATCCGCACGGTCCTCGAGCGCGAGGGACGCTCGCTCAGCACGCTTTCGGCGCGCATGGAACAGGGGGGCCGCGTCACCGCTCTGGCGCTTGGCGCCTTTTCGGTTCCGTGGCGCTCGCCCGGCGCCAACGAACTGCCGATGCCTGATCTGGCGCCGCCCGACGAGGAGCGGATTTCGACGCCAAAGCTTTTCAAGGGGGCGCCCGAGTTCACCGACCATCTAGTGATGCAACCGCGTGTCGGCGCGGTCCCGTTTTCCGGCAGCGGCGCGCCGATGCGGATCGGCGGCTGGATCGGCCTGCCGGAGGAGCGCCCGGTCGACGCGCTGTCGCTTGCCCTGTTTTGCGACGCTTGGTTTCCGCCGTCGTTCATCGCGCTGGATCAGCCGGCGATCAGCCCGACGATCGACCTCACGATCCACTTCCGCCAGTCGATGTCTGCCTGCGACTGCGACCCGGCCGCCTTGTGCCTGAGCGTGTTCGATACGCGCCTGCTGTATGACGGCCTGTTCGAGGAGGACGGTGTGATCTGGGCACCCGACGGGACCGTCCTTGCCCAGTCGCGCCAGCTCGGGATCATCATGCCCACGGACAAACCGGTCCTACAGCCGGCGGGACTCGCGCAAAGGGCCGAGGAGGAGTAGTGGCACGCCCAAAGCAACGGATGCTGTCTCTCTTAGATGACATGCGAGACGCCAACTGACACCAGGTAGCACGCCCACCCATCCAAAAAACCACCCCCAAACCAGGAGCAGAAAAATGAGTGACTACACCGCGAAGAACATCAAAGACATGGAGGCCGCTTTCGGCGGCGGCTTCGTCAAGGCGCGCGCCGAGCTCGGCGTCACCTCGTTTGGCATGCAGGTGATTCAGATGCCAGCCGACTACAAGGATTACCCGCTGCACGACCACGCAGAGAGCGGTCAGGAGGAGGTCTTCCTGGCGCTGCAGGGCTCAGGCTGGATCGAGATCGACGGAGAGCGCGTGGAGCTCGAGCCCGACGTGTTCGTGCGCGTCGGCCCAGAGCCCAAGCGCAAGGTGTTCGCCGGCCCCGATGGCATCCGCATGCTCGCGCTCGGCGCGGCCCCCGGGACGGTCTATGAGATCAACCCGATGACCGAGCTGGAGGGCGCGAACCCGCCGCTTGCCGCGCTGGACGGCACGAGCAATTAGTCATTGATCCCAGACTCCGTGTACGCACCCCTTTGGTGTGTACACGGATTCGGGGAGTGGATCCGCTCAGCGCACGAACGTGGTCTCGGCGTCGAGCGCGAGCGTAGTCGCGGCGATCAACGCCGCGGTTGCGTGCACGTCCTCCAACTGCACCAGCTCGGCCGGCGAGTGCATGTAGCGCAGCGGTATAGACACGAGCGCGGTTGGCACACCGCCGCGACTGAGGTGCACCGCGTCGGCGTCTGTGCCTGTGTTGCGCCCGATCGCCTCGACGGTGAAGGCGATTTTCTCTTTCTCGGCCGTGTCGTAGAGCAGATTTGAGAGGCGCGGGTTGAGCGTCGAGCCTCTGCTCAGCACCGGGCCGGAGCCGAGCTCGTGCTTGCCGGACTCCTTGACGTCGATGCCTGGCGCGTCGGTGGCGTGGGTGACGTCGACCACGATCGCAGCGTCGGGTTGCAAGGAGAAGGCGCTGGTGCGCGAACCTCCGAACGTCGTCTCCTCCTGTGCGGCCGCCACCGCCACTAGCTCCCAGGCGTTCGCACCCCCGGCCTCGGCCACCAGCCGGGCGACCTCGAGCGCCACGAACGAGCCGAGCCTGTTGTCGAGCGCCCGCGAGGCGATGCGCCCGTTGGGCAGCTCGAGCGGATCGCCGTCGATCACCGCCACATCGCCCACGCGCACCATCTCGCGTGCCTGCTCGCCGTCCTTGGCGCCGATGTCGATGTGTAGCTCGCGCACCTCGGCCACTTTCTTGCGCTCCTCCTCGCGCAGCAGATGGATCGGCTTCTTGCCGATGACTCCGGAGACCTCACCCTCGCGCGTGGCGAGCACGACACGCTGGCCGACGAGGATCTGCGCATCCCAGCCGCCGACCTCGCGAAACCACAGGTAGCCCTCGTCGTCGATGTGGGTCACGATCAGGCCGATCTCGTCGATGTGGCCCATCACGACGAGGCGTCGCTGAGCCCCGTCGTCTGAGCCGGAAGCCGCAGGCGAAGCCTCCGAGGACAAAGCGTCTGCATGCGTGTTCTCGACATTCCCATTTGGGCGATGTCCCGAGCGCGCACGGGGGGCGACCCGTGCGGAGGGGGTGCCAACCACATCGGTCTGCACCTGCGCGCCGAAGGCCTGCGCCGCCGCGCTCCAAACCGCCGCAGGCGCTGTCTCATAGCCTGACGGTCCGCGCGCCGCCAGTAGCTCGCGAAGCGTCTGCGTAAAGCCGCTCACGCCGCGAGCAGCTGTCGCAGCACGTACTGGAGGATGCCCCGGTGGCGGAAGTAGTCGGCCTCCTTGGGCGTGTCGATGCGCACGGTTGCCTCGAACTCGACGTCGCCGGCACGCACTGTGCAAGCCTTCGGCAACTCACCCGCGTTCAGTGGCTCGGCGAAGCCGCTAACGCTGAACTGCTCGTGCCCGTCGATGCCAAGCGAGGCCGCCGACTCCCCGTCGGGGAACTGCAACGGCAGCACACCCATGCCGATCAGGTTGGAGCGGTGGATGCGCTCGAAGCTCTCGGCGAACACAGCCCGTACACCGAGCAGCTTCGTGCCCTTTGCGGCCCAGTCGCGAGAGGATCCGGAGCCGTACTCCTTGCCGCCAAGCACGACGAGCGGCACCCCTTCCTCGGCGTAGCGCATGGCCGCGTCGTAGATCGACATTTGCTCGCCGGGCGCCGCCCGGCCAGTGGCATCTCCTCCCCGCGCCCCGAGGTGAACCGTGACCCCACCCTCCGTGCCGGGAGCGAGCTGGTTGCGCAGGCGGATGTTGGCGAACGTGCCGCGCATCATCACCTCGTGGTTGCCGCGCCGCGAGCCGTAGGAGTTGAAATCGCGTGGGGCGACGCCATGCTCTTGCAGGTAGGCCCCGGCGGGACCGTCGCGCTTGATCGAGCCCGCGGGCGAGATGTGGTCGGTGGTGACGCTGTCGCCCAGCAGCGCGAGCACGCGCGCGCCCTCGATGTCCGTGAGCGGCTCTGGCTGCGCAGGCATGCCGTCGAAGTAGGGCGGCAGGCGCACATATGTGGAGTCCGGTTCCCAGGCGAAACGATCGCCCTCGGGCACCTGCAGCGAGTTCCAGCGCTCGTCGCCGGCAAACACCTCACCGTAGCTCTTGCGGAACATGTCGGAGTGGATGGCCCGCTCGATCGTCTCGGCTACCTCGCGCTCCGATGGCCAGATGTCACGCAGGTAGACATCCCGCCCCTGCGCGTCCCGGCCGAGCGGCTCACCGACGATGTCGATGTCCATCGTGCCGGCGAGCGCATATGCGACGACCAGCGGCGGCGAGGCCAGGTAGTTCATCTTCACGTCCGGGTTTATGCGCCCCTCGAAGTTGCGATTGCCGGACAGCACCGAGACGACCGCCAGGTCGCCCTTGTTCACAGCTGCGGACACCTCCTCGGGCAGTGGACCGGAGTTGCCGATGCAGGTCGTGCAGCCGTAGCCGACGAGGTCGAAGCCGAGCTGCTCGAGCGACTCGGTCAGACCGGCCTTGTCGAGGTATTCGGTGACGACCTTCGAGCCCGGGGCAAGCGAGGTCTTCACCCACGGCTTGCTCTGTAGCCCGCGCGCGAGCGCGTTGCGGGCGAGGATGCCGGCACCAACCATCACCGAAGGGTTGGAGGTGTTGGTGCAGCTGGTGATCGCGGCGATCACAACGTGGCCGTGATCGAGTGTCGTCTCGCGACCGTCTGCCAGCTTCAACGAAACGGCGCTCCCCCCCGGCGCGCGCGGGGCAACCACTTCGGCAACACCGCCAGCACCGCTCGCGACACTGCCCGCCTCCCCAGTCGCGCCCTGCGCGCCCGAGCCGTCGCCCTGCGCCGTGACGCTTGTCCCCGCGAGGGGGTGCGTCGCGCGCGCGCCGTCGCCATTGGCGGGCTCCTGCGAGGCCGTTGGGTCACTCGCCGGGAACGTCCCTCCCAGCGCGTCGTCATCGCCGTCTGACTCCGGCAGCACCCCCCGCAATGCCTCGCCGAAGGCGTGCTTGGCGTCGGTCAGCGAGACACGGTCCTGTGGACGCTTGGGGCCCGCGATGCTCGGCACGACCTCGCCCAAGTCCAGCTCGATCAGATCGGAATACGTCGGCTCCTCGGAGTGCTCGTCGTGCCACATCCTCTGCTCGCGCGCATAGGCCTCGACCAGCTCGATCCGCTCGCGCGTGCGCCCTGAGAGCTCTAGGTAGCGCAGAGTCTCCGCGTCGATCGGGAAGATCGCACAGGTCGAGCCGAACTCGGGGCTCATGTTGCCGATCGTGGCCCTGTCGGCGAGCGGCAACGTGGCGAGGCCCGCGCCATAGAACTCGACGAACATTCCCACGACGCCGCGCTCGCGCAGCATCTCGGTGACGGTCAGCACGAGGTCGGTGGCGGTCGCGCCCTCCGGCAGGGCGCCGTGCAGCTTGAAGCCGAGCACTTGCGGGATCAGCATCGGCATCGGCTGGCCGAGCATCGCCGCCTCGGCCTCGATGCCGCCCACGCCCCAGCCGAGTACCCCCAGCCCATTGACCATCGTTGTGTGCGAGTCGGTGCCGACGAGCGTGTCGGGATATGCCTGCACTGGAGCATCGTCAAATTGAGCAGCATTCCCCCCAGCCGGCACGCCCGCGCCGCCCGCCCGCATGCCCGCTCCGCCAGGCTCGGTAGAGAACACGACGCGTGCGAGGTACTCGAGGTTGACCTGGTGCACGATGCCAGTGTCCGGCGGGACCACGGCGAAGTCGTCGAAGGCGGCCTGACCCCAGCGTAGGAACGAGTAGCGCTCCTGGTTGCGCTCGAACTCGCGCTCGGCGTTGAAGCTGAAAGCGTCGCGCGTGCCGAAAGCGTCGACTTGCACGGAATGGTCGATCACAAGCTCGGCCGGCACGAGCGGATTGATCTTGGACGGATCGCCGCCCATCTGCGCCATCGCGTCACGCATCGCGGCGAGGTCGACGACGGCTGGGACGCCGGTGAAGTCCTGCATCAAGACACGCGCCGGCGTGAAGGCGATCTCCTTGGAAGGTCTTGCCTTGGCGTCCCAGGACGCGAGCGCCTCGATGTCGGCGGCGTCCACCGACCCGTTGCCCTCGGTGCGCAGCAGATTCTCGAGCAATACCTTCAGCGAGAAAGGCAGGCGGGCGACGTCGAAGCGCTGCTGGAGCGCGTCGAGGCGATAGACCTCGTACTCGCCGCCGGCGACATCGAGCGTGGCGCGGGCGCCGAAGCTGTTCTCGGGCGCCGAGCTCAACGGACAGCCGGGCCGGGCTCGTTGGGCGCACAGGAGATCGCGCCTGTGACGCTGCCCTTGCCGTCGCGCTTGCCCTGCAAGAGCGCCGCGTCACACACCTCGAGCAGGTCCGCCTCGGTCATCGGCGCGCGCCATTCGGCGACGCCCATCGACGCGGACACCCCGCGCGAGCCGTCGGGGAACAGCACCCGGCGCATGCGCGCCAAGGCACGACCGGCGGCGGCGACCGCGCTGTTCAGGTCGGCATTTGGCAGGATCACCACGAACTCGTCGCCGCCGTAGCGGGCCACGCGGTCGAAGGCGCGGAACTCGCCCATCAGGGCCTGGGCTGCCTGACGCAGGATCGAATCGCCCGCCTGATGGCCGTAACGGTCGTTGACGAGCTTGAAATCGTCCAGATCGACGATCACGCACGAAAGCGGGCCGCCGCTGCGCTGTACGCGACCGATCTCCTCATGCAGGCGACGGCGCATGGCGCGGTGGTTGAGGCAGCCCGCCACCGAGTCGGTGCCGGCCTCCGCCCGGGCGCGCACGAGCGCAAGCACCGTCGCCGCCTGGTCGATGAGCGTTGCCGCCTGCTCGATCGAGCTTCCCTGGAAGGGCTCGAGCTCGCGCCTGACGAGCACGACGACGACCTCGACCTGGCCGCCGACAGTCAGCGGCGCGAGCAGCGCGCAGCCGGCGGCGTCTGCCCGCGGCGGCGCGGTCACCGACAGGCGCGGAACGCTGGCGCTCAGCTCGCTCGAGCCGACGGCGAGGAAGCTGCGTCCCGTGCTAGCCACCCAGCTGACCCCGGGCGGGCGCTCGGAGTGCGGTTGCAAGTAGCTGAGCTGCCCGTCGCCCGCGTGCATGTAGACGACTACGAGCTCGTCCTCGGCCGGCGCGCCGAGATGGTGGATATGGACCTCCTCGGCTCCCAGCGTCGCGATCAGCTCGCGTGCAAGGCCCGAGAAGAGCGCATCCGCGTCCTCGACCGCGTCGGCAAGCGATGTGAGACGTCGGATCCCGGCGAGCACAGGAGCCAGCTCGCCCTCCAGTGCGTTGCCTTCGACCGATGCGATTGCCATACGCTCAATCTACCGAGATGACGCGACGGTTCGCGTCCAGCAAGACAATTCTTGCGCCCGCGTCGCCCTCGCCCTCGCCCTCGCCCTCGCCCTCGCCCTCGCCCAGCTATCTGAACAAAAGCGTCACCGACGCCGAGGACTTCGGAATTTTCTTGGCCTTTGGGGCAAAGCCCAGGCGTACGTGCAGCCTCACGCCGTGACGGTGGTGGGCGAGTGCGCGCAGGCCGGCGCTCGACAGCGGTACTTCGATCGTCACGACCTTGGCTTTGCCGGGCCGCTTCAGACGCGTGCCCAGGTCTTTGCCGCTTGCGGTTACGCGACCGGCCGAGAAGACCTTCGCCTTGATGATCGCCTTGTGCCCGCGTATGCGGTGGGAGAGCACCGTGATCGGACAGTCGCCGACCGCGATCTTGGTGTTCTGGTTGATCACCTTGCCGTTTTGGGCGGTGATCGTCGTGGGCATGATCAGGGGCGACTTGCAAAGGTTGCCGTTCGCCGCCAGCACCGAGTCTTTGCCAGTCGGCAGCCGCACTTCGAAGCTCGACACCGGGACGTCGGGGATCGATGCGTAGTCGGAAGTCGTGACGCCTTTGGAGATGTTGGTGTTGCCGATCAGGATCACCGTCACGCCGTCACCCTGCAACACGAGGTCGAGGTCTGGGAACGATGCGCCGCCGTGGGAGACGAAGATCGCCGTCCCGGTGAGCTTCCCTGGGAGTACCGGTGTGGTGACGATGGCGCTGCCGACCTTCGACAGGGGCGGACAGCTGAGGGGACTGGCGTTGAAGGCGGCTTCAGGACAAGCGTTGTTGAGCGTGCTGATGCGCGAGGGCAGCAGTTTCGGCAACGTCACGAGCACCGACTTGATGTTGGCTTGCGTGCCGGCCGGATAGCCCACTTTGACGACCAGGATCGCGCCGTTCGCACGCGAGGTCTTGGCGTTGGTCGAGGCCGTCAGCTTCGGCGCAAACGCGAGCGCGCTGCAAGCCGTGGCCTGAAACGGGGTGGAAAGAGGTTGGGTCGTGCCGAAAGTCGAGGTGAGCGTTGTTTCCGTCTCGAGCGCCGCGCAGTTGGTGGGGTTGATCGCAAAGTTTGCGCGGTTCACGTTCACGTCGATCGAGCGCAGGCGTAGCGGCACGCCGCCGACGATCGTTGGCAGCTGGCTCGAGACGACGATGCGCGAAGTGATCGGTTCGACGTTGATGGCGGCCCGTGTGACGATCTTGCCGTAGTTGTAGGGGCCGATTTTTTCGGCCGGCACCACAACCGACAGGCCATATGGGGCGTTGCCGTAGGGGCCGGTCAGGTAGGCCGTGCCCGGGAGCGTGAGCAACGGCGAGCCGGAGCCGAGCGAAGCGCTCACTGTTCCGATCTGGCTCGCGGCCGTGCATTCGCCACGCTGCGCCTGCGGTTCAGCGCAAAGAGTCACCGCTGGGATCTTGCCGAGCAGGCCCGGGGGCAGGACGGTCGTCAGCTTCGAGAGGTACTGCTGGCCTTCGCCGCGGGAGAGGTTGAAGTTGAAGCTGGTGGCAGCGCCACCGGTCGTGGGGATGGTCGCAGCGCTTTGGCCCAGGGCGAACGGCAGCGACGAGGGACAGGCTGCGCCTTTGCCGTCGAGGTCGATCGGGAATGACATGAACGGTTCGGCGCCCGGGTTGCCGCTGTATGGGGTCAAGCTCGAGTTGGTCGTCGCCATGCCGCACACAAGCGGGTTGGCGAGCGGCATGTGCGGACCGTTCAACCTCAGGATGAAGTCGCTGAAGGGGACCTGCGGATTTTCGAGCACGGCGGTGGTCAGCCTGCCGGTGCTTGCATTGGCGCTTACGTGGCCTTCAAGGCGCACGGACACGCCGTAGCGGGGTCCCTCGGCATCGATGAAGATGCGGTACTCGTTGCCGGATTCAGGATTACTGCTGGCGGGCTGCCCGAGATAGACCGAGCCGATGAGTGATTTTGCCGGAAGATCCGGCGTTTCGATTGTGACTTCACCTATCTTCGAGCCGGGCGGGCATGTGACGGGGTTGGCGCTGCCCTTGCCGAACTGCGCATCGCTGCATGCTTCCAGGCCGCTTGCCGCTACGGCGGGGTTGAGCGTCATACCTTCAGGCAGCGTTATCCGCGCATCCTTGACGGTAGAGGAGTTGAGCGTCCCCGCGCTTTCGCTTTGAGGCACCTTGAGCTCCACCGTCGCAGCGTCCGGATGATCGGATTGGGTTTGTCCGGCGGGTGGGGTGAGGGCTAGCTCGGGCTTGAACGGGACTTCTTTGCAGCCGCCCACCTCCACCGCTTTTGGAGGACTGCCGGAGACTGTCTGATAGGCCAGGAACTGCCCCGGACTCTGGTAAAAATCGGCGTGAAGATAGGATGTTTGCGTGCCGCAGGTGCTCGGGAGCGTTAGGAACGTGCCATTCCCGGCAGTCCCTTCGAACTTCAGCCGCGACTTCACTACCGCGAGAGTCGTCGGTATTTCTTTGATGGTGAAGAACTCGTGATAGTCACCGGTTGGCACTCCGGCGTTTTCGCTGTTTTCGGCTTCGTGATACCAGCTGATGCCGCCAACGATCAGGACGTGAAGTTCAAGCAATGGCGGAACGCTGAGCTCGAAGCCGAACTCCGCCGGCACGCCCTGGGGCTGGACGATGTTATACATCGGCAAAGAAACTGGACCAAGTTTGATGACACCGCCCACGACGGCCGTTATTTCATCGCTGCCGACCTGTGAGCCGAGCGGGCACGTGCTGGATTCAAACTGTTCCTTGGTGCACTGTTCGGTCGCATCTGGGTTTACGGCGAGTCCCGGTGGTATGTCGACCCGAACATCCTTGATGCTGCCTTCCGGTTCGCCGGAAGGAGCGGTGTTCACTTCGAAGCCCGTGATTCCGAGCGGAGGATGCCCAGCAGCTTGCGTGAAGAACTGCGATTCCGGCGCGGAGTAGGTGCATTCGGGGGTGTCCGTCTTGCACGTGCCGGCTTCAAAGGTCTTGATGCCGAACCCGGCTTGCGCCGCCGGCGCCGATAGCGCGACTGCCGCGCATACGAGCGCGGCGAAGATGCAAGTAGGTGCGGTCAGCCTCATGGGTCCCCTCCGGTGGTCGTGCTTCCTCGAGAAAGGGCCTACCCGCTGCCATGCGCTCTAACCGTAAAACTCTGCAGCGTAGACAATCCTCCCAGGCCGGCCCGCGCGCTCGGGCCGGCCTGGGAGGCCCCTGCCTATTTCAGGCGAACGGTCGTATACACCGTCGAGCTTTTCTTGCCTTTGGCCTTTGGAGTGAAGCCGATGCGCACCTTCATGGTTAGCGGCCTGTGCGAGCTGGTGACGGGTACTTCCAGGGTCACGTTTTGCTGTTTTGACGGGTACTTGTAGACCGTTTTCAGGTTCGAGCCGCCGCCGCTGACGCGGCCCGCTTCCGGCACCCTGACAACGACGACCGCCTTTCCTTTCTTGGCGGTGTGCGAGACGACCGTGACCGGGCAGCCCGTGACGGCGATTTTGGTGTTCTGCTTGAACACCTTTCCGTTCTGGGCGGTGATCGTTGTCGGCATCACCAGCGACTGCTTGCACAGGTTGCCGTTGGCGGCGACCGCCGAATTTGGCCCGGTCGGCAGATTCAGTTCGAACCCGGTGAACGGCACGTCCGGCGTGCTCGCGAAGTTCGTCGTCGTGACGCCTTTCGCGATGTTCGTGTTGCCGACCAGGATCACTGTGACGTTGTCGGCTGTGAGCACCAGGTCGAGATCTGGGAAGGCCGCGCCGCCGTGTGAGACGAAGTAGGCGGGGCCGCTCAACTGATCCGGCAGCACCGGTGTTTTGACCCTTGCTGTGCCGACCTTCGAGTTGGCTGGGCACAGGCTCGGGTTGGCGTTGAACGTTGCTTCCAGACACGCGTTTTTCAGCGTTGACAGACGCGATGGAAGCTGCTTCGGGACGGTGACGAGCACCGACTTGAAGTTCGCTCCTCCCGCCGGGACGTTGACGTTCGTCACCAGCGAGGCGCCGTTGGCACGCGATGTTTTCGCGCCCGTCGAGGCTCCGAATTTCGGCGCAAACGCCAACGACCCGCAATTCGTCGGCTGGAACCCTGAGGACAGCGACTGGCTGGCGCCGCCACTGGAGTTCAGGATCGTTGTCGTCGTCTGCCCGGCGCAGTTCGTCGGGTTGATCAGGAAGCCCTGGCCGTTGATCGCGAGGCTCAACGATTTCATGCGTAGCGGGATGCCCTTGAAGATCGTCGGGACTTCGCTCGAGACCGTGACCTGGGAGTTGTGCGGGTTGACTTCGATCTTGCTGCGCACGATCACATTGCCCAGGCTGAACGGGCCGACTGTCGCGTTGACTACCGTCACCATTCCGTAGGGGGCGCCGGCGTATGGGCCTGTCAGGTAGACCGGGCCCGAGAACTGCACCGGGGCGCTGCCTGCGCCGACCGTGGTTGTCGCAGTCCCGATCCGGCTTTCAGCCGAGCATATTCCCTGGGACGCTTGCGGTTCCGGGCATTGGGTCACCGCCGGGATCTTCCCGACGAGTCCCAGTGGGAGCGTCGTTGTCACGTGCGACAGGTACTGCTGGCCGTCTGTGCGCGCCAAGTTGAACGTGAAGCTGGTCGGCGCGCCACCTGTCGTGGGGAGCGATTCCGTGCCTTGCGTGAGCGCGAAGGGCAGCGGCGAGGCGCAAGCTCCTTCTGCCCCATTGCTGTCGACCTTGAATGGTTCCACCGGCGGCGAGTACGAGACCGGGTTGCCTGTGTAGGGCGCAAAGCTCGCGCTTGTCGTCGCCGTCCCGCACGTGAGTGGGTTGGCGATCGGCGCGAGGGCGCCGCCTTTGAACTTCAGCGTGATTTTGCTGAACGGCTGTTCTGGGTTGTTGTTGAATTCCGTCGTCACCCGGCCTGTGGTCGGGTTGGGCTTGACGGTGCCCTGTAGGCGCACCGAGATGCCGTAGCGCGTCGAGTCGGCAACGACGTAGATCGTGTATTCGGGTTGCACCGGGTTCGAGCCACCGGTGATCGGTTCCGTGCCGCCCAGGTAGATGTGGCCTGTCAATGCTGCTGGGGTGGTTTCGGGCAGGTCGGGAACGTTCAGGCTGACAGTGCCAAGCCTCGATTCGCTCGGACAGGTGACCGGATTCCTGGTTCCGATCCCAACCTGCGCTGGGGTGCAGGACTTCAGGCCCGTGGCGGCAGCCGGGTTGAGCGTCATGCCTTCGGGCAGGACCACGGTCGCGTTCTTCAGCTGCGAGGAATCGAGTTCCGTCGGCAGCTGGTTGTGAGGCAGCGCGAGTTCGGCAGTGACCCCGGTCGGCTTGTCGTTCTGGGTTGTTTCAGGTTCGACTTTGAACGTCGGCGCAAAGGGCGCCGCGAGAGAGCCCGTGACCAGGCAGTTTTCGGTTCCGATTGGGGCGGTGTAAAACCTTGCGGACTTCTTGCCGGCCGCAGATTCGAGCGTCGCCGTGTTTGTGGTATAGGGACCCGGACCGGCGCAATTGCTCGGGTTCGTGATGAAGCCACCCCTGCCGGTGGTGCCAACGTTGCCTTTGAGGATCAGTCGCGAGGAGATGAGCGGGATCTTCGGAGAGACGTTGATTTCGTAGTAATCGTGGTAGTTGCCCGCCCATTCCACGTGGCCTTCGATCAGCGTGTGCGCGTAAGCACCCGGCAAACCTAGGCTTTCGAGAGACAGCGCCACACCGAACAGGGAGGCAACGCCAGGCGGCTGTATCACGTTGTAAACGGTTGCTTCGAGCGGGAGATCGGCAAATTCGCCAGGTTTTGGTTCTACCAGTACGACGACCTTGTTGGTGCCGATGATCGTATCGGCATTGCATGTGGGGGCCAGGAACACCCCTTCCGCCACTTCCTTGCCGAATTCTTCACTCGAGCACAGTGGCACGGCCGTCGGGTTGGTGCTGACACCTGGAGCGACATCGATGCGGACATGGGTGACAGGGCCTTCGCCCGTCAGTAGTCCCGAGGGGATCGCGTGTGGGAATTCGCCTTCTGTGTTGACCTTGAATGCCGTGATTCCCCACGGCGGATTCCCGGCCGCCTGCGTATAGCCGGCCGCTTTGGCTTCTGTCAAGGTGGGTTCTGTCGGAAAGGTCGTGCCGGGTTCTTCGCCACATTTTTCTTGGGTCTGGATGCAGTTCGCCGCAACGAACTTTTCCACGCCGAACGCCGCCTGAGCCGCCGGGGCAGCCAGCGCTATCACCACCGACGCGACCGTAAACGCACAAGCAACCGTCCCAAACAGCAAGCTCCGAACCCTCAACGTCATCCCATCCTCCTCCGAATTCTGGACCCAGTCCAGTTTCTATGTAGCAGGTCGTATCTATGTAGCCAACCCCCATCTACCCGGATCGATGCGGTCTCAGTCCAAAGTCGCGGCTCACGGATTGGCATGCTCGCTGTGTCACGCGGCAAGAGTGGTTGGCTCGGGAGTGCAGAATTCTCGCCTGCCGCAGCGGCCGGGCCATCGGCTTCGGGCCCGACGATCGGCACAGGCCGACCCACACGCGAGAATGACCGCCATGAGCTTCGGAACGCTTGCTTTGATCGGCCTCTGCGGCTTTGCCGGGCCGCTGCTCGGGACCGCCTGGGGCGGGGCCGTTCCCGTCGTCGTTGGCGAGCTTGCCGCCGGCATATTCCTCGGCAAGACCGGCATCAACGCGATCGACCCTGGCAATCCGACGCTGTCCTTCATGGCCGAAATCGGCTTTGCGATGCTGATGTTTGCCGTCGGCATGAACGTGCCCCTGCGCGACGAGCGGCTGCGCGCCTCGCTCGGCAAAGGCGCTACCAGCGCCCTGCTCGTGGCCGTGATCGCTGTTGGCGGCGGCCTGCTTCTGGGGCGCATCGATGGGATCGGGCACGCCGGGGTGTACGCGGTGCTTGTTGCTTCTGGCTCAGCGGCCGTTGTGCTGCCGATCCTTCAGGAGCGAAGTTTGGCCGGGGCAGTGGCGCTTGCCGTGATGGCGCAGGTGACCGTGGCCGACATCGGGGCCACGGTTGCGGTTCCGCTCGTGCTTGCGCCCGGGAAGACTGGGCGTATCCTCGCCGGCAGCGCAATCGTCGCCGTCTGTGCGATCGCGGCGCTGCTTGCCACTCGTCGTCTGCGTCGACGTGCTGAGGTGCTGGCGCTCAGGCGCCTCGGCAAGCGCCGCAACTGGGCGGTGGACCTGCGCCTTGCTCTGATCTTGCTTTTCGGGCTCGCCTGGCTGACTGAGCGCAGCGGCGCCAGCCTGCTCATCGCCGGCTTCGGCGCTGGGCTGATGGTGGCCGCCGTAGGCGGGCCGAAACGGCTCTCCAACGAGGTGCTCGGCATCGCCGGCGGCTTCTTCATACCGCTTTTCTTTGTCGTGCTCGGCGCGCGGCTCGACCTGCGCGGACTGTTCAGCGACGCCTCGCTGATCGAGCTTGCCGGTGCGCTTGTGGCGCTGAATCTGCTCGTGCATCTACTCGCCGCGCGTCTTGCCCGCCAACCGCCCGCGGCCGGGCTCGTCGCCTCGGCCCAGCTTGGCGTGCCTTCCGCGATCGTCGCGCTCGGGCTGCCCGAGGGCGTGCTCACCGCCTCTCAGGCCGGGGCGATCATGCTGGCTGCTTTGCTCAGCATCTTGGCCTGCTCTGTCGGTGCGTTGGGCCTTGAACGCGAGCGTAGTCGCCCGACTCGAGATCCGACACTCGGCTGGAGCATTCAGGAAGCTTCCGCATCCGCCAGGGCAAACCCTACCGAGGACAACATCTTGTGCAAAGGTAGCTTGCAGTTATGAGTGACGAGCGCGACACAGGCCGACGGGAAGATGCGCGCGATGCCGGGGCGGTCGTGGCCGCGCCGGACGATCGCGGGTATCTGACCGACGGCGAGACGCTGTTTCATATCGAGCGCACGCTCGTCAACAGTCCCAAGGGCGAGCTGCTCGTGGAGCTCGAGGATTGCGTGACGCTCGAGCTGATCGTTTGCTCGGCTCGCTCGGTTGCCGAGCTCGGTCTGCGCCCGGTGAAGCCGCTCGGGCTGGTCCCCGCCTAGATTTGCACGCGGATGCTGCATCGATGGGCCGCGCTGATGCCCGCGTCAGTGCGTGCGGATGCTGCGTAGATGGGCGCGGGGAATGCTGCGTCCCGCAGTTCGGACCTATGACATCTGTCGCACTGCCGGCCGCTAAACCATAATCTGCGCGCATGCGCTGGCTTGTGGACGGCATGAACGTGATCGGGACGCGCCCGGACGGCTGGTGGGAGGACCGCCACAGTGCGATGGTGAAGCTTGTTCAGCAGCTGGAGCGTTGGGCCGCCTACGGCGGTGAGGACGTCACCGTCGTCTTCGAGCAGCCGCCACGGCCGCCGATCCGCTCGAGCGTGATCCTCGTCGCGCATGCTCCGCGGCCCAAGCGCGATTCGGCCGACGATGAGATCGTGCGGCTGCTCAAGCTGGAGCAGGAGCCTGGGCTTGTACGGGTCGTGACCTCCGATCACTGGCTCAGCGACCGCGTCCACGCGGAGGGGGCAAGCGTCGAGGGGTCGGAGTGGTTTCGACTCCAGATCGAAGCGGAGTGAAACCGCTCAGATGACCGGTGGCGGATCGCCTTCGGCGCCTGCCAATAGCTCTGGGTCCCAGTCGCAGACAAGGCAAGCGTGCCGGAACGCCGAGCGCGCGAATTCCAGCGCGAACGCCTGCGGGTCTTGTGCCTTACAGACGTCCTCCCAGTCGAGCACGTACTCGCCAAGTGCTCCATCCCAGCGAGCTGCCGCCGGCGAGAGCTCGGCCTCCGCGAAGGTTCCCGGGGCCGGATGCGCGTAGGCGTAGAAGGCTGGCTTCTCATAGCGCGCGTCTCCTGGCCACCAACCCACCGCCACCTCTTGGGCATTCATCGCGTTGCGCATGATGAAGTCCTGCGACGGCGGGTCGGCCGGGCTTCCGGAGAAGAGATTGACGGCCAAGTCGAACGAGCCCCACCAGGCGTTGACCGGTGTCGAGCGACCGCGATAGGGGGCGCGGAACGCGGCCAGCACCAACGCCGCCTGCGTCGCGGCGGCAAAATAGCGCTCCACCTGTTGCGGGTCGTAGCGTCGGTGCTCCTCGTCCTCGTCCAGCGGGACGCTCCAGGAGACCTCTTGCGGCGTGGGGTCGATCTCTACCGGGCCGGCCAACTCGGTGACTGCGGCCAACAACTCGCGTGTTACTTCGCCGACGGGGCGATCGGGGGCCAAGGGAACGCGCAGCACGCGCCCGTCGCTGTGCTCGACTAGCCCCTGGTGGAAGTGCAGGTCGAGCGCTACCGCAAACGCTCCCGAGCCGTCAGGCGCCGGCAATGGCAGCGTCTCCCAACCCCTCGCGCTCAGCCGCAAGGCGGCGTGTTGCAGCTGTGGCTCAGGGGCTTGCAGTGTCGCCGCGAGCTTGCCCAGCACCTGCGTGTGCGCGTGCAGCGTCTCGCAACTCTCGCGCCAATCCGAGAAGGGGATGGCTGGCCACCGAGCTGGCATGGCTAGACGCTACACCCGCACGCCCGCGAGCGTCAACCGGCACGCACCTCAAATCTTTCCGCTTGCCTCAGGAGACCAGTAGATAGGAGAAGCCGACCGCGCTCGGGCTCGATGTGCGCGAGCCTTCGTATGTGGCCTTTGCGCGCCACTCCCCGATCGCCGGGGGCACGAACGCGACGCTCGCTGCGCCTTCGCCTACGAGCGCCGATACCTGACGGTAGAACTGCCAGCCGAAGACCGGGTCGAGGCGTTCGATCTCGACCGTGACCGGGGCGGAGGCCGCCGCGTGACCTTCACGTCTATGCCTATGCCCTGGCCTGGAGCGGCCTTGCTCGAGGAGAATGACAGCGAGGTCGAGGTGATGGTGCGCGACTGGCGCTCGAGCGTGAAGTTTCCTGCCGTGGCGTCGCGCACCGAGACGACCACGTAGTAGCGACCGGTTGCAGCTGGCGTTGGAGTCTCTGCGAGCCGCTGCCGCCGCAGCGGCATTCGAGCACCCGGCCGTCTTGACTGCGCAGCTGTGTACGCCGCCACACCCGCAATTCCCTCTATGCGAATCGCGTCTGTCCATGGGGGCGAGCTCAGGAGTCCAGACGATAGCCAGAGGATCGTCGGGCACGCATCGCGACAATTGCGTAGAACGAGATCGTCATCGCTGCAAATGGCAAGCCACACCCCAGGCCGCCGAGCGCTGTCGCGCTCGCCAGGCCGTTGCCGGTCGTGCGATGGACGGCTGCAGATCCACCCAGGCTGTCGGCTGATACGAGGTAGACCGCCGCGAAAAGAGCTGTGCTCAGGATCGAGAGCGCTACACGGCGGTGGTCTACATCGGCGAGTCTCGGCTCTACGCCGGTTTCCAATTGGGCAACACGAATGTTGAGCAGGTCCGGGCCGCCGATAGACGCGGCGACGCTCAGCTCGTCCCAGTCTGGCTCCCTGATCGCCTTGACCAATGCGCCGGCAAGCGGGCGATCTCCATATCGGCCAACCGCTTGTCGGTCGGCGGCCAGCTCGCAGTCGGTCGTGTAGCGGGAACGCAGCGCGTCCAACACCGGCAGGAAGAACAACGCGGCCGATAGCGAACGACTGAGCACGATCTTCAGAGGGTCCAAGTTTTGGACGTGGTAGCGCTCGTGCTCGATCACGGCGCTCAACTCGTTAGCTGACGCAGTCTCGACCAAGCCCTGGCTGACGGCGACACGCGGCGTCAGCAACCCGTATACGAACGAGAACGACCCGGGAGCATCCACGAGCGTCACACGCCCCTGCAACCCGGCGCGCGCCGCAGCGAATTGGAGTTCACCGGGCAATCTCTGTGCCCTCCCGGACACGTATCGAGCGAGGCGACGAGAGGCGAGCAGTTGACGTGCAAGCGACCGAGTGGCCAAGGCGATACCAGCCATCACCAGGGCAAGCAGCACGAATGCAGGCAACACCGACGTGTTCGCGAGCGCGCTGAGGCCGTGACCAGAGACGCGAGACAGCAGGAGAGGCACCAATACCCCTCCCACCGCCCCACAAAAAACGATCGCCCCCACGAGCACCGCTATCGCCACGAGCGTCAAGAAGTCGCGTGTGGCGCGATCAGGCCTCATCTGTCCTGCGCAAGCAGCGCTCGCAGGCGCCTCAAGACAGCAGGATCGGCGCGCGCCTCGTCCACGAAATGTGCGACGGCTGCGTCGCCATGCGTGCGGATCACGTCACGAACCGCGAGGCTCGCTGCGTCAGGAGCCGTCGCTTCGTAGACGTAGCTTCGTCGCTCACCATTGCGCGAGAGAACGTTCTTTGCGACGAGCCGGTTCATGACGGTCATCACCGTCGTGTAGGCCAACGGCTCGGATCGTCGCGCGTTGAGCGCATCGAGGACATGGCGTACCGGCACCGGCCTCTCTGCCTGCCAGATCGCCTGCATCACCTCCGACTCGAGCGGCGCAAGCTCGGCACTCCCTTTCTTTGGCCTTCCCGCCACCTCCCAAACATTACTACATTTTTGTCGTGTATGCTCGCTCGCATGACTACAGAACATGACTACGCAGCCACCGCCCGAGGCGCCATCGACATTGTCTGCTCTGGCGACCTTTCGAGAATGAAGGACTTCTACAACCCCGACTTCGTGGACCACGTCAACGACACAACCTTCCGCGGTTACGAGGGAGGTGAAGAATCGGTCGCCTTCTATCGCGCCATCTTCAAGCAGCTCCGGATGCAAGCGGAGGAGCAGATCACCGAAGGCAACCGAGTCGCATCCAGATGGGTCCTCACCGGCACCTACCGCCGACGAGCGGTGACGCTCCGAGGCACGACGATCAGTCGCTTCGCGGACGACGGCCGAATCCTCGAAGACCACGGACACACCGACACCGTCAGCCTCCTACGCCAGCTCGGCGTGCTACGAACACTCGCGCTGGCAACCGAAATCCTTACCCGACGCGTGAAGCTCCCCCAAGGCGCACTCCAGCGAGGCTAGCCGACGCGCACTGAGAGATTCGAGCTCCCGACCTTCGGGTCCGTAGAGGCTTGTCTGAAACCTGATTTGGCTTGGTTTGAGACCAGATTGGGTTGGATTACATAGCTATACGCGCACGCCTACGAATTGTCACAAGTTTGGTACAAAGTCTTGTGCCCGGCGACGTAGCGGCGTTTGTGCTTGGCCAGTTCTTTGCTCAGTTTGGCCGCCTTGAACCGGCGTAGTGCCGCTTCTCCGATCGTTCGCCGCGCCGGCGGCCGTTTGAGCGTCTTGAAATGGAAGTTGATCGCCAAAATCCGCGTTGTGCTGGAACTCGAGATCGTCTTGCCCGACTTGATGTAGCTAGTGCTCACCCTCACCAGCATTGGAAGGCCTGAGGCAGCGATCGCCATGTCCACCAGGACGGGTTGCGGACATTCCTTTTCCAGCAGGCCGCCGAATGGAAGTTCGCTCTTGGGAAACACGTCCGGTGCGTATGTGATCGTGAACTGGCTGACTGTCTGGCCGTCGATGGTCGTGGTCCCCGCCGCCACAATGCTCGTCGCCGCGCCAAGCAGCTGCGGTGAGGGTTCAAAGAGCGAATTCCCCGATTCTTTGTGGGAGCGTTCGCGAGATTTGCGAACCCATGGCCGGTCGCCATCGCCACGAGTGAGGGTCGGCTCATAGCGATATGTCGCGTTGCCTATTTCGAGGACTTTGTGGGTTTCGCTTGACCGCTTGCCGGACGGGGAGGTCGCTTCCACCTCGAGGATGCTCCTGGCTTCCCGGGGTTTGAGGTTGAGTTCCGAGACGTCGTTAAAGGCCAGGTCGCCGGTGTCCGCTTCAAGCTCGGTGTGAAACGAAATCCGGATGCTTTTCAGCTTGAGGTATTGCTTCGCCTTTTGTTTGAGGGCCAAGAGTTCCTGAGGTATCGCAGCCTTCGTCGGTGCTGATGCCGCCGGCGTCGGACAGCCAGAGGTTGCGCCCTGGGAGGTCACTGGCAGGGAAAGCGCGGTCGCCGAGATGAGCGCCGCCGTGACGGCAACTGCCGCGAGCATCCTCCGTGTCATGTGGCTCCTCCTTTCGGTCGTCTAGCGTTTGACGTGGCGGCGGATCTTGTGAGTGCTCAGTTGCACGGTCACGCTGTGCGTTTGGGCGGGCTTGGACGAGGATGTCCGGATGCTCAGCACCGCCCGCAGAAATCCATGCGCGAAGCGCAACGCGGACCTCGCGCGGACACCGAGCTTGACATCGATGGTCGCCGTGGCGCCGGCCTCGAGCGAGAAATGGGCTGTGCCCAGCATCTCCTGCTTGGCATGTCCCTTCGCGCCCGTGCTGTTGAGCTTGCCTGTCAATGTGATGTTGCCGAGGCAGCGTGCGGTGCCTTTACAGGCGAGCTTGACCTTCGCCACTCCATGACCATTCGTCGCGATGTGCGTGCTCGAGAACGACACGGTTGAGTTGGCGCGCGTCCCTTTCCTCGGCTGGCCGGGCGCTGCGGGCAACACGCACGGCAGCGTGGAGGCGCCCAGCGGGTTGCTCGTAATCTGCGCCGTGCCGCCTTCGGTGCTTGTGATCGTGCCTGTGACTCCGAGCGGTTCACAGGCCGGGTCGACTTTGAACGTGCCTCGGTCGAGGAGCAACAGGATTTCATCGAGGTGCAGTGCCACGCCGTCGTCCAGCGTGGGCAACTGTCCGCTGGTGAGGATCAACGCTCCCGTGCTCGGATTGACTGTGATCGCCGCCCGCACGACCTCCGCGCCGAATTCGAATGGACCCGGGTCCAGGGGCAGCACGATCGACAGGCTTTGCGCGGCGCCGCCGTACGGTCCGGTCAGATAGATCGAGCCGTCCAGGGCGACCGGGTGGGATCCCAAGCCGACCGTTGACTCAACCCGGCCTACCTCGCTTGTGCTGGTACACAGGCCCTCCGAGGCCCTCGGTTCTTCACAGGTTTGGACGCCCACGAACATCTGCGCAAGCGCCTGTGGGGCTTCGATCGCGATTGTGCCCAATTCCTGTTCCTCGTCGTGGTTGGCGCGAGACACCATGAGCGCCAGCGACTTGAATGTGTTCGCTTCGCTTGTCGCTTCGGCGACGGTTACGATCGCCGGGCTGAACGGGTGGGGCGCTGAGCACTGTGTGCCCTGCGCTCCCGAATCGATTTGGAACGCGCTGGAGGCGGTGGCGGCAGCATTGGCGCTCCAAGGTTCCAACTCGGCCGTGCTGGTGGCCGTGCCGCAGGTGGGCGGCGTGCTCAACAGGGCGCGCGGGCCGCCCGAGAAACGCAATGCGAGATCGTCGATCGGCAATTGTGGGAGGTCTTCAAAGGAGATTTCCCAGCGACCGGCGATCGGATTGTTTTCCAGCTCCCCTGCCAGCTTCACCGAGACGCCCCCCAGCTGTTCTTTGGCCACGACATACAGCCCAAGTTGCACATGAAAAGGGTTCTCGCCGGGCCTTGCCAGATAGACATGTCCCTTTAGCGACCCGGCGAGAATGGGCATCTCGATTTCAGCCGTACCGATCATCGAAGCAGCAGGACATGTCTCGCGCGTAGAGGAGCCCAGCCCAACTTCCGCTTCGCCGCATCCCTGCAACCCGTTCGCGGCCGATAGCGAGATTCCTGCGCCCTGGGGCAGCGCTATCCTTGCGCTCTCCATCGCGGCCGAGGCCAGCCCCGGTTCTCGGGGTTGTGGCAAGTGCACATCGATGTCATAGCCCGACGGTGCATTAGCGTAGTTGACGTCCGGGTTGACGTCCAGCGAAGGACTGAACGGAAGCCTGTTGCAACCCGTCGGCGTGGGCGTATCCGAGGACGCTTCCATGCGCACACCCGGCGCCTCCCACGATTCAGCGGAAAGGGTGGTGTCGGGTGCAGCGCTGCAGGAGACAGCACTGGTCAGGAAGCGCGCCGGGGGTAGCCCACCCCCGGGGTCGCCAAAGTCTGGTTCGCCGGAAGCCTGGGCGTGGTCTGGACCGGCGCCGTTGTAGGCGGCCGGAACGCCCCACAAGGTCAGCGTCGTCGAGATCAGTCCGTCCACGGGGGCGTCGTCGGCTGTCAACTTCAGCTGACCATCGGGTTGGAGCGCCATGCCAAACCTCAGCGGCACGCCCGGCAAGAACATCGTAAGCGCCCCGAGTTGGCCGAGTTCAGGCGCAGTGTTATAGACGAGGCTTGAATATTGCACCGAGGCGCTGCCGCCGGAGCCTCTCGAGGTGAATGCGACTCCGACTGCGGTGTCCAATGGACAGCTGCCCGCCGAGGCTTCGCCGATCGTGCAGTAGGGAACGGCTCGGGGATTTGCGATGAAGCCTGGCGGCAGGCTCAACGCCGCTTGCTTATCGCCCGCCGCCGGATACGTTTTGCCGCCGCTGACGATTTGATTGAAAGTGAATCCGGCGGTCAGGTTTACGGCGGCACCCGCCTGGGTGTCTGACCAGGTGGCAGCGAAGTCCGAGATGCCAAAGACGGCTTGGTTTGAGCTGACGGTCGTAGTGTCTTCGGCCTGCGCCCCTGTGGCGGCGCCGCCGCCACCGACACTTACCGAGTTGGTGACCGAGGCTGCGACCCCCGAGTTCACCTTGACAATGACTTCGATTCTCAGGACATCGCCCGGTGCCATTTCGAAGCCTTCATAGGTGCACGTTGGCTTGGGCGTCAGGTTGCACGCAAGGGCGTGGCCGTTGCCCAGGTCTTCACCGGAGACGGCGCTCGCCGTAATGCCGGTCGGCAGCGTGTCTCCTACTTCGATCGGGCTGCCCGCGTCCGATCCGCCACCAGCGTCGAGCACCGTCAGCACATACTTGTCATCGCCCGTTTCGTCGCCTGGTGCGAAGTTCGTGGGTGAGGAGGACGAAGATATGGCCCACACAGGGTTTTGGGCATACGCTGGCGCAGCTGAAGCTCCGCCGATCAAAAGGGCGAACAGCGTACTCACCGCGCTTAGCCAGCCGAGGCCGAGGCCCCTCGAGTCCCCCATATATTCACCCTCGCGCTCGGTCGTCGACGATCCGGCCGCACGGTACCAGGTATCGATATTTGTAGTGTAGCCGGCTGGACTGGGTCTTCAGAGACCCAGCAAACCGGCCAACTCGCCCAGCGATCGGAACGTCTCCGCGGCCGCATGCGCATGGCCTGTGACGAGGCCGACCCCCGTTGCATGGTCCCGTCGGGGCACAAACGTGTCTCGCGGTGGATACTGTGCCCGATGATCTACGTGCCCAACACAGCGGCCGCTGGACTCGCGGTGGTGGCGGTCGCTTTCTTGCTCACGGGCTGCGACAGCAACTCCGAAATGGACCACACCCAAGCGGAAGTGCGAGCAATGTTCACGACCGTCGCCGCCGACGGACGCACCCACGACTACCAGCGGATCTGTCAATACGAAATGGATGCTCAGCTTCGGCAACTCATCTACCTCGTAGGCGGGAACTGCCCGAAGATGATGGCGGCAGAGTGGATGGAAGGCGTCCAGCTTTCGAGAATCGGTCCAAAGACCCGCATCGTCGTGTCGGGCGATACCGCCACGGTTTTGGACGGCACCGCGCCCGACCGAGCGGTTTACACGAAGGGCCGGTGGGAGATGGCCGAAACCCCACGCAACAAGCGGTTCGACAAGTCAAGCGAAGCACGAAAAACGGCGACCACCATCAACCAGCTCCTGCGAGAACACCATCAGCCGGAATTGGTCCCGGAAACCGAGTGAGCTGCCAACGCTCCAGAGCACTCGATACGCCGGACCTCAACGCTTACTGCGACATTTGCGCGTCACTGGTAGGTGCAAAGCGTATTTGGTGCTGTACCGGGTGCTACACTGATTGAGTGCCAACCCGCTTCCCTCGCCACTCCATCACCGAGACCCCCCCAGTGCATGAGGCTCTCGAAGCCCTACGTAGCCGGGGGGAGCCGGTGCGCCTTAGCGAGCTGGTGGTACGCGGAGCCCGCGAGAGACTGCGGGAACTGGACGAAAAGCGGGATCTGGACAACTGCAACCGTGAGCTGCGCGGTCAGCTCGTGGAGCAGTTGCATACTGGAGACGGTCTCGATGCCGATGCCGCCTATGAGGTTCGCGAGCACGGCTGGAGCCATTGACCTACGGGCAGCATCTACTGCTCGACAATTCCGCTTGGGCCAGAGCACTGGATAACCGGCTTTCCGGTGTCAAGCGACAGAAGTTCGACGCGGCATTGGCGGCAGGCGAGCTGTGGACATGCCCGCCAACTTTGCTTGAGATGCGCTACAGCGCCCGCGACCAGGAGGGATTCGAGCTGCTTGCCCAGCGGTTGGACGCTCTTGCGCATGTTCCGCTCACCGCTGATGCGGCAAAGCGAGCGCTCAATGCTCAGGCTGAGCTGGCTTCGGCCAAAGGAATCTCTCACCGCGTCAAGCCGGTGGATCTCCTGATCGCCGCCACAGCAGCCGAGGCGGGCATCGGCGTACTTCATTACGACCGCGACTACGACACGATCGCCGTCCACACTTCACTCTCATTCGAGAGCGTCTGGGTGGCGCCGCGCGGCAGCATCGATCGATGAAGCGCGAGCTTCTCAATCTCAGAGCAAGCGTTCCTAACGCGAGAGCAGCTTCGACGGACGCTCACCGAGCGCATCGGCGATCTTCGGCAAGTTGGCGAAGCTGACATTGCGCTCGCCACGCTCGATACCTCCAAGGTAGGTCCGGTCCATGCCGGCCCTCCGTGCCAACTCGTCCTGAGAGGCGCCGGCATCCAAGCGCAATTCGTGGAGCGCCCGGCCCAGCGCGGCGTGCTCTGGGGACTTCGCTTCCACCGCTCTGATGATCGCGTCCGCGGCTGCGCCGCGGCCCCCAGGACTCGGCAAGAGGAGCTCTCACCCGAAACGTGGATTGAGCAGCTCGCAGCCGAGGCCAAAGCGAAGATGCTGGGTTTGAGACGCCAACAGCTTGGGTTCGCGAGCTAGTGATAAGAGCCGCCGAGCGTCGAGAGGCCCAAGGCCGCGGCGG
Source organism: Solirubrobacteraceae bacterium (assembly GCA_036510155.1). Lineage (GTDB taxonomy): Bacteria > Actinomycetota > Thermoleophilia > Solirubrobacterales > Solirubrobacteraceae > Palsa-744. The sequence goes on along the minus strand of DATCEK010000053.1, from coordinate 5,266 downwards.
CGCTAGGGTCACCCGCGCCTGACACGCGCTACGAGCGCCGAGTGGTCGGAGAGGCCTTCCTTACGCCACTCGTGTTCGTAGCGACAGTCCTCGACGGTGCACTCCGCTGAGGTAAGGAGGTGATCGAGACGGTAGCCGCCTCCCCAGCGCGGCCATTCCCAGCTCAACTCCTTGCGGGTTGGACCGTGGATGGTGCGGAAGGCGTCGCGAAAGCCGTAGGGCTCGAGTCCTCGGATAAGCGCTAGTTCCGCCTGGTCCCAGCGCTCACCGCGCTCCTCCCTGAGCCGCCCATATCGATCGCGTGCGAACGTCCAGATCCGTCCATCTGGGTGCTCCTTACGGGGCGTGTTCAGGTCCCCGCAGAGAATCCGCGGGTGGCTCACGGTGTTTTCCGCAAGGTGGGCATAGACAGCCTCGTGCGTGCGAACCTTCGCGAGATCCGGCTTGGGACTGATCGGCGAATGAACGTTGATGAGTTCCGTTCCATCTGCCAGCTTGACCGCGAGTACGCGCTCGGGCCACGGGACATCAGCTACCGTCACGCGCTTCGTCGCGCGACGGCTGGCGACGAGAACCATCAGCGGCCGAGAGCGCTCTGTACAGGGGTCGGGCTCACCGTGCTGGATCGCGTCATAGCCTGCCTCGCTCAGCAGCACCTCCCACCGGATCAAGGTGTTTGGCGTCACCTCTTGCAGGCAGAGATGATCCGCCTCCAACGCCAAGAGCCGCTCGGCCTGCTCGCCCAACCGTTGGACGCGACCCGCGAGATTCCAGCTGACGATGAGCACCGAGGCCACCAGCCTAACCGCTCATAAATCGCTGTCTGCGCGAGCCTGCCCAGACATGATTGGTCGTCGACACCGGCGGGTATAGAGTCCCGAATCTGTTTACAGGAGGGGAGTCGGTGAGGCAAACAACACGAGTAACGCAGGGGCTACGATCGGTGCGCCTTCGCCACCATGAGGCCCTCGTGCGGGCGGAGATGAAGCGGCTCACGGCAAGCGCTTTGCCTTCAAGGACCGGATCGCGGGGTGCGCATGCCGATCGACTAGCGATTCGGACCGCCGCGATGGGAACCACATCACCCGCGCCGGCTCCGATGATCGCAGCCGGATAAGTCTTCAGGGGAGGCCGGCTGATCGCCGGCCTCCCACTCCAATGGCGAGTCGACCCATTGAACGCGGCCAGTGCATAAGCGTCTGGCTAGAGGCGACTGCGGCGTCCCCGGTAGGGACCAAAGAACAGCAGTGCCACCACGAGCAGTAGCAGTAGGACGAGCGGGTTGACGAGCGCGCCACCGGCGACGCTGATAATGATCAGCACAATGATGAGAAGCAGCAGTAGATCCATGAGTTATTTCCCGTCCCGATCCAGGGCGTCCTTCGCCTTATTGGCTACCTCGTCGATCTTGTCCTTGACGGATGCCTTGGCGCGGTCGCTTTTGCCCTCGTTCTTCAGATCCTGATCGTCAGTGAGGCTGCCAGCAGCCTCCTTCAGACGTCCCTTGCCCTCGTCCACATTCTTGTCGGTGGCCATCAACATTCCTCTTTCCGTTGCGGTTTCTCGGTCCTCAGACTCTCTACCCGGTGATCCACCCCTCAACCATTTGGAGCTTCGGCGGACGCGACCCCGGGACGGGACCCCAGGACCCCAGGACCCCATGGTTCGTCGTACCGCGGTGGCCATAGCGATCTCGGCCGGATGGCCTTCAAAGCGGACAGCGTAAATACCGCGCCTGGTTCGGGCTCGTTGGCTTCGACTGCCTGGCCGCTGCAGTTGTAGCTTGGGCTGACCCGCGTCCAGCCCCGAGCAGGATTGCCGGAACCGCACCACAGTGCGGGTTCTGAGTGACGCGCCTGAGAGATTCGAACTCCCGACCTTCGGTTCCGTAGACCATTTTGGGGGTGGTGTGGAGTGTCGTTGGGTCGGGTGATTTGGCTCTATTACTAGGGTCGCTCTACCGAGTGCTCATCGCTATGGGGCCGAATGGCGTGGGGCATGTTTGCACTTTCGATCGATCCTCCCAGGGCGACGAGGATCGCCGTGCCGACGCCCAGCTGCTTTACAATGGAGATATGCATCGAACCGCTGTCGCACGCAATGGTGCCGCACCGAGCCCAGCGATCGAGAGCCGCCGCGAGGCTGCTGCCGATGCGCTCGGTCTACTCCGCGCCGAGGGGCTTGAGCCGAGTCCCGCTCACGAAGCACTTGCCGCCCGATGGGTGGCAGGCGAGATCGATGACGAGCAGTTCGAGCTGCTCAACCTGGAGCAAGTGCGCGAGCGTCTGGCTGCCACAGCCGGCCGATAGTTGCTGAAGCCAGATGGCGAAGGATCCCTATGTCTACCCAGGCAGCGGTGTCCTGCGCAATAACCTAAAGATCCACGACCACCACGAACTCTCGCGGGCGGAGGCGGACATCGTTCGTGCGTCCCTTGCGATTCTCAGCGGGCGCCCGCTTCGCGGCGACTACGACCTGGCGCATTGGCAGGCATTTCACAGCCGCATCTTCGCTGGGTCTATCCGTGGGCTGGAGAGCTACGGACCGTCCAGATCGCAAAGCCCAACGCTTTCTACGCTCGCCCTGAGCACATCGAGAGGTACGCACAAGGCATCTTCGCTGAGCTTGCTCGCGAGGACCACCTGAAGGGCCTCGATCGCAACGGCTTTCTTGAGCGGTTGACGCACTACCACGCCGAGATGTACGCGGTTCATCCGTTCCGGGACGGCAACACGCGCAGCTTGCGTGCGTTCCTGGGCCAGGGCGCCGGAGAAGCCGGACACAGCATCGCCTGGGAGCATCTCGACCACAAGCAGAGCTTCGCCGCGAACGTGCGCAGCCTCAACGGACAGAACGACCAACTCCGCACATTGCTCGACGCCATCCTCGACATGCCCCAACGCTAAGCGCGCCCTGAGAGATTCGAACTCCCGACCTTCGGTTCCGTAGACCGACGCTCTATCCAGCTGAGCTAAGGGCGCAGAGTCGCTAAGTGTAGTGACCGCGAGCGCGCATCGAGGCTCTCGTTCAGTTGCTGGTCCGCACGCTCGGTGTCTCGCGCTGACGATCCACGGGTGAGGCGGGCGCAGTCAGCTCTTGATTGGCGACCTCAGGCGTAGGTTGCAAGGGCCGCTTCTGCGTCATCCGTCCGCCCGGCTGAAGCCGATCGGACGGTCCGGTACCTCGATACGGTGTTATAGATCATTGCTGATGTTCGACGCAGTCTCAACTCGAGGAGATCGATCGCATGGCGAATGAATTCAGCGGATCGGCAGTGATCGATCGACCCATCGATGACGTATTCGCTTTTCTGGCGGACGGAGAGAACGACCCGAAGTTCAGCCCACGGATCCAGGAGATTCGCAAGACCACAGACGGTCCAATCACCGTCGGCACGATCTTCGAGAGCAAGGTCAAGGACGCCGGGTTGACAACCCACAGGCAGTTTGAGCTGACTGAGCTCGATGTACCGACAAAGATCCGCTGGGCGGAGCGATCAAAGAACATCATCACCGTGCCCACCGGTGGCTACGATCTCGAGCGGGTCAGCGATACCCAGACGAAGGTCACGATTCACAACACGTTTCAAGGCCACGGGTTCGGCAAGGTCATCGTCGGCTTTGCGCTGAGGGCAGCCATCAAGGACGCGCCGGCATTCGCGCAGCGCATCAAGTCAGCCGCCGAAGCTTCCGGACAGGACAGTCACAAGGCCGAGGAGGCACAGCAATGATCATCACAACCATGAACGACCTTCCGGGCTACGCGATCGAGGAGGTATTGGGCGAGGTCTTCGGGCTCACCGTTCGCGCCCGCAACGTCGGTTCGCAGATCGGCGCTTCGTTCAAGTCGCTGGTAGGTGGCGAGCTCAAGGGTATGACCAAGATGCTGGGCGAAGGGCGTGAGCACGCCCAGGAGCGCTTGGTGGAGGCTGCCGAGGCAAAGGGCGCCAACGCCATCATCGCGTTCCGCTTCGACACCTCAGAGCTTGGAAGCACCTGGACAGAGATCTGCGCCTACGGCACGGCTGTACGTGCCAGCAAGAACTGAGGTACGAGCAGCGCCAATCAGGCACTCACCCCGCCTGACTCCTGACTTCCGAGGCTTGGACGGGGAGTTCTGATCGACGTTCGAACCCCGGTCAGGTTCGAACGTCGATCAAATGGCGGGGAGTTCGGGAGACTTTACAAACCGTCAAGTCCAGCTTGAGAGCTTGTTTGAGTTCCTGATGGAGTCAGATGGCCTTCGAGCGAGGCGGAAGGCCGCAAAGGCAATCCGGGCAAGCTCGTAAGAGGCTTCAATTGGAAGGCGGTTGAGCCGCGTCGAGATCGTCGAGGTCGACGAGATCGCGGGGACGCCCAGCGGCTCGCTTCATCCTCCGCAGATGCTCCAGCGCGCACACCGGGATTGTCACTCCAGCCAGCTCGACATCGATCGCGCTCGCGCGAAGCTCTGCGTAAGGCAGAACACCATCGAGACCCTGCACCACATCCAAGTCGCCGAGCCGCGTGACAATCAACGCCCGTTCCCCGCCGCTCAGCGTCGCGACGATGGAGCGCTCGGAGCCAAGCAGCGACTCGCCCAACTGGATATGGCCGCCAAGCTCGACCACGAGCCGCGCGAGCTTGTCAAGGTTCTCGGGCGCCGGATCGGGCACGATGTCGCAGTCCTTCGTTCCGCGTATCACGCCCCACGATCCGAGCGCCAAGCCGCCGATGACGACGAAGCGTATGTCCGCCTCTACGAGGCGCGCGAGCAGCTGATCGAATGACGGAGCGCTCAACGGGCGCGCCGTGCGGCGTCACGCAACTCGAACAGCGTGTGTGTCAGCGAGATGGTCTCCTTGAGGTTCACAGCGAGCGGTCGCAGCCCGTCGCTCCGCAGACGCTGCTTGCGCACCTGCTCGCCCTGCGAATCCGGTGCCTTGGGTGCGGACATGGGTGCGGTCATCCTCTCAACACTATCGAGCCCACCACAGGAAGGGAACGGCTTCAGCCAACCTGTCCAGATGGCCGCCAGGCCGCCATCTGGGCGGGACGGGGAGGTCGGGACGACCCGCGAACCCCGCAGCGGCTCTGGATCGTCTGCTTGAGGAGCTTACCGAGCCGGTAGGGCGAGAGGCCCGCCGTGTTGACGCCGCCTGAATACTCCCCACCCTTGGCCGGTTGAAAATGGGACCCCTGGTGGGGTGAGAACCTGGTTCGGTTAGTCATTCCGAGGCCAGGAGGAGGAGGAGTTGATCGCTGTGGAGCAGTGGGCGGAGATCCGC
>DATCEK010000052.1:0-56919 GCA_036510155.1 Solirubrobacteraceae bacterium | reverse complement strand
GAGCGTAGCCGCGGTGGCAGCCGCCTGCTCGCCACGCATCTGCAAGCGCTCGCGTGCCGAGCGTGCCTCATAAACGCGCTTGGACAGGGCGTCGTGGCGCTCGGTGCGCTCGGCCAGCGCGCTCTCCGCGCGTCCGCGTCGCTCCACAACCGCGCGCAGGCGCGACTCGATCTGCTCGCGCGCGGCCCTCGCCGCCTGCACCCCTTCCTCGGCTTCGACGAGCTGAACTCGGGTGGCCCTGACGGCCTCGCGGGCCAACTCGAAGCGAGCCTGCAGCATCTGATGCTCCAAGCGCTCGTGCAGCTCAGCTGCCTCCGCTTGGCGCTTGAGCGGACGCAGGCGCGTGCGCGCCTCGCGCTCCACGTCGAGCGCCCTGTCCAGGTTCTCCTGCGTGCGCTCGAGCTTCAGCTGCGCACGGCGGCGGCGCTTGCGATGCTTGCCGAGGCCCGCCGCCTCCTCGATCAAGAGGCGCCGGTCGCGGGGCTTTGAGGTCACGATCGCCTCGACCCGTCCTTGGGAGATGACCGAATGGGTCTCCTTGCCAAGGCCGGTGTCGGAGAGCACCTCGATCACGTCGACGAGGCGGGCGCGAGCGCCATTGAGGCGATACTCGCCGTCGCCCGAGCGATCGAGCCGGCGCACAATCGATATCTCTGCCAGCGGAAGATCGACTGTCTCATCGGAGTTGTCGAGCACGATCTCGACCTCAGCGGCGCTGCGCGCCTGCACGCCGCGGCCACCGCCGAAGATCACGTCCTGCATCGACTGGCCTCTGATCGCAAGCGGCGACTGCTCGCCCATCGCCCACAGCAGTGCGTCGGTGACGTTGGACTTGCCCGAGCCGTTGGGCCCGACCACGACGCTCACGCCCGGGCCGAAGTCCAGTTTGGTGCGGTCGGGGAAGGACTTGAAGCCCTTCATGGTGAGCGACTTGAGGTGCATGGCTATGCCTTGGCGAGGCTCTCCAGCGCCTTGCCCGCCGCCTGCTGCTCTGCATGCTTCTTGCTGCGTCCCCGACCCTCACCGAGAGGTTTGCCTTCGAGCAGCGCGACAACTACGAATGTGCGGTCGTGCGGGGGTCCATGCTCGTCTGTCACCTCATAGGCGATCGTCTCTCCTCTTCTGGCCAGCGTCTCCTGGAGGGCCGACTTGAAGTCCAAGGGATGCTCCAGCGCATCCTCCATCTCTGGCGCGAACGCCTCCACAACGGCCTCTGCGGTGCGCTCGTAGCCCGTGTGCAAATAGCAGGCTCCGATCACGGCCTCGATCACCGACGCGAGCACGCGCTCTGTCTCCAACAAGCCTACGAGCCTGCCCTCGCCGTTCTCCGGCGCGGCCGCGCGCAGACGCTCGCCCACCTGCAGACGTTCAGCCACAGCGCGACAGGAGCGACCGGACACTGCCTGCGCGCGAATCTTCGTGAGCCGGCCGGCACCAAAGCGCTCCGCTTCCAAGCGCGGATAGAGGTGCGCCGTCACCGCCAGCGCGAGCACGCTGTCGCCAAGGAACGCCAGCCGTGTGTAAGAGTCGCTGCGCCGGTCGGTCCATGAGGCGTGTGTGAAGACCTGTCGCGCCAGCTCCTCGGGCAGCTCCTCGAGCAGCGAGCGCAACAGCACCACGTCCTCCTTGCTCGCCGTCCCCTCCTTGCTCTGCACGCTAGCCACCGTCTGAGTGTGCCACGACGAAATCGACCGCCTCACCGACGGTGAGGATGTCAGCCGCCTGCTCGTCCTCGATCTTCACGCCGTACGTGTCCTCGAGCTCCTGCACGAGCGTGTATAGGTCCAGCGAGTCGGCGCCCAGATCGTCCTTGAAATGGGTGGTCTCTCCAATCAGCTGGGGCTCGACATCGAGCTCGTCGGCTAGATGCGCCTGTATCAGGACGAACACTTCCTCGCGGGTCATTCGCTCGTGAGGCTAGCCGGATTGCCGGATAGAGGACCCGCCCGCCCCGCGCTCCTCAGCGCGCCGGCCCGATCGAGTGCGGTGTGGGTAGCGCCCACCACGTCCTCGCGTACCCCACGCTCCGCGCGCAAGATCGCCTGTGCGAAGCCGTTTCTGGCAAAGCGCCCGTGTGGGACCACCGCGAGACGACGCAAACCCAAAAGATAGGCCCCGCCCTCTCCTTCGGGGTCGATTTCCTCCCGAAAGCCTCGTAGCGACGAGCGCAGCAGCATCCCGCCCAGCTTGCCCCGCAGCGAGGACGTCGCGGCGTCTCTGACCGCGCGCAACATCGTCTGGGAGACACCCTCCATCAACTTCAAAGCAACGTTGCCGGTGAAACCGTCGGTGACGATCACGTCGGCCACCGCGTCGACGATGTCGCCACCCTCGACGTTGCCGACGAAGCGCAACTGCCCGTCACTCGATCGTTGTGCCAGCTCCTTGCCCGCTTGCACTACCAGCTCGCTACCGCGCTCTGCCTCCTCGCCGTTTGAGAGTAGGCCAACGCGCGGGCGCTCCACGCCAAGCACGGCGCTTGCGAAAGCCGCACCCATGAAGGCAAACTGGACCAGGTGCTCCGGGCGCGCCTGCACACTTGCGCCGACGTCGAGCAACGTCACCGCGTGACCTGGCACGGGTATCGGCAGAGCGAGCGCGGGACGATGGATGCCGGGCGCGCGCTTGACATTGAACAGGCCCGCCGCCAGGGCAGCTCCGGTGCCTCCCGCGCATACAAGTGCATCTGCACGACCTTCACCCACGGCCTTTGCGGCCTGCACGATCGACGCGTCCGGCGTGGAGCGCACCGCTCGTACGGGGTCAGAGCTCTTGGCGACAGACACGGGCGCGTCGACCACCTCGACACCCGGCCCCACATCGCCCAGCTCGGCGGCTGGACCGAATAGCAGCACATGCACGCCCCGCTCTGCCGCGAGCCGCGCTCCGGCCCCGACCTCCGACGGTCCCAAGTCGGCGCCATTTGCATCGACGGCCACGACCGTGTGTGAGCGCATGTCGGGCTCCGCTGCGTGGCCGCCGCGGCTGACCGACCCAGTCATGCTCGGCGACTACTCGTGGTCGTGATCGTGATCGTGGCTGTGCGCGCCGGGCGCCACCACCTCACGACCTGCATACGTCCCGCACTCGGGGCACACGCGGTGTGGTCTGCGCGGACTGTGGCAGCGCGGACACTCGTTCACCGTGGGCGCCTCGATCTTGTGATTGGCGCGGCGCAGCGCGGTGCGGCTGTGCGATTGCTTTTTCTTGGGGACGGCCATCGGCGCAACAGGGTACCAGGGGCGAGACCGAATAGCCGCGTTGGTACTAGTCGGTGTTGGACCAGCTGCGTTGGTACTAGTCTCCATTCGGACTAGCCACGTTCGGACTAACCGCGTTAGGACCAGTCGAGCTTTAGCTCGCTCAACTTCGCCCAGCGCGGGTCTGGCGGACGCTCGTGCGTGTGCTCGGGACCGGCCTCGTTCAGATCGGCGGCGCACACCGCGCACAGACCAGCGCAATCCTCGCGGCACAGCACCTGCGTCGGGAGTGCCAGCACAAGAGCGTCGCGTGCCCAGCCGGCCAGGTCGAGTGTCTCATCCTCGAGATAGGGGCTGGAGAGCTCCTCCCCGCCGCCGGGCCGATCGACCTCGCGCGCATCGACCTCGATCTGCGGCGCGGCATCCTTCAGACAGCGCATGCAGGGCCCCACGAGCGCTGCTAGAAAGCGCAGCCTCAGGGCGTAGCCGTTGCCGAGCATGCGCGAGACGTCGAGCTTCACCGGCAACGTCGCCGGCTCCACCTCAAATGGCTCGCCTCCGAGTGTCAGCGGCTCGATGTGCACCGCCAGCTCGAAGCTTCTCCCCTCGCCCGCACTCAGGCGCAATCCGCCGAGGTCGAGGGTGTCCGTCACAGCAGGCATCCCTCCAGATTAGTAAGAGGCCTACCGAGTCGTGGCCCGAGGCGGTGCAAGCCATTGCCGAAAACGCGATGCCCCCTGCGCGCGCGGGGGGCATCGTCCAAACAGAACCACACCTGCCGCCACCACTCGGCCCAATCCTCGCCCCATTGGACCGGCATGCCGGGACGGCCAGGCCCCAGAATTTCAGGCGATCTCGTGCAGCTCGCGCTTGAGCACCTTGCCAGTTGCATTGCGTGGCAGCTCCTCCACGAACACCACCTCACGCGGCACCTTGTAGCGCGCCAGATTGTGCTTGACGTACTCCTTGACTGTCTCCTCGTCCAGGCCCGACCCCTCGCGCGCGACGACAAACGCCTTCAGGCGCTGACCGAACTCGGCGTCCTCGACACCGATCACAGCCGCCTCTTCGATCGCGTCGTGGTCGGCGAGCAGATCCTCAACCTCGCGCGGGAACACGTTCTCCCCGCCCGAGACGATCATCTCGTCGTCGCGACCGTCCACGAACAGCCGGCCCGCAGCGTCCATCCGGCCCACGTCGCCTGTGCTCATCAGCCCAGCGATGATCTCCTTGTTGCCGCCGCCGGTGTAGCCCTCGAACACCATCTCGTTGCCAACGAATATGCGCCCGTTCTGTCCTTGTGGCACCTCGTGGCCCTGCTCGTCGAGCAGCTTCACCACGGTTCCGAGCGGAGGCTTGCCGGCCGTGCCCGGCGCCGCGCGCAGATCGGCTGGCGTGGCGATCGTCGCCCACGCCACCTCGGTGGAGCCGTACAGGTTGTAGAGCACGTCGCCGAAGGTGTCCATCGCGCGGATCGCGAGCTCTCCCGGCAGCGCCGAGCCGCTCAGCGCGATGATCTTCAGTGCGTGCGTGTCGTAGTTTTTGATCGTCTCGATCGGCAGCTCGAGGATGCGTTGCAGCATCACGGGGACTACCGCGAGCGCCGTCGCCCTGTGCTCTGCGACTGCCCGCAACGTCTCCTCGGGGTCGAAGCGCCGGCGCAGCACGACCGTCGAGGACAGCGGCAGCGCGAGCGTGAAGTGCCCGAAACCCCACGAATGGAACATCGGTGCGGCGATCATCGTCGTCTCGCGCGCCTTCAATGGGATCTTCGAGAACAGCGCCGCCAGCGGCAGCGGCGAGTCGGGCTGTTTGCGCGCTGCGCCCTTCGGAGCGCCGGTGGTGCCGGAGGTGAGGATCACTACTCTCCCAGGCTCTGCCGGCGGGATCAGATCGGCGGTGCTGCCTTTCCCGATCAGATCCTCGAGCGAGGGGTCCGCCGAATCGGCGCCCGGCTCGCTCCATCCCACGAACCGGATGCGACCCTCGCCACCGTCGTGCACGAGGTTCGCGAAGTCTTCGTCGTACACGAGCCCAGCCGGGTTCTCGCGTCGCATCACATCGGTTATCTGCGGTCCCGCGAACGCGGTGTTCAGATACAGGGCGCTCGCTCCCAGCTTCGAGCAGGCGAGCGTCGCCTCGATGAAGCCGCGGTGGTTGCGGCACATGATCGCGACCGAGTCCCCCTCGGAGATGCCCGCCGCACGCATTTCGTGCGCGAGCGCGTTCGTGCGCAGGTGAACCTCCTCGAAGGTCAACGTCCCGCGCTCATCGACGATCGCCTCACGCTCGGGGAAGCGCGCGGCAGAGCCGGTGTACGCCGCGGCGGGCGTGGGCCCCCAGTGCCGCAGGGCCATCACCGAGCGCACGGCGCGATCCGGCCTGACCGGCGTGAGGATGCCGGTGCCGAGCAGCACCTTGGCCGCTTCCAGCTTGAATCTACTTGCCGAGCTCACGCGGGCACCCTACCCAAAATGCTCGAGTCCACGCATACGCATATGCGAGTGGGAAACGCCGAGGGGCGTGTACGAGCTGCCCATGAGGCTGTTCAGGTGCATGCATGCACCGACCTGCCGGACGACACATGTGTCTTTTTTATCCGAGTGCCACTCGGCGCATGGCCTCCTTATGACCAAGTGCCAGTCGGTGCATGCACCGACTGGCGGGACCGCACACGTGCGGTCCCGGACAGCGCCACATGTGGCGCTGTCGACCGACCGGCGCATGCGCCGGTCGGTCGGGGCGTGCATGCACGCCCCGAGCAGGGCCGCATGCGGCCCTGCAGACCATGCCGCATGCGGCATGGTCCCTAAGAAACTTCCGCCGGTTCGTCCTTGCCCTGCAGGCGCTCGCGGCCGCGCTGCACCGCAGCGATGAACTTCGACAGGTTGACCTCGAGCGTGCCCAGGATCTCATCCGCATAGTCCTCGGCCCCAAGCCTGATCTCGCGCTCGCGCGCTCTTGCGTCCTCGACGATGTCCTCGGCGGCGCGCTCGGCCTGCTTGGTGACCTCCTCCTCGCCAACAAGCTTCTCCTGGCGCTCGCGCGCCTCCTTGACGATGCGCTCCGCCTCCTTCTTGGCCTCGGCGAGCATCTCCTGGCGCTCCTTGACGATCCAGCGTGCCTGCTTGATCTCCTCGGGGATCGTCGCGCGCATCTGGTCGAGGATGTCGTAGATCTCCTCCTTGTCGACCCTGACCTGGTCGGTCATAGGCACGGACTTGGCGTTGTGGACCAAGTCGTCGAGCTTGTCGATCAGCACCAGCACGTCCATCAGCGATCACCTCCGTGGAGCTTCCGATATGGCCCCACGACATAAGAAAAGGATATGAAGGGTCTCACGTCAACCAAAGTTCGTCAGCGCGCCAACTCTTCCTGCAAGCGGGCGGCCACTCGTGGCGGCACGAGATCGTCGATTCTCCCGCCAAAGGTCGCCAACTCCTTGACGCCGCTGGAGGACAGGAAACTATATTGCGGTGAGGCCATCAGATACACCGACTCTATCTCGGGATCCTGTCTGCGGTTGAGCTGGTTCATCTCGAACTCGTACTCGAAGTCTGAGATCGCCCGCAGTCCCTTGACGATCGCCTTCGCGCCAACGGTCCTCGCGAAGTCCACGACAAGCGTGTTGAACGGTTGCGCGCGCACATTCGGAACATCGGCAAGAGCCTCTTCGATGAACGCCATCCGCTCCTCGATTCCAAACAGCGTGGCGTCCTTTCGCACCGAGCGATTGACGACCGCGACGACGACCTCGTCGTACAAATCCACCGTGCGGCGGATCACATCCAGGTGGCCGTTGGTGATCGGGTCATAGGAGCCCGGGCAGACGGCTATCGACTTGTCAACGCTCATCCTCCTCCTCTGTGCTGTGGATTGTGATCGTGGTGTCGCCGTAGCGCTTGCGCTGCGCTACGACCAGAGGCAGCTTGGCCGGCGCCCGTCGATCGCTCTCCACCACCACACGCGCGCCGGGGGCGAGCACGGTCGGCAACAGTGCCGACAGCTCGCGCTCGGAGTCGCGCAGTTGGCCATATGGAGGATCGACGAACACGAGATCGTACGTTTCGCCGGCTCTGCGTGCGCTGCGCAGTGCCGAGAGCGCCTCGCCCACCCGTACCCGCGCCTGCGGTTCGCCAAGCTCCAAACGCGCGAGATTCCCCTTCAGGGCAACGACCGCAGCGGTGTCCCGCTCGACAAACAAGGCCTCTCCAGCGCCCCTGGAGAGCGCCTCTATGCCGAGGGCGCCGGTACCGGCAAACAGGTCGAGCACGCTCGCCCCGTCGATCGGTCCGAGCATCGAGAACAGCGCCTCGCGTACGCGATCGGAGGTCGGCCGCGTAATACGTCCACGCGGCGCGCTCAAGCGTCGGCCACCCAGATTTCCGGCGATCACGCGCACGAAGACCTACCGGTATACGTCGCGGCTCTGCAGGTCATACGCAACCCATCATGCCGGATCGACCATGGCGCCCGGCCCCGGGTCCCGCACCCTCCCCACTGTCAGGCAGGGAGCGGGCGCAACGCCTCAGCGCCAAACACACGTTCCAGCTCCGCACCGAGCAGTCCGTGCAGCGGGCCGCTCAAGCCAGGATCCTCGGCAAGGATCGTGCGGGCCCGTACGCGCGCCCGCTCCAACAAGTCCGTGTCCTCGGGCAGGATCGCGAACTTGAACTGCCCGACGCCCGACTGGCGCGTGCCGATCAGCTCCCCCTCCTTGCGCAGCCGCAGATCGATCTCGGCGAGCCTGAACCCGTCGGAGTGCTCGGCAAGCGCGCGCAAGCGAGCGGAGCCCGCGGGTCCGACGAGCATGCAAGTCGAGCTGTGCTCGCCGCGACCCACACGTCCGCGCAACTGATGCAGCTGGGAGATGCCGAAGCGCTCGGCATTCTCGACCAGCATCACGGTCGCGTTGGGCACATCCACACCGACCTCGATCACGGTCGTCGCCACCAGCACCTGCGCGCGCCCAGACGCAAATGCCTCCATCGCCTGCTGCTTCTCGCGCGGGCGCATCTGCCCGTGCAGAAGCGCAACACTCCAGCCCGAAAGCTCACCTGCGCGGAGCCGCTCGAACTCGGCTGTCGCCGCCTTGGCCTCATTCGCCTCACCCCCAGGCTCAGCCTGCTCGCGCCCTCCCGGCGACGCGCTTTGGCCGGTAGCCGACTTGCCACTGTCCTGCCCTGAGCCCTCCTGTAGCGCTAGCTCGACGAGCGGGCAAACCACATACGCCTGGCGCCCGGCGCTCAGCTGCTCGCGCAGAACACGATATGCCTGCTCGCGCTCGGTGTCTCCGGTCACGATACTCGTCGCGATCGGCTTGCGCTCACGCGGCAACTCGCGCAGCACGCTGCGATCGAGATCGCCATAACGCGCGAGCGCGAGCGTCCTCGGGATCGGGGTAGCGGTCATGTGCAGTACATGCGGGCGCCGGGCATGCTCAGATCCTTCCAGGGCCGCACGCTGGCGCACGCCAAAGCGGTGCTGCTCGTCGACGACGGCCACCGCCAGCTCGCGAAAGCGCACCGCGGGCTCGATCAGCGCATGCGTGCCCACCACCAGCGAAAGCTCGCCGCTCGAGAGCTTGCCGAGCGTATCGACTCTGCGGGCGGCCGGGGTCGAACCGGTGAGTAGGGCAACGGTCACCGGCTCGCCGCCGAGCAGCCGCTGCACCGTGGCGAAGTGCTGTTGGGCGAGTGTCTCGGTCGGCGCCATCAGCGCCGCCTGAGCGCCGTGCTCGACGGCACGCAACATCGCGTGCAGGGCAACGACGGTCTTGCCGCTGCCAACCTCCCCCATCAACAATCGCTGCATCGGCTGCAGCCGTTCCAGATCCACCGTGATGGTCGCGATCGCCCGACGTTGGTCGCCTGTCAGCTCGAACGGCAGTCCCCCTCCCAACCAGCGTGCGCTCAAGCTCGGCGGCTCGCTCAGACCCAGCGCCTGCCCTTGCGCGGCGCGCCTGTCGCGACGGATCAGGAAAACCAGCTGGCTGAGCAGCAACTCCTCGAAAGCAAGTCGCTCGCGCGCGCTCTCACACTGCGCACCCGCCCCTTGAAAGTGCATCGCGCCGAGAGCTGTCGCGCGCGCAGGCAAGCGCTCGGCGAGACGCACGCCTGCGCTCAGGGACTCAACGACGTCGGCAAGCTCGCTACGACGCTCGCGCACAAGCGCGAGGATCTGAGTCGAGCTGATGCCCTCAGCCGCAGCGTAATGGGCGACCGAGCCCGTCTCAGGCGAAGCGACCTCCGAGCCGATCGCGTGGTGGGACACGCGAAAGCGCCCGCCGCCGTCGGCCTTGCCGTGCAGTACCAGGCGCGTGCCGGGCGGGTAGCGGCTGGCAAGCCACGGCTGGTTGAAGAAGGTGACTCGCATCGAGCCGCTCTCGTCGAACACGGTCGCCTCCACGAGCCCGCGCATGCCGCGTTTGCTTGTGCCAGTCCGGGTGCGCACCGCGCGACTTGCGATCGAGCGCACCTGGACCGCGACGGTCGCCTGCTCGCCTTCGCGCAGTCCTGAAACCATGCGTGCCTCGCGATGGTCGCGCGGCAGGTGTTCGAGCAGGTCGCCGACTGTTTCGATCCCGAGCGTCGCCATCCCGTTGGTTGTCTTGCCGGCTGGGAGGTCCAATGGCTCCGCCAGCCTCGAGGGCTGCGGCCAGCGCACCGGGGCCGCCAGCATCTGCGCGCGTGTCAGCGGCAGAGTGTCCGCGAAGCCGACCGGGGACCGGTCGCGCTGCTCACTCGGCGGCGAGCAGCCACCAATACGCCGGCTGGCCACCGTGGCGAAGCTCGAGCTCGACATGGCCGTCCATGATGCCTTCAAGCTCAGACAACTCCAGCGGCGCTCCGTCGCCGGCGAGCACGCTGATCAGCTCGGTGTCGCCCGCAAGCGCACGCAGCACAGCCAGCAGCGTCTCGCGCGGCTCGCCCCAGGCGACCACCTGCTCCTCCACGAAACCAACCGCATCTCCCTGCTGGAAGCGGCCCTGGGCATCCGCGCGGGCAGCTGGCGCGACCGCGCCCGTCCTGAGCGCGTCGAGTGCTTCACGCATCGCCTGCGCGTTTTCCTGTACGCCACGGTCGCTTTGCAGCGCCACCGCGGCCGCGAGGCCGGCCTGCTGGCTGGTGGCCGGCACCACGAGCACCTGCTTGTCCGAGAGCTCGGCTGCGCGCTCGGCAGCCATCACGACATTGGCGCTGCCGGGCAGCACGACGACCTCCTCGGCCGGCACCTCATGAATCCCAGCGAGAAGCTCGTAGGTCGAGGGGTTCAGCGTGGGCCCCCCATCGATCGTGTGTACGCCAAGCTCGCCATACATGCGCGCAAGCCCACTTCCGCTGACGACCGCCAAAGCGCCAGAGCGCACGCGCGCGCCGGCCTTCTTTGGTGGAGCTTTCGGATCGTCGCTGCCGCTGGGAACGCCGTTGCTTACCGCATGAGCGCCGCTGCCGTTGCCCTGAGAGCCGGCCGCCAAGCGCAGCTCACGCTCGGTCACCTGTGCGCGCATGTCGGCCACGTCCAGATGAGACACCTCGCCAACCCCGTCGAACAGTGCCGTGGCACGCTCAGGCTCGTCCGTGTGCAGGTGCACCTTCAGCGTATTGGCGTCGCCGACGACAAGCACCGAGTCGCCCAGCTGCTCGAGCACTGGGGCAAAGCTCGCCGGCGCCAAGTCACGACCGGTGACAGCGAAGTTCGTGCAATAGCGGTAGGTGCTGGAGCTGTGCTCAGGATGGGTGATCTTGGCCGGCGCGTAGTGCTCGAGCTCCGGCGGCTCCTCGTCGCGCAACGCCGCGACCACGCCGGCGAATATCACCGTCAGGGCGTGACCACCAGCGTCCACGACGCCGGCTTCGCGCAGCGCGGCGAGCATCTCCGGCCCACGCTTGACCGAGTCGGTGCCCGCCTCAACGGCACGTTCGAGTGTCTTTGCGATCGCCAGATCCTGCTCGCGCGGCTCGGTCGCCGGACCCAGTGGCGCCGCGTCCTCGCCATGAGCTAGGTCGGCCATGATGCCGTGAGCCATCTCGCGCGCGACCGTCAAGATCGTCCCCTCCGCCGGCTAGCGTACCGACCCATAGGCGCGGTCGGCGGCGTTGGCAAGCGCGGCCCCGATCAGGGTTGCGTCGATCAGCTGGCCGGGGCGACTGACGAGCTCCTCGGCGGCGCCCCTGATCAGCTGGGAGAGGATCACGCCAGAGTTGCCGCGAGCACCCAGTAGCGCCGCGCGCGCGACCGACTGGACGATCTCCTCGCGCCCGATCTCGTCGATCGTGCGGGCCGCATTGCCGTCCTGCAAGCGATCTAGCTCCTCCAAGACCGCCCTGAGCGTGAGCACCATGTTGTCGCCCGTATCCCCGTCGGCGACCGGGAACACATTGAGGTCGTTGACCTCCTCGCGGCGGGACTCCAGGTGTGCCAGAGCGCCGGCTACAGCCGCTCTGAACCGGATCAGGTTCGTATCACTCATCAGCCCGAAAGACCTCTCGATCCATGCACTGCGCCGGCAATCCCCTCGCCGACAACCTACATACCATCACAAGAACCGGCTGTAACGAAGGAGCGCCTGTCGGGTCGAGAGGCAAGTCAGGCAAGGACGCAGAGAGCGAAATGTGCTTTGCACATGAGCGACCGAGAACGCAGCCTGACGCCGCCTATCGGCCCTACAGGGCCTTGGTGACCTTGCCGGCCTTCAAGCAGCGAGTGCACACATATACGCGACGGGGCGCCTTACCAACAAGGATCTTGACCTTCTGCAGGTTGGGATCGAAACGTCGCTTGGTCGCGACCATCGAGTGACTGCGGCTGTTTCCGAACGCGGGACCCTTCCCGCAGCTGTGACATGTCTTGGCCATGAGGATGCGCAGTCTAGCCGCTCTTTAGCTCGGAGCGCAACGCGGCCATTTTCAATACGGCTTCGGCCGCATGTCGGCCTTGATCGCGCTTGCCCCCGCCCGTGCGGGCAAGCGCCTGCTCCATCGTCTCGCACGTGAGCACACCGAAAGCACATGGCACGCCCGTGCTGAGCGCGACCTGCTGAATTCCGCGGGCTGTCTCGGCGCACACGTAGTCGTAGTGATTGGTCTCGCCGCGAATCACAGCACCAAGACACGCGACACCCGCGAAGCGCCCGGCGCTCGCCGCATAGCTGGCTGCGAGCGGCAACTCGAAAGCGCCTGGCACGTCGAACGTCTCCACATCTGAATGCCCAGCCTCGTGAAACGCCTCGAGAGCGCCCTTTTGCAGACGCTCGGCCAGCTCCTCATAAAAGCGCCCGATCACGATCGCGAAACTCATTTGCCGCGCCTGTGCCCTTTAGGGTGCTCGCGATCCTGCTCGCGCTCGGAATGCAGGAGCTCCTCGTCGAGGTTGAGCCCCTGGTGGTGCAGGATGTGGCCCATGCGCTGGGCCTTTGTGCGCAGGTATGCCTCGTTGTGCTCGTTGGGCGCATGCTCGATTGGAATCTGTGCACTGACCGACAGGCCGTAGCCCTCGAGACCCTTGATCTTCTTGGGGTTGTTGGTGAGGATGCGAATCGAGCTGAGTCCGAGATCCACGAGAATCTGAGCGCCGATGCCGTAGTCGCGCAGATCGGCAGGCAACCCCAGGCGCTCGTTGGCTTCGACTGTGTCAAGTCCGTCCTCCTGCAGGCGGTAGGCGCGCAGCTTGTTGAGCAGGCCGATGCCGCGCCCCTCCTGGGATAGGTAGAGCAACACTCCTTCGCCCTCGCCCTCGATCATCGAAAGCGCGGAAGTGAGCTGCTCGCCGCAGTCACAGCGCAGCGAATGGAACACGTCACCGGTCAGACACTCCGAGTGCACGCGAACGAGCACGTCATCGTGGCCGGCGACGTCGCCCTTGACGAGCGCGACGTGGTGCTTGTCGTCCACCAGCGAGCGGTAGCCGACCGCCTCGAAGTCGCCGAAGGTCGTCGGCAGACGCGTGGAGACGACGCGTTCCACAAGCTTGTCGTGGCGTCGGCGGTAGGAGATCAAATCCGCGACCGTGATCATCCTCAGCCCGTGGCGAGCGCAATAGTCGACCAGATCTGGCACACGCGCCATCGTGCCGTCGTCGTTCATCACCTCACAGATCACACCGGCCGGATTGAGACCAGCGAGCCGTGCCAGATCGATGGCCGCCTCAGTCTGCCCCGCCCGCTCGAGCACGCCTCCCGCACGGCTCTTGAGCGGGAACAGATGGCCGGGCTGGACGAGATCGCGCGGCGCGCTCTCGGGATCTATCGCGACCTGGATGGTGTGCGCACGATCGTGTGCCGAGATACCCGTGGTGACGCCTTCACGAGCCTCGATGGAGACCGTGAACGGCGTTTCGAACGACGACTCGTTCTTGGCCGCCATCAAATCGAGCCCGAGCTCGTCGCACCGCTCCGGTGTGAGCGAGAGACAGATCAGCCCGCGTCCCTCCTTGGCCATGAAATTGATCGCCTCCGGTGTGGCGAACTGTGCGGCCATCGTGAGATCACCCTCGTTCTCGCGATCCTCGTCGTCGCATACGACGACCATCTTGCCCTGCCTGATCTCCTCGATCGCCTCCTCGATGGTCGCGAACGGGATTGTTGTCTTGGACTGGCTCATATGTGGGCCTCCTTCGGGTCATCCGCTGGCCGCTGATGGGCGCGCCGGGCAAGCGGGGCAAGGATGCAGCGAGCGTGGCGTACTGAGTACGCGAGCGAGCGAAGACGCCGCCCCGCGCCATGCGCGTTCATCAGTCTCTCAACGTGCTTGGCGAGGATATCCGCCTCGATGTTGACCCGATCCCCGACCTGCACTTCCCCGAGGTTCGTGCGGGTGAGCGTCTCGGGAATCAGCGATACCGAGAAACCCTCCTCGTGAACCTCGCTCACGGTCAAGCTCACCCCGTCCACGGCCACCGAGCCCTTCTCAACCAGATAGCGGCCCAGCCGAGGAGCGAGTTCGATCTCCAGCACGCGCGCGAACCCCTCCTCGCGCTGCCCGACGATCGCGCCCGTCCCGTCTACATGACCTTGCACTATATGCCCGCCGAAACGCCCGTCAGCACGCAGGGCAAGCTCCAGATTCACGCGCGAACCGGGTTGCAGCCGCTCGAGCGATGAGCGCCTCAGCGTCTCCTGCATCGCCTGTGCGCGAAAAGCGCCATTGTCGATGGCGGTGGCGGTCAGGCACACACCGTTGACCGCCACGGAATCGCCCTCGGCAAGTTCGCCGGCGAGCGCCGTCGCGATCTCGAGTGTCGCGCCTTCGGAGTCGCGCTCGATGCCGACAACGCTCCCGAGGTCGGCTATCAGACCGGTGAACATGCTCGTAGCCTCATCGTCTGCGGATGGTCTACCACTCGCGTAGGCGAGCCGACACCAACAAGTCGTCCCCGACACGATCACAGTCGAAGCTGAGCGCGCGCAACGCCTCGGATATGCGCTCGACGCCCTCGCCCTCCAGCGGATCGCGTGCGGTCCGGCCGCCAAGCAGGATCGGCGCGAGAAACAGTCTTATCTCATCGATCTCACCCGCGTCGAGAAACGCTCCCGCAAGATGTGGGCCGCCCTCCAGCAGTACCGAGGCGATCCCACCTGCGCCAAGCTGGTCGAGTGCAGAGCGCACGCGTGCCGGCTCGTTCTGCCCGGTGGCGAGGAGCACCTGCGCTCCGGCGGCCTCCAGCGCGTCGGTGTCGGCGCGGGCCGCCGCGCGCGAGACGCAGACAGTCAAGGGAACCTGCTCGGCGGCGGCCACGAGTTGCGAGGAGATCGGCAAACGCGCGAGCGAGTCGAACACCACACGCCGCGGCTGACGCGGGAGCTCGGCCGGGACGCCGTCGGGTCGCGCGGTGAGTTGCGGATCGTCGGCCAAGGCGGTCCCGATCCCCACCACGACGGCGTCCACAGAAGCCCTCCAGGTGTGTGCCAGCAACCGGCTTTCCTCGCCGCTGATCCATTGCGAGTCCCCGGCCCTGGTCGCGACCTTGCCGTCGAGTGTCATCGCCGACTTGAACAGCACCCATGGGCGCCCGACTCGCGCGTGCTTGCGAAATGCCTGGTTCATCAAACGCGCGGCGGCCGCCAGCTCGCCGTCGGCGACCACCACCTCCACACCCTCGTCGCGAAGAATGCCAAGGCCCCGTCCGGAGGCCTTCTCGGTCGGATCGTCGGAGGCCACGACCACGCGTGCGATGCCCGCACGCACGATCGCGTCGGTGCAGGGCGGTGTATTGCCGACGTGACAACACGGCTCAAGCGAGATGTACAACGTCGTCCCGGTCAGATCCTCCGGCCCACAGGCTTCGATCGCGTTGATCTCGGCGTGCGCACCGCCATAGCGTTCATGCCAGCCCTCGCCGAGAATCTCACCATCGCGCGCGAGGACCGCCCCCACGAGTGGGTTTGGCTTTACCTGCTCGGTGCCGTTGCGTGCCAGCTCGATCGCTCTCTCGAGCAGCATCCGGTCGGTGTCCGTCGTGATCGTCATACCTTCTTCCAGAATAGGGCCTGGCGCCCTATCGACTGTGGGCGCAGCGCCCACCGCGTAGCCGATACACGATCATTTCCGGCCCGGGATGGGCATAGGAGAGCGGGTAATAGTCAAACGACCAGTCGAAGCCGAACCGTGTCGGGCTGCTTCCCCGCGAGTAGGGCGAGACTCGATATGCGACTTCCGCCTGGGTGGCGAGTGCGTGGTAATAGGCACTGGCAAACGGCGCTGCGCGCGGATCGGCAAGCGCGCGGCCGGACTCGGTGGAGCCGACGATCACCCAGCAATAGCCAAGATGCTCATACCAGCCGATCAAGGCCGGGCTGAGCGTCGTCTCATAGTCTTCGAGCGTCACTTGGTGGATCGTTTGCGGAGCGAGGCTCCCGTCCGGCGCGATCACCGATTGCAACGACTGATACTTCAGCCAGCGATCCGAGCGCGAAGCGCCTGGGCCTTCTTCGATCCACGAGTCGAGTACGACCGGCTCGACCACGATCGAGGCGCCACGCGGTACGTGAGCGACCATCCACGCCCGCGTGATGTTGCGTGTGTCCGCACGCGAGAGCACAAGGTCGTTGTGGACGCTGTAGAGGACTCCTTGCGCGAGCAGCACGATTGCAAGGAGCGCCCCGACGAGTAGCGCAAGGCGTATGCGCCGAGACGCGCTGATCGACGTCGCGCTGATCGACGTGCCTCCCGCGTGGGCGAGGGGCATCGCCTTTTCGACGACGACGCCCACGAGCTGCGAAGCGAAATGAGCAGCAAGCACGCATGCAATCGGGAAGATCGGCAGCAGCCAGCGGCCGAAGTAACGATCCTGAAGACCCATGAACGCCAGGAACAGGACCGCCGCCGGCACGAGTAGCCAGCCGATGCGTCCGTGGCGGCGCCATATCGTGATCGCACCCCCGAGGGCGGCCAGCGCCGGCACCCAGCCAAGACCCCATGAGAACGACCACAGGTAGTAGAGGATCCCTATCTCCTTGGGCGCGCCGAGCTTGCCCTGAGCTTCGTCGGAGAGGCTCGATTGATGCACCAGTTCGGAGTAGAACAGTTTGAAATCCAGCAGGGCGTAGGGGTTGGCGATCAGGAACGAGACGAGCGCGCAAACCGCCGCCAGCACTACGCCCAGTACCACGCGGCGCCCAGGGTGCTCAGCTGTCGCGCGGTCGCCGGTCGCATGCCCAGGGGTCGTGCCAACGCGCGTCGCATCGATCTCATCCAGGTAGTGCGCGGCGGCGGCCACGACGAGCGGCACGAGCGCGATGCCGGCGGTGTACTTGCTCGCGCACGCCAGCCCGAGGCCGATTCCGGCGAGTGCATAGTCGCGCTTTCGTCCATAGCGCATCACGCCGGCGCTGCCGAAGAGCGACAGCGTCAGTGGGAGCACAGTGACGGCGTCGTTGAGCGCCAGGTGCCCGTAGGACACCGGCAGGAACGCGACTGCCTCGATCGCAGCCGCGAGCAGGCCGATACGACGACCCAGAAGACGGGCTCCGAGCAGATACAGCATCCATACGG
This sequence comes from Solirubrobacteraceae bacterium, assembly GCA_036510155.1. GTDB lineage: Bacteria > Actinomycetota > Thermoleophilia > Solirubrobacterales > Solirubrobacteraceae > Palsa-744. Next base: position 39,728 of record DATCEK010000052.1, on the reverse strand, counting down.
CAGCGGTTCCCAGCAGGGCAACGCTCACCCGCCCCACCAGGAACACTTCGCCCGGGTCGCGTGCATACTCGCTGCGCACCCCGTGGGCTCCCCCGAACCAAGCGTCGAGCACGAAGTGCAGTACGTAGGTGAGCGCGGGCGGGTTGACGAAATAGCGCGGGTTCAGCCCGTGGGAGAACATCGTGACGGCCTTCGGCACGAAATGGCCTGCCTCGTCGATGTTGTAGACGTAGGGCAGCCCCTCCTTGGTGCCCCACAGACGCAAGCCGAGCGCTGCGCACAGGACCAGCGCAAGCCCGCACCACGCCCAAAGTCGTCCCTCCTCATCCGCTGCCTTTTCATCCCGCGAATCGCGCGACTCATGCACATTGGGGCTGCGAACGCAGCTCGTGCTGCTGTCCGACTCAGCCGGGCGCATGTGCGCTGTGCTCAGCAGTTGGCATACACGGCGTAGTAGCGACTCGTGTACAAGCGTTTGTAGCCCGGTGGGGGCACCTGATTGCGCGGATCGTCGCCGACGTCCACGATCGCATCGACGAATACCGCTTCACTGAGCGGGTAGACAGCCACGCTGCCACGACGCAATCGGTCTTCGAGCTGATAGGAGCCCTTGAGGGCGTCCGCGCCGGCCTCCGAGCGGGCAACGATGTCATGCTGGCCCGTGCTACCCAGTATCCAGCGAGCGTCTGGGATCAGCTTGTTGTTCGGCAACGACAGCAAAGGACAGCTTTTCAGCTTGGCCGCAACCGCCGGACTGTGGAGAGCGCTTGCGAGCCCCTCATGGAAGTTCTCGTGATCGGCGAGCGTCGTGCGCAGGCTCGAGAGGCTGAGCGTGTTCGCGGCAGACGCGGCGCCGTAGAGCACAAGCAGCGCAGCGGCCACCACCCACAGGCGCCTCAGCGCCGTCCGGGGCTCGAGCATCGACCAACCGCCGAGCGCGACCGCGCAGAAGACGAGCATCAGGACCGAGGAGCCGATCATGTAGCGATCGACCACCGACGCGCCCACCGCGCCCTCGGCGACGAACACGAACAACAAGGTCGCGAGCACGACCAATGGCACGAGCACGCGTCGCGGGGTCAGCCAGATCGCGATCAGCGCGCCGGCAATGCTGCCGAGCACCACCGGCAGCTTGTCGATCCGCACCGCATAATTCCAGGTCGAGGAGAGCACGCTCGAGAAGCCCTGGGTACGTTCCAGTTCGGAGGCGAGCCCTGAGGTGGAGTGAAGCGAATAGAGCGGGTCACCCGTGACCACAGCATCGACGCCGATCCACAACAGCGGCGCGATCGCCGCCAACGCCAGATAGCGTAGGCGCGTAGGAGTGTCAGCCGGGTAGGCGCACCACAGCCAATAGACGCCGCTCAGTACCCAAGCATCGGGACGCAGTAGCCCGGCAGCTCCGAGCAGCAGGAACACGAGTGGCCCGCGCCGGGGACGCTCTATCTCGAGCGCCGTCGCCCATACGACCAGCGCGACATAGCTGATGTCGAGGTAGCCCTGGGCGGCGAGGTTCTCGATGAAGAAGCGACTGAGCACGAGCAGCCCGGCGAAGGCACCGACAATCGGGCCGAAGCAGAGCCTGCCCAGCCGGTAGAGGCCGGCGACCAGCGCGACGAAGGAGACGATCGAGCCGAGCACCACCAGCCGCGCGCCGCTTTGGCCGACGATCGAGCAGAGCGCCCCGAAGGCGATCGCAAGCGGGTGCTCGGTCGGTCCACGGTAGACGCTGAAGTCGGGCATGTGCAGGTGCAGCAGGTCCCGCCCCCACAAAAGCGCGTAGAAAGAGTCGTATGTGGGATACGTGGGGAAGGCGAAGTAGCCGACGAGCGCCAGCACGCACATCAGGGCGAGGGCGAGCTTCGCCCACGCCGAGGCCGACACCGCGCGCAGCCAATGCAGCGAGCCACTCTCATCGCCCGGCTCGGGCCGTGTCAGCGTCGCGCTTGCCATCCGGTCGTAGAGCCTATCTGCGTGTCCGCCCGCACCAACCCGGCCACGACTCTCCCAAGCGACTCGAGCACGCGCCGGCGGGAACTTCGGTGCACACTCCCAGACACGCCGGCCCGACGGGATAGGCTTTGGCCGGTGAAGCTCCGCACCCCCAACCCTGTGCTCGCCCCCGATCGAGGGGCGCACGGCGAACTAGGCTTTGGCCGGTGAAGCTCATCATCCAGATCCCTTGTTTCAACGAGGCGGAGCAGCTGCCCGCGACGCTTGCCGACCTGCCGCGCGAGGTCGCCGGCTTCGATGTCGTCGAGTGGCTGATCGTCGACGACGGCTCGACTGATGAGACGATCGGCGTTGCTCGTGCGCATGGCGTGGACCACGTGGTGCGCCTCACCAACAACAAGGGGTTGGCTGCCGGCTTCCAGGCTGGGCTGGATGCTTGCTTGAAGCTTGGGGCGGACGTCGTGGTGAACACCGACGCCGACAACCAGTACTACGGCGGGGACATCGTCAAGCTGGTCGGGCCGATCCTCGCGGGTCGTGCCGATATGGTCGTCGGCGACCGCGAGGTGAGCAACATCGAGCACTTCTCGGCGTTGAAGAAGGTCTTGCAGCGCCTTGGCTCGTGGGTCGTGCGCCAGGCTTCCTCTACCTCGGTCCCGGACACGACCTCGGGTTTCAGGGCCTACAACCGCGAGGCCGCCATCCAGATGCTGGTGGTCTCGAAATTCACCTACACCCTGGAGACGATCATCCAAGCCGGCAAGCAGCTGGTCGCGATCGATCACGTACCGATCAGAACCAACCCGAAGACGCGCGAGTCACGCCTATTTCCCTCGATGGGCGCTTATGTGCGGCGCAACTCGGTCTCGATCTTTCGCATCTACGCCCAATACGAGCCGTTGCGCGTGTTCTGGAGCCTGGCAGCGCTGATCGGGGTGGCAGCTCTGGGGGTGTGGATTCGCTTCGTCGTCGCCTACGCCGAAGGAAACGGCAAGGGACACGTGCAGTCTTTGATCCTGGGCGCTGTGCTTTTCATCGCGGCGGTGGTGCTGTGGGCACTCGGCGTGATCGGCGACCTTTTGGCCGCGCAACGTGTGATGACCCAGAAGACATTCGAGCGGGTGCGCAGGATCGAGCTCAGGCTCGGTGTGGAGCCCTCTCACTACGAAGCGGGCGCGGCGCGAGTGGACAAAGAGGAGGCGCGCCCGCTTGGCGATGGCCACACGCAGAGCGCGCGCGAATCGGAGAGGGCGGTGGAGGTGTGAGCAGCGGCGTGACCGTGTCGAAGGATGGCGTCGTCACCGGCAACACCTACGACAAGTACGGGTCCACCAATCCGTTGGTGCAGCGGATGATGGCCGGCTTCGAGCACACGCTGGATGAACTGTTCACAGCCGCCAGTCCCTCCTCGCTGCTGGACGTCGGCTGCGGAGAGGGCGTGCTCGTGCACAAGTGGGCGCAGCGGCTCGTGCAAGCGCGGGTCGTCGGCATCGACCTGGAGGAGCCTTCGATCCAGGCCGGCTGGCAACAGCGCCAGGCGCCGAACCTCGAGTACAGGGTGATGCGTGCCGAGAACCTGCCGTTCGCCGATGACGAGTTCGACGTTGCCTGCGCGATCGAGGTGCTCGAGCACGTGCCCGACCCCGAGCACACGCTTGCGGAGATGGCCCGCTGCGCCGAGCACCGGCTGCTCGTCTCGGTGCCGCGCGAGCCGCTTTGGCGGATGTTGAACATGGCTCGCGGGGCCTACTGGCCCCAGCTGGGCAACACTCCCGGACATCTCAACCACTGGTCCAAGCGCTCGTTCGTGCAACTGTTGTCGCGCTACGGGGATGTCGTCGAGGCACGCTCGCCGTTCCCCTGGACGATGCTGCTTGTGCGCCTCGGGTGAGCGGCCACGGCGGCGCCTGAGGCTGCTGCGATGACGAGCCGATCCACCACGACAGACCAGCAGGCCGCGATCGAATCGGAGCGCGCACATCAGAAGTCGCCTCGTTCATATGGCAGTGGGGCGCGCATTCTGTCGATAGGGATTGCCTCGACCGGGATCCTGACGTTCGCCTACTTCTCGATCGCGAGTCACGTGCTCGGGGAAGTGTCGGCCAAGCGACTGGACCTCTTGTGGTCGATCATGTTCGTGATCATCTCGGTCATCTACCGGCCGATCGAACAGCTGCTTTCTCGCACGATCGCCGACCGCCGCGCACGCGGGCACGAACAGCATTCAGTGCGTGTGCCAATCGCCATCCAGGCCGGCTTCGCACTGGTATTCCTGATCCTCGCGCTGGCGTTGCACGAAGTGTTGATCGAGGACGTCTTCGACCACTATGCGGCGCTGTACTGGGTCCTGGTGGTCGGCACGCTCGCATACGCGGCCAGCTATTTCGCACGGGGCTGGCTTGCGGGGCACGAATATTTTGGGCTGTTCGGTGGCCTGGTGCTGATCGAATCGCTCTCGCGCCTGTGCTTCGTTCTGGCGGTGGCGCTAGGCCTCGCCAGCGGCCAGACCGCAGTCGTCCTGGGGATCGCGGCGGCGCCGTTCGTCTCGCTGATCGTCGTGCCGCTGGCATTCGCGCGGCGCTCGGGCGAGGCTCGCGGCAAGCCGGAGATGGAGGAGCTCGAGGAGTTGGACGCCGCCTTGGCGGGGGTGGGTGGGCCTGCATCAATGGGCATCGAGGAGGCGGTGGCGGCGGACGAGCTGTCGCTGCGACACGGCTCGGGGTTTGCCTTTGCCGTCTCCGGCGTGATGCTCTCCGAGCAGACGCTGCTCAACGCGGCAGTCTTGACCGTGGACATCACCTCGACCAACGTGGCGCTTGCCGGGATTGTGTTCAACGTGCTTTTGATCGCGCGCGCGCCGCTTCAGCTCTTCCAGGCGATCCAGACCTCGCTGCTACCGCACCTGACAGGCCTGGAGGCAACAGAGGGCCACGAAGCCTTTGCCAAGGCGATCCGCGTGACGGTGCTCGCGATCGCCGCGTTCGCGCTGGCGACGGCACTCGGCTTGCTGGCCATCGGACCACCGGTGATGAAAACACTGTTTGGCCAAAGCTTCGAATACGGCCGCGTCGGGCTCGCGCTGATCGGGCTTGGTATGGGCATGCACCTGACATCCGGAGCTCTGAACCAGGCGGCTCTCGCTCGCAACCAGGCGCGCACCGCCGCCGTCTGCTGGATCATGGCAGCCGTTGTGTTCGTCGCCTGGATGCTTGTCCCGCTCGTCTCAGAAGAACTGTTGCGCACCGAGATCGGGTACCTCGGCGCTACCAGCCTGCTTGCCTTGATGCTGGGGGTTGTGTACCGGCGCGGAACCGATACATCTCACTCCGCGCCGCAAGCCTCGACGATCGCGCGATAGGCAGCAGCAGGATCGGGCTCACCGAAGATCGCCGAGCCGGCGACGAATAGGTTCGCCCCCGCCGCGCGACAGCGAGGCGCGGTGCTCGGGTCCACGCCGCCGTCCACCTCCAGGGCGACACTTTCGCCAAGGACGTGACGCAAGCGCATTGCCTTCTCCAGCGTGTGCTCGATCAACTGCTGGCCCGCCCAGCCGGGATTGATCGTCATGCACAACGCGAGATCGATCGCGTGCGCCATCTCCGCCAGCGCTCCCACTGGGGTGGCGGGGTTGATCGCGATGCCGACACAGGCGCCGCTGTCACGAACGAGACTCGCGGCGTAGGCGACGTGCGGCGTGGCCTCTGCGTGGAAAGTGATCGAATGGGCGCCGGCGCGCACGAACTCCGCGACCTGGCGCTCGGGACGCTCGATCATCAGGTGCACGTCAAGGACGCCCCCAACCTCCTCCAGCTGCTCGCGCAGCGAGGAGACGATCAGTGGCCCAAGCGTGATCGCCGGCACGAAGTGTCCATCCATCACGTCGACGTGGACGACCCGCGCACCGGCGCTCAGCACCTCCCCCACCTGCGCCCGCAGCGCCCCGAAATCCGCGGAGAGGATCGAGGGCGCAACTCGTACTGCGCGCAGGGTGTCCGCTGTGCTCACGCCCGGATTCTCACACACGTCCCCCCGGACGAACCGGCCGCCTGGCGCAGCTCCTCGTGCTCATATGGCCATCAACATGCTGTCACCGCAGTTGTTGCACTTCAGAATCGCTGTCGATGACATGCGCACGATCGTCGAGTGCTCGCCGCAGTTGGGACATACCGAGGACAGCTCGAAACGATGCAGACAGTAGACGCAGCGGTACCTGCCCGGAAGGTTCGTGGGGCGCAGCCACGGCTCGCTACAGTTCGGGCACAACGGTCCGAGATCCACCGGATCTTTCTTCGCTTGAGGCTGAGCGTCGTCCATTCTCATCAGAGAGTACCCGTGGAGGGCTCGCCTACTCGCCGCATCCGCGCGATGAAGAAACCGGCTGTGTGGTCCCGGTGCGGCATCGTCAGAAGGGCCTTTGGCATGCTTGGGTGGAGGTGGGATTGCCGTTCGTGGCTGAGGTCATCGAGCGCGAAGTCCGAGTTACGATCGAGGAACCGTTCGATCAGTTGCTCGTTCTCTTGCGGGGAGATCGTGCAGGTGGAATAGACCAGCACGCCGCCCGGACGGAGCGCTTGGGCACCCGCCGTGAGGATCGTCATCTGGGTCTTGACCAACTCCTCGATGTCCTTGGCGGCCACGCGCCAGCGCAGGTCGGGTCGAGCTTGGAGCGTGCCCAGACCTGAACATGGCGGATCGATGAGAACACGATCGTAAACTGGCCCCTCGGGGCGCACCGCTGCGGCGTCCGCCAGCTCGACGCGAATACTGTGGGCCTTCAGGCGTCGCGCCGTAGCAACCAGCTCGGCACCCCGCGCACGGTTGCGCTCGACTGCCACTATTTCGCCTTCATCCCCCATCAGGGCAGCGATATGAGTGCTCTTGCCCCCTGGCGCAGCGCACAGGTCGAGCACCCGCTCGCCCTGCTGAGGATCAAGCGCCCGTGCGACCAGCATCGCCGCGCGAGACTGGGCAAGGAGCGCGCCCGACTCCCACAGATCGGAGCCGTGCAGGTCAAGCGGGCCGTCGAGCACGAGCGCCTCGGGCAACTCAGGATCGGTATGCGTGTGCGCGCCCAGCTCAGCTGCGACGACGGCAGGAGTCGCGCACAGTGTGTTGACGCGAAGCGCCAGCTCGCCTGGCTCGTTGTCAGCGGCCATCAGCGCACAGGCATCCCCCGACCCCAGATAATCCCACCAGAGACGCGCAAGCCATTGTGGATGGGAATGGAGGATTGCCGCCTGCTCGGGCGTGTCCTCGCGCAGGGCGCCGATCAGCGCCGCGGCTCCCTCGCGCGTCGCCCGACGCAGCACGGCATTGACGAGGTTGTGAGCGGAGCCTCGGGCCGTCTTTGCAAGCTCGACGCAGTCGGCGACGACGGCATGGTCGGGCGCACCGTCGAGATACAACAGCTCATATAGGCCGAGACGCAGTGCCGCAAGGACCGGGGCATCGAGCCGCACGGTTGAGCGACCGGCGAGACGTTCGAGCACGTGGTCGAGCGTCGCCCTGCGTTGGATCGCACCGTAGGCAAGGCGCATGGTGAGCGCACGGTCGCGCGCGTCGAGCTCGACAGCCTCGGCTTGCAGCGCGCGATCGGCGTATGCGCCCTGCTCGAATACACGACGCAGCACGGTATAGGCACAGCGCCGTGCAGGCGCTATTGGGGCGCTTGCGCGTCGCTGGCGCGCTGGACCGCCGCCTGGCTTGCCACGGCTACCGCCGGTAGGACCAGTCGGACCGGTCGGCTCCGGCCTTTCCTGAGTGCGCTTGCTCACAGCGATGGCAGGCCATGCCCGCGCAGGAAAGCATCGGCCGCCATCGGGCGCTTTCCCGGAGGCTGGACCTCGAGTAGCTCGAGTTGACCTTCCACGCAATCCAGCAATAGTCGGCCATCGTGGGCGTGTACGCCCACGATGGCGTCCGTGACCGTCGGTCTCGCCATCGCAGCTCGCTGCACCCCCAACAGGCTGCTGTCGGACAATTCGACACGCGCGCCAATGTGTGGGCTCAACGCCCGTACCGCGCGCTCCAGCTCGACAGCCGGATGCCTCGGGTCCAGCAAGCGCTCTGCGGGTCCAATCTTCTCGGCGTATGTGACCGTGTCCTCATCCTGCTCGGCGAACGCCAGCGCCTCGCCACGATCCAGCGCCCCGAGGGCGTCGAGCAGCAGATCGCCACCGGCCCGCTCGAGCCGGCCGGCCAGCGAACCGAAGGTGTCATCGACGTATATGGGCTCGCTTGCCGAAAGGCACACCGGGCCACTGTCCAGACCGGCGGTGAGACGCATGATCGAGACGCCGGTGCGCTCGTCGCCGGCCATGATCGCCCGCTCGATCGGGGCGGCGCCACGCCAGCGGGGCAATAGTGATGGGTGCACGTTGAGCATCTCGTAGTCGGACAGCAGCGGCTCCTTGACGAGCGAGCCGAACGCGCACACGATCACGACATCTGGCGCAAAGCCGGCAATCAACTCGCTTGTGGCAGAGTCGTTGACGCTCTCGGGTTGGGCCAACTCCAAGTCGAGCGCGCGAGCCGTCTCGGCGACCGGCGGCGAAGCGAGCTTGCGACCCCGTCCCGCCGGGCGATCTGGGCGCGTGAGCACAAGCGTTGGGGCGTAGCTGTCGGATTGCCCACGTTCCCCCACCAGGCGTGTCAGCAAGGCCGCGGCGAACTCGGATGTGCCCAGGAAGACCGTACGCATCTAAAGGCGTCTACACCGCGCTCGCGGCGGCGACTGCCTCGCGCATTTCGCGCATCGTCTGCTTGCGCAGCTCACGCGGTATCCGGTCGAGGATCAGGATGCCGTCGAGATGGTCGATCTCGTGCTGGATGACGCGTGCCTCGAGCCCCTCCGCCTCGACGACCAACTCCATGCCGGTGACGTCGCGAGCGCGCACACGCACCTGTGCGGGGCGTTCGACCTCGACGTGCACGCCCGGCAGGCTGAGGCAGCCCTCCTCGAGCGTCTCGAGCTCCTCGGCGGCCCACTCGATCACGGGGTTGACCAGCACCGTCAGCGGGTCGTCGCTGTAGGCGCGGTAGACAAGCACGCGATGGAGCACACCGAGCTGGGTCGCTGCGAGGCCGATGCCAAGCGCGTCGTGCATCAGCTCCCCCATGTATTCGACCTCGCTCGCCAGCGACTCGTCGAAGCGATCGACCGGCAGAGCTGTGGCGCGCAGCACGGGGTCGCCGAACTTGCGTACGCGGCGCAGGGCCGCGTCGCGGCGCGCTCTGGTCTCCGGGTCGAGCTCGGCTACCGTAGAGGCGCCCTCCTCGGGCTCACTTGTGCCCGTGAGGGTGACCTCTGAGTCCATCACCTCTTCGTCGCTCATCGTCTCAAGTCTAGGGAGAGGCCGCGAAAGCTGGATCGACGGGTCGCCTTACTACTGGGGGTCTACGTCGACGCTGAAATTGACGCCACTGTGAACGCGTGATTCGGCCGTTTGCCGAACCGCGGCGCCAATCAGACCGATCGCCTGCGAGCGCCGCTCAGGCGGCGCCTTGACAACCAGCACCTGACGCTCTCGCCCGCGGAGGCGAAATAGGCTCGCGGGACCGAGGATGCTGCCGCCGCAGCCAGCCAGCCGCTCGCGCAGAGACTCAGCCGCGGCATGTGCCTGTGCGGCGTGCTCGGCCGAGCAGACTACGCGGATCAAGCTCGAGAAGGGCGGATAATCAAGCATACGGCGGCGCTCCAACTCGCCAGCCAGGAAACCGTCGCTGTCGTGTGCGGCTGCATGCACGATCGAGCGAGCGTCGGGAGCGATGCTCTGTACGAGCACGTGGCCGTCGTTGCCGCGCCCAACACGGCCCGCAAGCTGGGTGACGAGCGCGAAAGTCCGCTCCTCAGCACGGAAATCGGGGAAGCGCAAAGTTGCATCCGCGTCCAGCACGACACCGAGCGTGACATCGGCGAAGTCGTGGCCCTTGGCGACCATCTGCGTGCCGATCAACACACCGGCGGGCGCAGCCTCGAAGCGACGCAGCAGATCGCCGACCCCGCTGCGCTCCAGCGCTTCACCCACCCCACCAGCCGTGGCGGCAGCGGCGGCGCTCACACCACCGATCGTGTCCGCATCCAGGCGAAAGACGGGAAAATCGCCGTCGTCGAGCGTGGCGGCGAGCTCGTGCTGGAGGCGCTCGGTACCGGCGCCGTGGCGAGCGACCGACATCGAGCCGCACGTGCAGCGTTGGGGGGCCTGCTCTTGGTGGCCACAGTGGTGACAAGCCACGATCCCGCTGGCACGGTGGAGCACTAGCGCGACATCGCACTCGGGACAGCCCCAAACCCGCCCACACTCACGACAGCTGAGGAAGTTCGACCAGCCGCGACGGTTGAGCAACACGATCGCCTTGCCCCGCGCCGCGCGCGCCTGCCTCAACGCCTCGGCCGTGAGCGGGTGCAGGCCGGGTAGCTGGTTGCGCATATCCAGCACCGTGACCTGCGGTAGCGGCCGGCCATCGACCCGGCGAGAGAGTCGTATCGCAGTTGTGGGATGTTGCATGCTCTCCGGACGCGGGGTGGCGCTACCGAGCAGCAACAGTGCGCCGCAATCGCTCACACGCCGCGCTGCGACGGCACGCGCGTCATAGCGCGGGTCACCCTCGTGCTTATAGGAGGAGTCGTGCTCCTCGTCGACCACGATCAGCCCGAGCCGCTCGATCGGCGCGAAGACGGCCGAGCGTGGCCCCACGCATATGCGGGCCTCACCTACGCGCAAGCGCCGCCACTCCTCGCGGCGCTGAGCCACCGTCAGGCGCGAGTGCAAAACGGCCACGGTGTCGCCGAAGCGCTCCACGAAGCGCCCGACGATCTGGGTGGTGAGCGCGATCTCGGGGACCAGCACAATGGCCCCGCGCCCCTGCTCGAGTGTCTCGGCGCAGGTGCGCAGATACACCTCAGTCTTGCCCGAGCCGGTGATGCCGGCAAGCAGGCGCGTCTGCGAACGGCCGCTGCGCAGCGCCAGGATGAGATTGCTCAGCGCCACTGACTGCTCGGCCGTGAGCGTAGGCGGCCCGGCGGTGCGCGCGCCGAGCTGGATGTGTTTGGGCAGCGCGGGTCGAATGCGACGTTTTCGTCCGCTCAGCCGGCGCGTGGCCGCGGGTGGCAGCACCAGCGCAAGCGCCCGGGCGAGCGTTGAGCAGTACTCCTCAGCCAGCCACTCGGCGAGTGCGACAAGGTCGATCGGGACGCCGAGCTCGAGTGCGCGTAGCGGCTCCAACAGCTTCTCCTCAGAGACCTCACTGTGTTCTGAAAGAGCTGTGACAACGCCCAGAATCTTGCGTCGCCCGAACGGCACTACGAGCATCGAGCCGACGGTCACCTCGGCGCGCAGCTCCGGCGGCAAGAAGTAGTCGAACGGCCCACGCAGCGCGCGGCCCGTCGTCATTGGCTCGACCTGGGCTATCGCTGACACATACCCACACTAAAGACGGCGCCGGACTACGCGATCCATCCCGCGGCCAGGAGGTCTCTGGGGCAAGCCAGACAGGGACGCAGCGACCGCCGGGTACCGATTGGCGATCGACGGGACGCCAATCGGCCGGCACACAAGGGAGGGAGGATGCAGTATGGCGCCGCCCAGAGACCTCCTTCTCAGACGCTTGCGCCCGCCCCCGCGAGCCCGGCCGCCGCACGCAAAGCCTCGGCCTTGTCGGTCTTCTCCCACGTGAAATCGTGGTCGTCGCGGCCGAAGTGACCGTAAGCGGCGGTCTTCTGGTAGATCGGGCGATGCAGTTTGAGCTCCTCGCGAAACGCGCCAGGACGCAGGTCGAAGTGCTCATCGACCAGCTTTGCGATCTGCCCACGTCCGATCTTCTCGGTTCCGAACGTCTCGACCATCACCGACACCGGGCGCGCGACACCGATCGCGTATGCGACTTGCACCTCTGCGCGGTCGGCCAGGCCCGCCGCGACGATGTTCTTGGCGACCCACCGAGCGGCGTATGCGGCGGATCTGTCGACCTTGGAGGGGTCCTTGCCGGAGAAGGCGCCGCCACCGTGGCGTGCCATGCCGCCGTAGGTGTCGACGATGATCTTGCGCCCAGTCAACCCGCAATCTCCCATCGGGCCGCCGATCACGAACCGGCCGGTCGGATTGACGAGGAAGTTCTTGGCCAGCTTCTTCTCGTCGTACAGCTCAGCCGGCAGCACAGGACGCAGCACGTGCTCGAGCAAGTCGGGCTTGATCAGCGTCTCGGAGTCGATGCCGTCCGCGTGTTGAGTGGAGATCAGGATCTTTTCGATCTCCACAGGCCGCCCATCCTTGTAGCGCACGGTGACCTGAGTCTTTCCGTCAGGGCGCAAATAGGGGAGCACATCGCCCTTGCGCACCTCAGCCAAGCGCTTGGAGAGCTTGTGGGCCAGCGCGATCGGCAGCGGCATCAGCTCCTCGGTCTCGTTCGATGCGTAGCCGAACATCATGCCCTGGTCGCCCGCGCCGGCGATATCGAGCTCGTCCTCGTCAGCCGGGTCGTGACGCGTCTCATAGGCCGCGTCAACGCCTTGGGCGATGTCCGGCGATTGCTTGTCGATCGCGTTGATGACCGCGCAGGTGTCGCAGTCGAAGCCGTAGGCAGCATTGTCGTAGCCGATCTTGCGTACCGTCTCACGCGCGATTTCCTGGATGTCGACATAGGTGTCGGTGGAGATCTCGCCGGAGACGACGATCAGGCCGGTGTTCACGAGCGTCTCGCAGGCGACACGGCCGTAGGGGTCGTCGCGAAGCACCGCGTCGAGCACGCCGTCTGAGATCTGGTCGGCGATCTTGTCGGGGTGGCCCTCCGTGACCGACTCGGAGGTGAACAGGAACTCTGTGTCGGAATGTTGGCTCATGTCTGGGAATCGGCTCCGTGCGTCGCTTGAAAAGTGGACAGCAGTCTATGCGGCTTGCGTGCGGGTGCGGGTGCCGCGCTCGACAAAGTCGATGATCAACGGCACACCGTCCATCCCGTAGCGGGCGCGTAGACGGTTCTCGATGAAGTATGCGTAGTCGCGCGTGACCCGTGCGCGCGAGTTGACTTGGATCGCAAAGCGCGGCGGGGCCTCATCGATCTGGGTCATGTAGATCAGCTTCAGCCGATGCTGGCCTGAGCCGCGGCGAGTGCCGACAGGCGGTTGGCGCGCCTGGACGGCCTCGGCAAGGAAACGGTTCAGCTCAGGCGTGGGGATCCGCCCACGGCGGCGATCGCCGAGCGCAAGCGTCTCGGCTATCAGGCGTGAGACATTGCGGCCGGTCTTGGCGCTCGCAGTGAGCACACGCGGGCGCAGACGCAGCTTTGCGGCAACGCGAGCACGCTCGTGATCGAGGTCCTGCTCGGTGCCTTCGTGGAGATCCCACTTGTTGAGCACGATCGCCGTGGCACACCCGGCCTTCATCGCGAGCTCGGCGACACGCAGATCCTGAGCGGTGACACCGTCGCTGGCGTCGCATACGACGAGCGCGACATCCGCGCGCTCGGCGGCGCGCTGGGAGCGCAGCGTCGTGTAGTACTCGACCGAGTCCTCCACCTTGGACTGGCGGCGCATGCCGGCGGTGTCGATCAGGATCAGTCGCCGGGGATCCGCGCCATCTGGGCTCTCCACCGTCAGGGGCGTGTCGATCGCATCGCGCGTGGTGCCCGCTATCTCAGAGACGATCACACGCTCTTCGCCGAGGAAACGATTGACAAGCGAGGACTTGCCCACGTTCGGGCGCCCGATCAGCGCGAGGCGGATCTCCTCCTCATCCTCTTCGTCCTGCACCGCGGGTGGGAGCAGCTCCACGATCCGGTCGAGCAGATCTCCAGTACCCAGCCCTTGGGCGGCAGAGACAGCCAGTGGCTCGCCGAGACCGAGACGATGAAAGTCAGCGGCCAGCGGCAGGTCCGATACCCCGTCGCACTTATTGGCAGCGACGATGCTCGGCAGAGGCGTGCGGCGCAAGAGTTCAGCCATCTCCTCATCGCCCGGACGGGTGCCGGCCTTGGCGTCCACGACGAGCACAGCAACCTCTGCGTCGGCGAGTCCGGCCCGTGCCTGCTCGCGAATCGAACCCGACAGTGGGTCCTCGTCCTGGAAATCCACACCGCCCGTGTCGATCAGTGTGAAAACGCGTCCACCCCACTCGCACTCGATCTCGTTTCGATCGCGTGTGATCCCCGCCCGCTCGTGCACGACCGCCTCGCGCGAGCCCGCCAAGCGGTTGACGAGCGAGGACTTGCCCACGTTTGGGTACCCGACTATCGCCACCTTCTGCATCAGGTGAGTATGACCGGGGTGCAAGCCTGGGGCGGCCAAGGTCTTGGAAAGCTGCTTTTGCACCAGATCAAGCCCTGCTGTTTGGGCGTGAGCGTCGCGCTTTGGGCCTGAGATCGTGCACTCGGCCTAGAACCCGGAACGTCGTTGCTCGTCGCGCCCGAGCGTCGGGTCCAGGAGCCCTGCGATGTGCTCTACCACCTGATCAAAGCTCATGCCAGTCGTGTCGAGGACGATGGCGTCAGGCACCGCTTCCAGTGGACTGTGAGCACGCCCGGAGTCGCGCGCGTCGCGCAGCGTCTGCTCGGCCATCACGGTCGCCTGATCGCCACCCAACTCCACTGCCCTGCGGCGAGCGCGCTCCGCCGGATCTGCAGTCAGGTAGATCTTCAGCTCCGCCTCGGGCGCCACGACGGCGCCTATGTCGCGCCCCTCTGCAACCCAGTCGCCGCTCGAGATCAGCTCGCGCTGCTTGGCCACGAGCGCGTCGCGCACTCCCGGATCGGCGGCAATTCGAGAGGCCGCCTCTGATGCCTTTTGTGTGCGGATCGCATCGCTGACGTCACGCCCGTTGAGCAGCACTCTCCCTGCGTCCGTCGAAGAACCCCTGTTGCGGTCATCGTTCGCAACAAACTCGATGCGTGCCGAGCGTGCGAGCGACGCCGGCTCACGATCCGCCGAATCAAGCGCGAGCAGGCCAATGCAGCGGTACATGGCACCGCTGTTGAGATAGGTGAAGCCCAGCCGCCGCGCAAGCGCACGCGCGACCGTGGACTTGCCGGCGCCCGCAGGGCCGTCAATCGCGATCAGCACGGGGCGGACAATAGCCACGCGAGTCAAACAGTCCTTGCAAGGGTTGTCCCATACCAAGCATCTGGGCGGAATAGAGAGTGATGACTCTTACAATTCCAACCGTGACCACCAAGGAACGCCTACACCAGCTGATCGACGAATTCTCCGAGGCCGAGGCCGCCGCGACGCTGCGTTTGATCGACAGGCGCAACGCCGATCCGCTCCTGCGAGCGATCGCTGACGCGCCGGAAGACGACGAGCCCTTCACAGCAGACGATGAAACGGCGCTCGCAGAGGTCGAAGCAGACGAGGCGGCCGGTATACCGGCGATATCTTTCGAGGAGGTCCAGCGCAAGTACCGACAGCCGTGAACGTCGAGCCCTGGTCGATCGAGATCGAAAGGCGTGCCGACCGCGACCTCGAGCGCCTGGATCGACAGGTGCGCGACCGCGTGCTGAGCTCAATCGAGAACCTGGCGGCAAACCCCGAGCAAGCGAATATTCGCCGGCTCACCAACCGACCCGAGAGCAGGCTTCGCGTCGGCAATTGGCGTGTGATCTTCACTATCGACCATGCACGACGGACAGTCTCGGTTCGGCGCGTACTGCTACGTGAGCATGCTTACGCGCGATGACATGGCGAATTGGCTCAAGCGAGCGCCCTGATGTCCTGCACAAAACCCGGATAGGAGACCGCTGCTGCCTCCATCCCGAGCACCGTGACTCCCTCTCGCGAGGCCAAGCCCGCAACCGCGCCCATCATCGCCAGGCGATGATCGCCGGCGGCGTCGATCGCTCCGCCACGCAGGCCGCCCGTGCCCGTCACGGCAAAGCCGTCCTCCAGCGCGTCGATCTCGGCGCCGAGCCCGCGCAAGCCCTCGACCACGGTCGCGATGCGATCCGACTCCTTCAGCCGCAGCTCCTGGGCGCCGCGCACGACCGTTTCCCCTTCGGCGAAGCAGCCCAGCAACGCGACCAGCGGCAGCTCGTCTATCGCCAGCGGAATCTCATCCGGTTCGACAAACGTGCCCTCGAGCGCCCCATGAGCCACGTCGAGATCGCAGATCGGCTCCTCTGCGATCAGCTCGCCGCTTTCATCCTCGAGGTCGCCGAGCACGATCCCGCGCATGCGCTGCACGATCCGCAAAAATCCTGTGCGCGTCCAGTTGGCGCCGACGTCGCGTACGAGCAAGCGCGAGCCTGGAACGAGCACACCCGCCGCGATCGCAAACGCGGCCGAGCTCGGATCGCCCGGCACCATCACCCGATCGAGCACAAGCTCGTCAGCGTTCACAACCGTCACGTGCTTGCCGTTACGGTGGATGTTGACTCCAGCACGGAGCAGCATGCGCTCGGTGTGATCGCGACTACGTGAAGGCTCACCTACAGTCGTGGCGCCATCGGCCGCCAGAGCCGCCAAGAGCACACACGACTTGATCTGGGCCGAGGCGACCGGCAGCTCATAGGCGATCGAGCGCAAGCGCGCACCGTGAATCGTGAACGGCGCAAAGCGTCCCTCGTACGCGTCGATCGAGGCGCCCATGAACCGCAGCGGCTCGGCCACGCGATCGACCGGGCGACGGCGGATCGACTCATCGCCGTCGAGCGTGAACGAGCGCCCCTCCTGTGCCGCCAGCCAGCCCGGCAACAGACGCAGCAGCGTACCGGCGTTACCGACGTCGATCGTCTCGGCGAGCAGGCGCGCCTCGCGCAGGCCCGTGCCACGTACGGTGATCACCCCGTCGCGCTCCTCCACCAGGGCGCCCAGCGCTCGTACGGCCGCGAGCGTCGAATCGGTATCCGCTGCGTGCAGGTAGTTCTCGATCCGGGTCGGCTCGGAGGCCATCGCGCCCAGCAGCGCGGCGCGATGAGATATCGACTTGTCAGCGGGAGCCCTGAGCTCACCGTGCAGCCCTGCAGAGGGCTCGAAGCGCACATCCATCGCAGCCCAGCCTACGAGCCTGAGACGAGTCCTGCTTGACGCAGCCTTGCCAGCTCCGCGCGTGCCTGTTCGTTCCAGTCCGCAAGGCGCCGTGCGTCGCCGGTGCGCAGCGCGTCGCGCACAGCACTCAAATCGCGGATTGCCCCGTCGAGCGTCTCGACCAGCAAGTCGCGGTTTGAAAGGTATATGTCGGTCCAAATCGCGGTGTTGGCGCCAGCCACGCGTGTGCCATCGCGGAAGCTCGGACCCGCGCCAAGAGGAGCATCGGGATCGAGCGGCGTTTCGTCAGACTCGATAGACCGCACGGCCTGTCCGACAAGCACATTGGCAAGCACATGCGGCAGGTGCGAAACGCTCGCCATCAGACGATCGTGGGCATCGGGAGCAATTGCCGCCGGCTGACCGCCGATGCGTTCGATGAACCCGCGCAGCCGCTCTACCGCCCAGGGCGCGGCGTCGATGGGAGCCTCAGCAGCTCCCGCGCCCTCACCTGTCTCTTTGCTCCCGGCACTGGGCGAGCCGGCTCCGGCGGCGGACCATGCCGCTCCGGCCGCGGGCGTGAGATACCAGGTGGCGCCCTCGAACAGATCCTCGCGGGCGCTGGCCACTCCGGCTGTCTCCGCTCCGGCCAACGGGTGGCCCCCGACGAAGCGTGGATCGGATATTGCACCTACGATCGCACGCTTGGTCGAGCCCACATCGCTGAGCACGCACTCCGAGCCGGCGGCCTCGAGGGCGAGCAGGGCCGTATCCGTCGCCATACCTACCGGGGTGGCGATGAACACCACGTCAGCCTCGCGCACGGCATCCGAGACGGCAAACGCCGGTTCGTCGATCGCGCCAAGCTCGACGGCGCTCGACAATGCGCTCGCCTCGCGGTCGTAGCCGACAACGTGTGCGCCCGTGCGACGGCGCGCGGCCAGACCGATAGAGCCCCCGATCAGCCCAACCCCTAGCACCGCCACCTTCATATTTGCCGAGCAACCCTCAAGCTGTCGTGAACGCCTTCCCCGCAAGCGCCGCGGCGCTCTGCACGGCCGCTGCGTAGTCGGCGAACTCATCCGCGATCAGCGCCTGCGGCCCGTCGCAGATGGCCTCGTCCGGGTTCGGGTGCACCTCGACGATGATTCCATCGGCCCCGGCGGCAGCGGCCGCCAGCGACAGCGGCAGCACCAGGTCACGCCTGCCCGCCGCATGGCTTGGATCGACGATCACCGGCAGGTGTGAGAGTTCCTTGAGCACCGGAACCGCCATCAAATCGAGCGTGAAGCGGTAGGCGGTCTCGAACGTGCGGATTCCTCGCTCGCACAACATCACGTTGGGGTTGCCCTCCTTGAGGATGTACTCGGCGGCCATCAGCAGCTCGTCAAGCGTCGAGGAGAGCCCGCGCTTGAGCAGCGCCGGGCGCCCGGAACGTCCCACCTCGGCCAGCAGCGGGTAGTTCTGCATGTTGCGCGCGCCTATCTGCACGACATCGGCCACCTCGAGCACCGGCTCCAGGTCGCGCATGTCCATCAGCTCGGTGACGATCGGAAGCCCGCTTTGCTCCTTGGCCTCGGCGAGCAGCCGCAGACCCTCCTGGCCGAGCCCTTGGAAAGCGTAGGGCGAGGTGCGTGGCTTGTAGGCGCCTCCACGGAACAAGGCAGCGCCGGCGTCCTTGACGACTTCGGCCGTCGTCAGCGTCTGCTCGCGCGTCTCGATCGTGCAGGGACCGGCGATCAGGGCGAAGTGCTCCCCGCCAATCTTGCGTCCTTCGATGTCGAGCACGGTGCGCTCGCCGTGGCGTATCTGTGCCGAGGCGAGCTTGTATGGCTTGAGAATCGGGACGACGCGATCCACTCCGGGCTGTCCCTCTAGACCGAGCCCCTCGACGCTGGCGTCTTGCTCGACATCGCCGATCGCGCCGATTATGGTCACGCGCGCACCCTGGCTACGGTGAGCGAGCGCGCCGGCTCGCTCGATCTTCTCAACGACCGAGCCGATCTCATCCTCGGTCGCGGTCTCCTTCATGACGATCATCATTCGTTCATCCTTTCAAGTACGGGTTGGCTTTGGGTGCTCGTCCCTCCGTGAGCACCGCGTCGCCAAGGCGAGTCGCGATAGGCATGAGCCCGGTGCACGGCGCTCGATCCTCTGAGGGATCCGATGCGGCCTGTCGCCCTCCGCTCACGGACGGAGGCAAGGCCGAAGCGCCTAGCTAAATCGCCAGGCGCAGCGAAACGACCGATAGGACACGCAGGCACTCGCTTGCGCGGGCGCGGAGGCGGATGTCGAGTCGGTCGCACGCATGATCGTCTAGAAGCTTTGTAGCAGACGCTCGACCGCCAGTCCAGCGGTGGATGTTGACCGTCTCCGACTTTTCATGCCGCCACGGGCGGTGTGGTCCTATAGGACTTCGCCGAGCGCATCGAGGAAGATCGCGTTTTCCTCAGGCGTGCCGTAGGTGACTCGCAACGCGCCATCCCTGCCGAGCGCCCCTCCCCCACGTACGAGCACGCCGCGCTCGGCGAGCCCTCGCATGACCTCAGCCTCGCGTGCTTCGGGCTGCTCGGAATCCGCCCGCGGAAGATCGAACCAGCAGAAGTTGGCTTGGGAGTCGGCCGGCACGATACCGAGCGCCCGTAGCGGCTCATCGACCGAGATGCGCTCGGCGATCGTACGTGTGACCCGCTCGATCACAGCGTCTTGGTAGGAGAGCGCCTCGACTGCCGCGACCTGCGCGACGGCGTTACAGAAGAAGGGCTGTCGGACCTGGTCCACTGCGCGTGGCAGGTCCTCCGAACCACACAGGGCAAAGCCGACGCGCAGCCCGCAAAGACCGTAGACCTTGGAGAAGGTACGCAGCAGGACAAGGTTGGGGTGGTGCGCGAGCAGCTCGACCGACGCGTCGGGGTCGTCGAGCAGGTTGAACTCGCAGTAGGCCTCGTCCACGATCACGCAAACGTGCTTGGGCACCGTCGCGACGAACTCCGCGATGTCGGCGAGCGGCAATGCTGTGCTCGTGGGATTGTTCGGGTTGCACACGATCGCAAGGCGTGTGGCGACCGTGATCTCGCGCAACATCCCGTCCAAGTCGTGACGGTCGCTCGCGTCCAATGCCACGGTGATTGCGCTTGCTCCCGAGGCAGCGCTGAGATGCGGATAGACCGAGAAGGAAGGCCACGCGTAGACGAGCTCCGCCCCCGGCTCGAGCAGCGCCTCGCCCGCCGCCAGCAGGATGTCGCACGAGCCGTTACCGATCGCGATCCGCGAGGCTGGGACGCCGTAGCGCTCGGACAGGCGCTCGCGTAGGAGCGAGTTGGTCGGGTCCGGATAGCGGTTGAGCGCCGGGAGCGCTGTCTGGATCGCATCGATCACCGGCGATAGTGGCGGCCACGGCGACTCGTTGGAGGCAAGCCGCACCTTCGGTGCGCGCTGGGCGTAGCCGCCGGCGGCCGGATAGACCGGGATGCGCGCGATGCGCTCTGAGAACTCGAGTGCCATTGGCATATTGTGGCGAAAGCCCGCAACAGCAGCGGGCATCCCTTGCGATCGAGACGATGCGCGAGCCCAGGATTCGCTCCTGAGCGACTCGCTACTGCGCCGCGAGCAGGTCCGCCCGCAAGCTTGCGGCCTCACCCAGATAGACATGGCGTGACTGGTGCCCATCCTCGGCGTAGTAGTGGATCAGGACCCGAATCACGCGAGGTAAGGAGCCCGGCACCGGGATCTCCCGCGCGCACAGCAGCGGCACGCGCTCAAAGCCCAGCGCGCGCGCCGCCACAGCCGGGAACTCGGCAGTGAGGTCATCGGTGAGCGTGAAGATGCAGCTCACGACGTGATCGGGTCCGAGCGAGTTGCGCTGCATGATCTCCTGCATCAGCTCGGTCGTCGCGCCGAGGATCTCCTGTGCGTCGTCTTGAGATACCGAGATCGCGCCCCGCAGGGCAAAGAGGCGTTGCGGCATCGACACGATTCTTTCAGAGCCGGACCGCGGAGTCGTCGCTCACGACTCGCGCCCAGACCAACGCCTCTTCGACGGAGCCACGGACGCCGCGTTTTGCTTGCGATCCTCTGGACCGCCGCGCAGGCGCGCGAGCTCGGCCTCACTGAGCTGTCGGTAGACGCCTGGGGCAAGCTCTCCAAGCTTCAGCCGCCCGAACGCGATGCGCTCGAGCGCAAGCACGGGGTGACCGACGGCCTCACACATGCGCCGCACCTGACGGTTGCGACCCTCATGGATCGTCATTTCCAGCGCTCCCTGTCCCGCTCGCCGCACCTGCGCGGGAGCGGTCATCCCGTCCTCCAATCGCACCCCCGCGCGCAGCTTGGCGAGCGCGCTCTCGCCCACAGGTCCTCCACCGACGTGCACGCGGTAGGTCTTGGGAACTTCAAAGCTCGGATGCGTCAAGCGCTGCGCTAGCGCACCGTCGTTGGTGAGCAGGATCAGCCCGCTCGAATCGGCGTCCAGGCGGCCGACGGGATACAGGCGCCGCGTCTCATCTCCGACCAGCGAGACGACGGTCGGACGACCATGGGTGTCTTGCGCTGTGCTCAGGACTCCGAGCGGCTTGTTGAGCGCATAGACGACTGGTTGCTCAGGCCCGTCGAGCGGGCGCCCGTCAACCGCAAGGGGGCTCTCCTCATCGACGTCGCGTGCGGGATCGAGCACGACTTGCCCGGCGAGGGTCACCCGTCCTTCGGCGACTATCGTCTCCGCAGCCCGGCGCGAGGCCACTCCCGCGTGGGCGAGATACTTGGCTAGACGCATCGACCGACCTGGGACATGTGCCAACAACCATAGGATGAATAAGCCAGGTGTCGTGCGCAACTCATCTCACCGAGATAACGTCGTCCCCCCTATCCCCAGCTCCCAATGGACCTTCAGCTCCTCGATCAAACGCTCGCCGCCGCAGATCAACCCGCATTCCGTGCTCGCCAGGTGTGGGAGTGGGCCGCGCGCGGCGCCGACGGCTATGAGCAGATGACGAACCTGCCGGCGCCGCTACGCAAATGGCTCGGCGAGAACGTGCCGTTCTCGAGTCTCGACTTGCGCGAGGAGCGCCGCGCGAGCGATGGCACGGTCAAGGCGCTCTTTGCGACCACGGACGGACGCCCGCTCGAGGCTGTGCTGATGCGCTACCGCGACGGCCGTAACTCGATCTGTGTCTCCTCGCAGTCGGGCTGTCCGCTCACGTGCAGCTTCTGCGCAACAGGCAAGATGAAATTCGCCCGCAACCTCACAGCCTCGGAGATCGTCGATCAGGCGCTTCATTTCCGGCGCATGACCACTGTCGACCATTGCGTGTTCATGGGCATGGGCGAGCCGCTGCTCAACTTGGACAATGTGCTCGCCGCCTGCGAGCGATTGCCCGATGTCGGCATCGCCCACCGCCGCACCGCGATCTCCACGGTGGGTTGGATCCCGGGGATCGAAGCGCTCACGGAGCAGGAGATGCCGTTGCGCCTCGCGCTCTCGCTGCACGCCGCCGACGAAGCCTTGCGCAGCGAGCTGATGCCGGTCAACGAGCGCTACCCACTCGTCGATGTTCTCGACGCGTGCCGTGCCTTCTATGAGCGCAAGCGCCGCCGTGTGTTCGTCGAGTACGTGATGCTGGGCGGCGTCAACGACCGCTATGAGCAGGCGCTTGCCTTGGCGCGTCTGCTCGAGCCGCGGCGTTCCGGGGAGCATCCGCACATGTTCAAGGTCAATCTGATCCCATACAACCCGACCGACTCGATCTACGACGGTTCCAGCCGCGAGTCGATCGCGGCCTTCAAGGGAGCGCTCGAGTCAAGAGGAGTGCCCGCGACCGTGCGGCTCACGCGCGGTCGCGATATCGACGCTGCATGCGGGCAGCTCGCCGCGCGCGCAGCCTGATCTCAGCACCTGATGGAGGTCGCCGCCGGCGCGTCGCTCGAAGAGGCTATTGAAGCTCGGGCTGAGGGCCGCCGCCTGCGCGGGCCTCACCGGCGCGCAGGAGGCGATCGCGCAGCTCAGCCTCCTCGTCGGGACTTGGGTCCCACTGCCCGATATCGGGAAGCTCCTCGAGGCTCTTCAGGCCGAACAGCTTGAGAAATTGTGTGGTCGTGCGATACATGACCGCGCCGAACTGCGAGCGCCCCGACTCTTCCACCAAGCCACGCTCCAACAGGGTCGAGGCCGCAGAGTCGGCGCTGACGCCACGAATGCGAGTGATCTCGGGGCGTGAGATCGGCTGTAGGTAGGCGACGATCGCCAGCGTCTCGGCTTGTGCCGGTGTCAGAACGGAGGCACGGGGCCGGCTGAACAGGCGTCTGGCCGACTCATCGGTCTCCGGATCGCTCGCGAAAGTGAAGCCGCCACCGAGCTCGCGTAGGTTGATGCCACTACGCCCCGGCGCGTAGCGTTCCGCCAGCTCGGCAAGCGCCGCGATCACCGCGAGCTCCTCGACAGCCACCGCATCTGAGAGCTCTTGGGGGCTCAGCGGATCGGGTGCCAGGAACAGCAACGCCTCGATCGTGCGCACGATGTGCGGCTCTGGCTCTGGCAGGCCCTCGATGTCAAGCACGCTGGCTGCGAGGTCAGCCGTCGCAGCCGCGGACTCGGCCTCGGACTCGGACTCCTCGACATGCTCAAAGCCGACGTGTGCCGGCTCCGGCCCGTCGAAATCCTCATCGGCCGCGTGCTCGCCAAGCCGCTCTGACTCCACATCTGTCACAGACACAGGATCCTGATCGGCAGATGACTGCCGATCCTCAAGCGCCGGGCGCTCCTGCCCCGGCTCACCCGGTTGCTTGCCCCCCGGTATGGAGGGTCCCCCGCCATGGGGGGCGCCCATGGGGGTGTCGCTCATCCGGCGCGCGCGTGCCGCGGCTCGGCGGCGGTGACATGAACAGCGTGAACGGCTATCTCGCCGAAGCTCTCATCCTGCTCCCACCAAGCCTCACCGCGCTTGTATAGCTCCAACAGCGCAAACACCGTGACCGCGACGGTCATGCGGTCCTCGCCGCGGACCGCCTCCTCAAAGGAAAAGTCACCGCTCCTGAGCAGCGTGCGCAGGCGATCGAGACGCTCGGCGACAGTGACGCGCTGAATCGAGATGTGGCGCAGGTTGATCGTGGGCGGCATGCGCAACAGCCGCCCGATCGCCGCTCCGAGCACCGCGGCGTCCTGTGAGCCCTGCTTGGGCTGGGCTACTGACTTGCGCAGGTGGGTCGGCAGCGGCGCGCTGCGAAAGCGCACGCCCTCCTCGGCCTTGAACAGCTCCAGCAAGTACGTCGAGGCCGAGCGGTAGCGACGCGCCTGCAGCATCCGCTCGAGCAGCTCCTCGGCCGCCTCTCCGGGCTCGATGTCGAGCAGCTCCTCGCTGTCCTCGGCGAGCATCAAGCGCGACTTCAATTCGAGGAGAGCCGCGATCAGCACGATGAATTCGGTGGCGGTCTCCAGGTCGAGCTCGCCGCGCCCCTCCAGGTGATCGAGATAGGCAAGCACGACATCGGCCAGCTCCAGGTCGAGCAGGTCCACCTCCTCGCGCAGGACGAGCGCCAGCAGCAGGTCGAATGGACCGCTGAAGATCTCCAGGTCGAGGTCGAGCACGGGGAGCGTCATGGGCCTACCGTACCGATCGCTCCCGACGGCGTGAGCCGCATCAGTCGTTGTCTTTGAAAATGGCGATGCCCCCGCGCGCGCGGGGGGCATCACCAAAATCGATCAATCGACCATGCGCAAACCAACAACCGGAGGATCGCAGCCCAACACGACCCCAGATGATGGACCCCGCGCGGGCCGCCAATCAGGGCGCGCGCGGCGGGCCTACGCCCATGTATTCGCGCACATCGGCCAGCGTCTCGGCCGCGATCGTGTGTGCACGCTCCGCTCCCTCTGCCAGCACCGCCTCGAGCGCCGACTCGTCCTCGCGCAGCGCCACATAGCGCTCGCGCACCGGCGCAAGCATCTCGGTGACCGCCTCGGCCACAGCCGTCTTCAGATCGCCGTAGCCCCGTGCGTCGCGCAGGTCGGCTTCGACCTGCTCCGGCGAGACATCCCGAGCCACCGCGAGGATTTCGATCAGGTTGGAGACGCCTGGCTTCTCCGAGGAGCGTTCGATCTCGCGCCCGGAGTCTGTGACCGCGCTCTTGAACTTCTTGAGGATCGCCGCCGGCTCGTCGAGCACGTATACGGTGCCCTGCTCGCTACCGCTGGTGGTCGACATCTTGCGTGTGGGGTCCTGCAGGTCCATGATCCTGGCTCCTACCTCGGGGATGCGGTGCTCTGGCACGAGCAGTACCTCCTTGCCGTCGCAGAAGCGCGCGTTGAAGCGTCGGGCGACATCGCGCATCAGCTCCAGGTGCTCACGCTGGTCCTCGCCAACAGGCACCTCCTCAGCGCGATAGGCCAGCACGTCGGCGGCCTGTAGAACCGGATAAAGCAGCAATCCTGCAGAGACCAGCTCGCGCTGGGCGAGCGACTTGTCGCGGAACTGGTGCATGCGCTGCAGGCGTCCCAGCTCGGTGACGCTCGAGAGCAGCCAGCACAGCTCTGTGTGCTCGGGCACATCGCCCTGGCGAAACAGGATGCCGCGGGTGGGATCGAGGCCGGCCGCCAGCAGTAGCGCGGTCAAGTCGTAGGTGCTGCGACGTAGCTCGCGCGGGTCATAGGCCACCGTGATCGCGTGCAAGTCAACGATGCAGTAGATCGTCTCGCCGCGGTCTTGGCCATGCACGAACTGACGGATCGCGCCGATGTAGTTGCCGAGGTGCTTGGTGCCAGTGGGCTGGATGCCGGAGAAGATGCGCACGGCGAGCCAGGCTACAGGGAAGCCTGCCCGGCCGGCCGGAGCGCGAGCGCGAGCGTCAAAACGCTTGACGGATGACCGGATTCTTGGCCGCTCCGACCTCGTCCAGCCTGCGCACAGGCGTCGTGTACGGCGCATGCAGCGCGATCTCGGGATCCTCGGCGGCCTCGGCCAGCAGCTCGGCAAGCGCTTCGGCGAACGAGTCGAGCGTCTCCTTGGTCTCGGTCTCGGTCGGCTCCACCATCAAAGCCTCCTCGACCAGCAGGGGGAAGTAGACGGTCGGCGGGTGGTAGCCGTAGTCGAGCATGCGCTTGGCCAGGTCGAGCGTCTTGATCTGCAGGTTGCGCTTCATCGGTCCGCCGGAGAGGACGAACTCGTGGAGGCACAGGCCTCGAACAGCCTCATCCCCTTCGGGGATAGAGGCGTTCGAGTGCGCGTTGGCGTAGGCGAGTGGCAGGAACTTCAACACTCCAAGCTCTCCGAGGCGGGCCAGCAGGTAATTGGCGTTCAGGACTGCGGTCTCGGAGGCGTCCTTGAGGCCGGGTGCGCCTAGCGAGCGGATGTATGCGTAGGAGCGTACGAAACAGCCGTAGTTGCCCTGGAAGCCACGCAAACGCCCGATCGATTTGGCGCCGGCCCAGTCCTCGACCAGGTCGAAGCTCGCGTCGCCGCCACGGGCAGCGGCGCCGTTCGAAGCCTCACGGCGGACGATCCGAGGCACCGGCAGGAACGGCTCGATGCGGTCTGAAACAGCGATCGGGCCGGATCCGGGTCCGCCGCCGCCGTGGGGCTGGGTGAAGGACTTGTGCAGGTTGAAGTGCACGATGTCAAAGCCCATGTCTCCGGGCCTGGAGAGGCCCATGACAGCGTTGAGGTTGGCGCCGTCGTAATACAGCGTGGCTCCCACCTCGTGCACGACTTTGGCGATCTCCTGGATGTTTGGGTCGAACAGGCCGAGCGTGTTGGGGTTGGTCAGCATCAGACAGGCCACATCGGTGTCGGCCTTCGCACGCAGATCGTCCAGGTCTACGCCCCCGTCCGGGTTGGTCGCGATCTTTACGACCTGGAAGCCGGCCATCGTGACGGTCGCCGGGTTGGTGCCGTGAGCGGTGTCTGGGGTGAGCACCTTGTGGCGTGTCTCTCCTCGCGCCTCGTGGTAGGCACGGGTGAGCAGCACGCCGGCAAGCTCGCCGTGAGAGCCGGCCGAGGGCTGCAGGCAGACGTGTGGGAGCCCTGAAATCTCGGAAAGCGCTCGCTCCAGGTTCCACATCAGCTCCAAGGCGCCCTGGGCGCGCTCGGGGTCCTGCAAGGGATGCAACCGGGCGTGACCGGGCAGCGCCGCCACGCGCTCGTGCAGGCGCGGGTTGTGCTTCATCGTGCACGAGCCGAGCGGGTAAAAGCCGGAGTCCAGATCGAAGTTGCGCTTGGAGAGGCGTACGTAGTGGCGCACGATCTCGGGCTCTGAGACCTCGGGTAGGCGTGGCGGCTCGACGCGACGCAGGTGCGCCGGCAGCAGCTCCTCCACCCGCACATCGGGGACGTCCAGCGTAGGACACTGGAACGCGCGCCGTCCGGGCGCGCCGCGCTCGAAGATCGTGACGGCGGGCTCTCTCTGGAGGGGTGTGTCGGTGCTCTGGGTCGGTGGTCTCATGCGCTTGCTCCCACCTCGACCCCGCGGCCGGCGTCGCCGGTAGTGAGCCGCTCGGCCGCGACCCCCTCTCCAAGCACTTGTGCGAGCGTGTCGATGTCGGCGCGCGAGCGCCGCTCGGTGATCGCCACGAGCAAACCTCCGCGGTCCTCCTCGCGACCCGTGAGCGCATAAAGGTCCGCCCCTGGGTTGACACCTGCGGCAGCGCAATACCGGCGAACAGCTGCCACATCCGCGTCGAGGCGCACAGCGAACTCGCGCACCACCGGCTGTGAGTGCAGTGGCGAGACGCCATCGAGCGCGCACAGCTCCTCGCGCGCATAGTGGGTACGCCTCAGCAGCAGCTCTCCCAGCTCCACGAATCCCCGCCGGCCCAGCCACGACAGGTAGACCACCCCCGCCAGCGCGTTGAGCGCTTGTGAGGTGCAAATGTTGGAAGTGGCCTTCTCGCGGCGGATGTGCTGCTCGCGCGTTTGCAGCGTGAGCACGAAGCCGCGGCGGCCGTCCACGTCGATCGTCTCCCCCGCGATGCGACCGGGCATGCGGCGCAGATAGTCCTCGCGCGCCGCGAAGAAGCCAAACGATGGGCCGCCGTAGTCCAGGCGATTGCCGAGCGACTGGCCCTCCCCCACAGCCACGTCCACCCGGCACTCCCCAGGCGGGGCGAGCACACCGAGCACGATCGGGTCCACCTGGGCGATCGTGACGAGCTGCTCGCCGCCCGCCTCCTTCGCAGCGGCAGACAGAGCCGCGGCGTCCTCGACGGCACCGTAGAAGTTGGGCTGGGCGAAGATCGCCGCGCTCGTGTCCTGGTCGATCGCCTCAGCCCACACACTGGGGTCTGTGACACCGCCTGCCAGAGGAACCTCGACGACCTCGATCCCGTAGCCGTGCGCGTATGTGCGCAGCGTGGCGAGCGTGTGCGGGTGCAACCCCGCTGAGACGACGAAGCGCTTGCGGCCATTGTGCAGCTTCGCCAGATAGCCGGCCGAGGCGACCGCGCTCGGCCCCTCGTACACCGAGGCGTTTGACACCGGCAGTCCCGTCAGCTCGCAGATCGCCGTCTGGTACTCGAACATCACCTGCAGGCCGCCCTGGGAGATCTCGGGCTGGTATGGGGTGTAGGGCGTCAGAAACTCCGAGCGCTCCATCAGCATGTCGACGATCGAAGGCACATAGTGGTCGTACATGCCGGCGCCGAGAAAACAGAGCTCGTCCTCGGCGCTGACGTTGCCCGCCGCCAGCGCACGCATGTGCTCGTAGACCTCCTGCTCGCTCTTGCCGTCAGGCAACTCGAGCGGACGACCGAGTCGAACCTCCTGCGGGATCTGACGGTCGAAGATCTCCTGCACAGAGGAGACCCCGATCGCCGCGAGCATCGCCGCGAGGTCGCTGTCGGTGACTGAGGTGTACTGGGTCAAGTAATGATGAGCGTAGCCGCTGGGCGCGACGGCGCCGTCAGGCGCCGAGCGTCGCGCTGTAGGCGTCGGCGTCCAGCAGCGCGTCGCGCTCGGTGGGATCTGACATACGCACCCTCACCAGCCAGCCCTCGCCGTAAGGGTCGTCGTTGATCGCGTTCGGAGCGTCGGCGAGCTTCTCGTTGACCTCCACGATCTCGCCGGACAATGGCGCAACGACATCGGAGACCGCCTTGACCGACTCGACCTCGGCGTATGGCTCGTCCTTGTGGACGATCGTGCCGGGCGAAGGGGGATCGAAGAACACCACCTCGCCGAGCGCGTCCTGGGCGAACCACGTGATCCCGAGCATGGCGACGTTGGGATCCTCGCTGTCTATGCGCGCCCAATCGTGTTCTGGGTGGTAGAGCAGGTCGTCCGGGTAGCTCGACATTTCAACTGGCCTTTCGATAGAGCGGCTTCTGCTTGACGATCGCCGGGCGAATCTTGCCACGGACGTCAATCTGGAGCACGGTGCCGAGAGCTGAGTGCTCGGCGGGAACATAGGCCATGCCGATGCCGACGCCCAAACTGGGCGAGAGCGTGCCACTCGTCACCACACCCCCGCCCTCGATCGAGTTGCCTTGGCGGGCGATTCCGGGACCGTCGATCGCAAACGCGACGAGCTTCTGCGGGCGCGTCCCGGCAGGGCCGAGGACCGGCTCCACAGATGCTGAAGCGCCAGGAGA
Organism: Solirubrobacteraceae bacterium; assembly: GCA_036510155.1. Taxonomy (GTDB): domain Bacteria; phylum Actinomycetota; class Thermoleophilia; order Solirubrobacterales; family Solirubrobacteraceae; genus Palsa-744. The sequence continues at coordinate 10,254 of DATCEK010000052.1, read as the reverse complement.
AGACAGGGCCGCGCGCGCCGCGCGGATCGAATCAGCGCCGATGAAATTGGTGTCCTCACGACAGCACCAGCCAAGGCCCGCTTCGATCGGGTTGCGCTCGAGGCTCAGATCGTTGCCGTAGAGGTGAAAGCAGGCCTCCAGGCGCAGTGTGTCGCGTGCTGCCAAGCCCGCCGGCACGGCGCCACGCCGGCACAGCTCGTCCCAAAGCGCCGGCGCATCGCCGGGCGCGAGCAGCAGCTCAACGCCATCCTCACCCGTATATCCAGTGCCGCACACAAGCGCCTCTGCGCCGGCAAGCCGCCGTGTAGCCGTGGTCATACGAGCCGGCAAAGGAGCATCCGAGACTGCCTGCACGATCTCGCGCGCCAGCGGACCCTGGACTGCAAGCATCGCGTAGTCGTCGAGGCGGTCGTGCAGCTCGGCGTCGAAATCGCCGGCGTGAACGCGAAACCAGGCAAAGTCGCGCTCGTGATTTGACGCGTTGGTGACGGTCACGTAGCGCTCTGGCTCCAGGCGATAGGTGAAGAGGTCGTCGATCACACCGCCCTGCTCGTCGCACAGCACGCTGTACTGCGCGCCGCCGAGCGCGATCTTCGAAACGTCATTCGAGAGCAGTCGCTGCAACAGCGCCTCGGCGCCCGGCCCGACCGTTTCGATCTCGCCCATGTGCGAGACGTCGAAGATGCCGCAGCGCTCACGCACCGCCATGTGCTCGGCGCGCACGCCGTCTGGGTACTGGACGGGCATCTCCCAGCCGGCGAAGTCGACGAGCTTTGCTGCGGCCGCGACGTGGCGGTCGTAGAGAGGGGTGCGGCGCACGCGCGCAGACTATCGACAGCACATCTGGTTGCTGTTCGGACGGTGCATGCACCGTCCGCGAGAAGCCGCATGCGGCTTCTCGTCCGAGGGCGCATGCGCCCTCGGCACCCCCGCACATGTGCGGGGGTGAACTACAAACATCAGCGCAAGAACGGCGGAACGTCGATGTCGTCGTCGGAGATCTCGAGCGCCGAGCGCTGACGATCGTCGATGCGTGGGCCACGATCCGGGCGCCCGCCCTCGCGGCGCTTGCGATCGCCACGCACGGCCCGCCCGGGACGATGGTCGAAGCCTGTTCCGATCACAGTGACGCGCACGTCGTCGCCCATCGCCTCGTCGATGACCGCGCCGAAGATGATGTTGGCGTTGGGGTCGGCGGCGTTCTGGATGATCTCGGCGGCGTCGTTGACCTCGAACAGGCCGAGATCCTTGCCGCCTGTGATGTTCAGGAGGATGCCGGTGGCGCCGTCGACGGACTCTTCCAGGAGCGGCGAGGAGATCGCGGCCCGGGCGGCGTCGGCGCTGCGGGCCTCGCCGCTACCGGTGCCGATTCCCATCAGGGCCGAGCCGGCGTCGTGCATGATCGTGCGCACGTCGGCGAAGTCGAGGTTGATCAGGCCGGGGATCGTGATCAGGTCGGTGATGCCCTGCACGCCCTGGCGCAGCACGTTGTCGGCCTCGCGGAACGCGTCGAGCATCGAGGTGCGTCGCTCGACGACCGCGAGCAGCTTCTCGTTGGGGATCACGATCAGCGTGTCGACGACCTCGCGCAGGCGCTCGATGCCCTCGACCGCTTGGCGCCCGCGCTGGGAGCCCTCGAAATCAAAGGGCCTGGTGACCACCCCGACGGTCAGCGCACCGATCTCGTTCTTGGCGATCTCGGCGATCACCGGCGCCGCACCTGTGCCGGTGCCTCCGCCCTCGCCTGCGGTCACGAATACCATGTCGGCGCCCTTCAGCGCCTCCTTGATGTCGTCGCGCGACTCGGCCGCCGCGCCGAAGCCGACATCGGGGTTGGCGCCGGCGCCGAGGCCCTTGGTGGACTCGTGGCCGATGTTCAGCTTGATGTCGGCGTCGCACATCGCGAGCGCCTGCGCATCGGTGTTGGCGGCGATGAACTCCACGCCGCGAAGCCCTGCGTCGACCATGCGGCTGACCGCGTTGGTCCCGCCTCCGCCAACGCCTACGACCTTGATGACCGCCAGGTAACTGCCGCCGCTCTCCATGATGTCCGAGCCTTCAAGTAGTTGTTTAAGGTTTGCCCCACGTTGCGAGGCGAGCCTTCAGAATACGCAAGTTATGCAGGGAACTTCGCCCTGTCAACAACAACCCTCACTCTCGCAACATTCGTTGCAGAACCGCCAACCCTCCACTCTCACTTGAGAATTGGCCTTCCATACCAGTAACCCTCGAGTCGAGGTTGATACTGCGTCAGCCGCTTTCGCCGGCGCCTTCTGTGGCTTCTGTGGCTTCTGTGGCGGACGATGTCGAGGCTTCTCCCGAGCCAGAGCTCGACGCAGCGCCGGCAGTAGATGCGGACGAGCCGGCTTCGCCGCTCGAGGAGCCGGCGGTGGTCGAGGTGCTTTCGCTTTCTTTCGTGGCGCTTTCGCTTTCGGCCGTGGTCGAACCCGAGGAAGCAGTGCTGCTGCCACCGACTGCGTTGGCAAGGCTTGCAGCGAGCGCGGCCGCGGTGGGTTCGGATGTGCACCCTGAAGGGCACGAGCCGGTCTGCGGGGGCGCGCTGCCGGTCGAGGAGCTCGTGGTCGAACCCGAAGCCGAACCGGCGGAGAACCCGGCCGCCGGACGTTCGGGCAGTCGCACGTCGATATACAGGGCACCGGCCGAGCTGGGCGAGACGAGCACACGCGCGAGCGACAGCCACTTTGCGTGCGGGCGGGTGTCGTTGCCAAAGTAGACGAGCAGCCCGCTGCGCATCGTCACCGTGAGCCCTTCGGGACCCTCGAAGACGCGCGTCACGTATCGAGCAAGCGGCGCCGGCGCTGCGCCGAGCACGGTGACCGCTGCCAGCGCTGCCGATTCCCCGAGACGCGCTCCCGGCGCCGGCTCGACCGAGCTGCTCACGCTCGGCAGCGAGCTCGACGAGAGCGCCGGCCCGAGCACGGTCCCATCGGCCGCGACAGCCGTACGCTGCCCGGCGGAGACGAGCTCGGCGACCGGCGGGCGCTCGCTCACCGAAATGCTGACGGTGTGCGGGAAGCTCGTCCTGACCCGCACGCCGGCGACGATCGCATAGGAGGCAAGCGCCGAGCGCAGCGCGCCTGCGTTGAAGTCCATCGTGGTCATGCGCCGAGCGGAGTCCGCGAGCGCCGCCCTGATCTCGATCGCCTCTGGCCCGTGCACGCCCGATATGTGCACGTGCTCCACTGCGACGAGCGAGGAGCCGCGCAGCCACAACCAGCCGCCGCCGAGCAGCGCCGGCACCAGCAGTAGAACGACCGTCACGCGCACGGCGGCCCGATCGCCCCAAAGCCGTCCTAGCGTCCGTCGCGCATATGCACGCGGGCCATCGCCGCCGCGCCTCTCGAGCCCGGCGCCAGGAGGAACACGACCGCTGGTCAGCCGGCGTGGAAAGGGAAGTGAGAGCTCCATCTGGGACTGTTCGACGCTCGACGGCCGGCCCCTTCCCCGATGAGCTGAAGTCACGCATCGGCGAGAGAGCGACCGAGGGCATTCCTACGGTTGCCCGACGACATCCCCACGCGCCCCCGGTCGGCGACATTTTTGAGGTGAGTTGAGCTGAGAGGCTCGCCCGTCTCTACTCGGGGATCTCTCGATCGGGCGACGCCAGTCCTTGCACAAGCTCAGCCGGGTCAACGCCCAGTCCAGAGGCAATCTTCAGCAAGTTGTGAAAGCTCAGGTTACGTCGGCCCCTCTCGACCTGCCCAAGGAAGGTCCAATGGACGCCAGCCAGCTCAGCCGCGGCTTCCTGGCTGATACCAAGAGATTTTCGCCGAGCACGAATCCGTTCACCGAGGACCTTCGTGGCTCGAGATGGAGTCTTGGGCATCCACCCAACCATCTACGTCACGACTATCCACGTCCAGAGCAATTACGTCACATGCATATACGTCCTGGTAAGGTACTCATCTTCGAAGTCCTCGTGAGACCCCCGTGAGATCCCCTAGACATCGCTCCGAAAACCGACAGACGCCCCTGTGCGAACGTTCCGAACAAATCCGCTAGATTTTCACGCGCAACACAAAGGAGGGCCTGCCCAAGCCACTGGACAGGCCCCCTTGGCATGCCGGATCTACGCCTCGTCGCCTATCCGGTCCCATACCGGGAGCGGCGAGGCGATAGACCCGTACTTTCTCCGTACGAAGCGCGTCTTACAGTACTGAAGATTTGGCCAGAAACGCGCGCCGCGAGAATCAAGATCTTCGGCGCATCCAAGGCAAGCTGATTTGACTTCTCCTTAGAATTCCAATAATAACGATAGCTGTCGAATTCTGGAATTTCTACTACAGCTAGAATATGGATCTTGGCTCCATCCTGCCTTGATGTTCCCCTATCAACAACCAGCCCAGGACCTCGCTAGCTTTGCTGTCGCTGGAGCGACGGATCATTGGTCGGGGCTACCTCTCTACTCGTCGCGACGAGCCACGCCGTATCCCGTAGGCCGATCATCCGGGGGCGCTCGCATGGTGCTTGGCTTTGCGAGCTGCAGCGCGCTCGGCGTTCTTCTCGCGGGCCTGGCTGTAGGACTGCGCGACAAGCGTCTTGCCGTCTGACCAACCGAATGCCCTGACGAGCAGCACGATCGCAAAGAGGATGCCCCAGGCGGTTGTCACCAATTGCTGTGCCACCGAGTATGCCGTCGCGTTGGAGGTGCTGGTTATCCCCTTCAGCGAGAGCACGTTGAAGCCCTGCACCACACCGGCGCCGCCAGGCGTCACCGAACTGACGTTTGCAATCGAGTTACCTGCTACCACGCGCATCAAAATATGGAAGCTGACCGGGATGTTGTAAGCCGAGAGGAACACGGCGATCGTGCCAAGCATCGCGACCCACGCGATCGCCTCCGGGAGGACGACGCGACCAAGGAACGCGCGGACATGAACGAGGATCTGCGCGCCGACCTTCGCCTGCTCCCACCACTGCTCGACGCGTCTATGAAGCACACGGCCAACCATGAACAGGAGCATCGCTGTCCCGGCGAGCAGGATCGCTGTCGCCCACGGGTGTTCGCTTACGAACCCCAGCTGTAGAGAGAAGGAGCCGCCGACCGTCAGGAACAGGTACAGGTAGCAAAAGGCGCCGATCAGCGTGAAGAAGATCTTCTGCACCGCCATCCCCGCCAGCACCCCGGCGAATGTCGCGGCCGCGATGATCGTCGTGAACATCAACAGCATCGCCAGCGTGCCGATGTTCGCCGGTAGGACGGAGTTGAGCGCGACGGCGGCCGCGTAGCAGGCCAAAACCTGGATCCAGCGCACTTCGGAGTCGGGATATCCGTAGCGCAGGATCGAATACCAGGCGTAGGCGGTGGCGGTCGTTTGCAGGCTGATCAGCACGATCGCCGCAATCACGTCGGCGAGCGGGATCCTCCTGAGCGTGTCCCAGACGTGCTTGAACCAGCTTGCCATGTCCCAGCCCGCCAGCGTCGCGCCGGCGCCGATCACGACGATGAGCAGCGCGCCGATCAGGATCCGCCTCGGGTGCAGCCGTTCTTGCCAGGATCTCGGCTCCTGTTCAGTCGCCATGTAGCGTGATCTTACGGGTCACATGGCTTCAGGATGGAGCGAGGCTTGTAGATGGGGGCGCCGTGCGAGGTAGAGCGACGCGCCGGGTGCAGCGAAGCACTGGATGGAGCAAAAGCACGGAGGCAAAGCGTTGGATACCAAGCAGGCGCATGCTGTGCGAGGAAGGTGCCCAGCGCTTATGCTGAGCGCAGGCGATTCGCCCCCGACGCGCGACTCCGAGGAGGAGGATGACTGTGCCGTCCAACCAGAAGCCAGGACCCCCGCAGACGCAGGCGACCCCACCCGACTTGACAGGCCGCCGGATCCAGAAGCTCGAGAGCGAGTACGGCAACCGCTACCGGCTCGAGCCCGCGCCCGACAACAAGCTGCCCAAGAGCGGCATGCCGGCCGAGGATGCGCTCGGGCTTGTCGGCGAAGAGGTGCTGCTCGACGGCCAGCCGATGCGCAACCTGGCGACTTTCGTCACAACCTGGATGGAGCCCGAGGCCGAGCAGTTGATCGCCGGGTCGCTGCACACCAATTTCATCGACCACGCCGAGTATCCCCAGACGGCCGAGATCGAGCAGCGCTGCATCCGCATGCTCGCCGACCTTTTCAACGCTCCCGGCGAGACGACCGGGGCGCGCACGCAAGGCTCCTCGGAGGCGATCATGCTCGGCGCGCTCTCGCTGAAGTGGAAGTGGCGCGACCGCCGCCAGAGCGAAGGCAAGGCCGTCGATCGGCCAAATCTCGTGTTCGGCGGTGACGTGCACGTCGTGTGGGAGAAGTTCTGTCGCTACTTCGATGTCGAGCCGCGTATCGTGCCGCTCGCTCCTGAGAAGTACACGATCGGCGCCGAGGACATAGAGCCGCACGTCGATGAGAACACGATCGGCGTCGCCGCCGTGCTCGGGACGACCTTCACCGGACACTCCGACGACATTACCGGGATCAACGACTACCTGGTCCAGCTCAAGAACGAGAAGGGTCTGAACGTGCCCCTGCACGTGGACGCTGCCAGCGGCGGCTTTGTCTGGCCCTTCCTCTATCCGCACACCGAGTGGGACTTCCGCTTGGAGCAAGTCCGCTCGATCAACGTGTCCGGTCACAAGTTCGGCCTGGTCTACCCCGGCATCGGCTGGCTCGTCTTCAGGGAGAAGAGCGACCTGCCCGAAGACCTCGTCTTCTACGAGAACTACCTCGGCAAGCGCGATGCGACGTTCACACTGAACTTCTCGACCGGCTCGGCGATGGTGCTCGCGCAGTACTACAACTTCGTGCGCTACGGGCATGACGGCTACCGCTACATCATGGAGACGATGCAGTACAACGCGCGCCTGCTCGCAAAGGAGATAGTCGATTGCGGCGAGTTCGCCCTGATCGGCACAGAGCAGGACGAGCAACTGCCGCTCGTCGCCTTCCAGTTGGAAGGCGAGCACCACTATGACGAGTTCGACGTCGCCTCCCAGCTGGCGGCCGAGCGCGGTTGGATGGTGCCCGCCTATACCCTGCCGCCGAATGCCGAGCATGTGAAGATCATGCGTGCGCTTGTCAAGCAAACACTTGGGCATTCGCTCGTGGCGACGCTCGGAGCGGACATCCTCGAAGCGTGCGCGACGCTCGAGAAGAAGGGGCGCCTGCACGAGTCAGACCGCAAGCGGGCCAAGACAAATCCCGGATATTGAGCCCACGCAGAGGACGTTGTTTACGCGTTCAGCTACTACGCCGCGCCGAAATGCTCGACGCCGTACATCCTGAGCGCAACTCGACGGACAGGATTCCAATCACTTGCATAGAATCTCGTGACAGGTGCCACAAGACACCGTTACGGAAGGAGTGCGTATGCGAGGGGTAGGCAGTGCGTTGTTCGCCGGCATCCTGTTGCTGGTAGCCGGGACCATCAACATCATCTACGGCATCGCCGCCATCGGCAATGCAAGTTTCTTCGTCAACGACAACCGGTATGTGTTCGCAAGCCTGCACACATGGGGCTGGATCACGATCATCCTCGGTGTAATTCAGCTGACCGCGGCGCTTTCACTATTCGGCGGTGGTGCCTACGGGCGTGTCGTCGGGATCATCGCGGCTACGATCGGAGCCGTCGGCGCGCTGCTGTCGATCGGCGGGGCATACCCGTTCTGGTCGCTTGGGATCTTTGCCATCTGCCTGATCGTGATTCACGGACTCGCCGTTCTCGGCGAGCCCAAGACCACCGTCTGAGCCGAGCTACTCGACCTCGCCACGGCGAGCCGGCGCGCGATCCGCGCGCCGGCGAGTGGCTGCCTTGGAGAGCTGTCTAGCCGAGGATCTTTGCCTTGGCGTCAGCGAACTCCTGATCTGTGAGCACGCCCGACTCGTGTAGTTGCGCCAGCTCCTTCAGGCGCTCGATCGGGTCGGCTTCGGCGACCGGCGGCGGCGGCGCATATGTCTGCTGCGGTGGCGCGGAAGCCTGCTGTTGCTGTTCTTGGTTTGCCCAGCGTCCTTCCTGGCGACGGCTCACACGGTTGGATACGTTGGTGGCGGTGCCGGCGATGACCGCTGTGCGAGCCATCGTGCGAAGTAGTGGCATTTTTGAATACCCCTTTCAGTTTTCAGGATGCGCGATCGAGCGCGTCGAGGGTGTCGAGGACGTCCTGTGCGGCGACCCGCTCGAACGCGAGCACCCTGCCCCCGTTGCGACGCACGGCGCTTGCAAACGGCGCCGCCCAGGCATTCTCGAAGCAAATCAGCAATGCTGCCTCGCCTGGTTGGAGTGCGCCTGCCGCGGTGGCGGCATCCTCCTGGCCGAGCATGCCCGTGCGCGCACCGGCGAAGACCACCAGATCGTCGACCCCATCGCCGTCGAGGTCGGTGATCTCGAGACCCGAGACGTTGCCCTCGCTGTCCTTCTGGACCATGAGCACGTCGAGCACTCTGATGATTCCACGATCCACCAAATCCACGAACAGGGGAATCGCCTCTCCCGTGCGGGGCGCATCCGGCGGGTAGCCGATCACCACGACGTCGACAGGACCGAGCTCCACTTCGTCGCTGCTGCTCATGGCTCCTCCTCAATTTGGTCGCCGCTACTGGCCAAAATCGATCCGATCTCCGCTGAACCGAGGACCGATCGAGCACTCCCACCGAGTGTAACCCTCAACCACGACCCCCGATGCCCGCCTCCGACCCAGTCAACTTTCCTTGGAATCGTGTGACGAAGGCTCGGGCAGCTCTGTCTCCTGGCCGGGCACCAGGACGCGCACCTCGACACTTGGCGTGAGGCGCGCGGCATGCTCGGCGAACAAGCGCGGGGGGTCCCCAAGGCGCGCGCGGTAGTTGCGGGCGAACCCGATCGGTAGCAGTGTGCCCCAATGTATGGGTATCGCAAGTCGCGGCTCCAGCAACTCGAGGGCCTGAGCCGCTTGCAGCGAATCCATGTGGCCAGGTCCCAACTTCGGACCCCAACCCGCGACCGGCAGCAATGCGACGTCGGGCTCAGGCGAGAAGCTGCCCATACCCGCGAATATTTCGGTATCTCCGGCGAAATAGACGACATGCCTGCCGGCAACCAGATAACCGAGCGCCTTGGCTTGCAGGCCGCCGAGGCGCCTCCCGTTGTGGTGAGCCGCGACCGCCGTGACTTCGAGCCCACCCACTTTCAGGACCTCACCCACGTCCATCTCCGAGACGTTGGCAAACCCCTTGCCAACGAGCCACGGACCCGCTCCGCTGGGCACTATCAGGCGCGTCTCGCGACCCAGACGCCGCAGTGAGGCCAGGTCGAGGTGGTCGTGATGGGAGTGTGAGATCAGCACCACATCCGGGCCGGCGAACACGCTTTCGCGGACCGGTGGAACCTGGCGGCGCAGATGCAGGACACGCCCGCGCAAGAATGGATCGAAGAGTAGGCGCAGCCCCTCCAATTCGACCAGGACCGTGGCGTGCCCCAAGAAGACGATACGGTCTGCGGCTGTGTCTGCACGGCGGACAGAATCCGCGTCATCGACCATCAGCGCAAGCTAGCAGTGACCGTTTCGGCGATCGATGAGCACGACCGCCGGCGCCGTCTGAACGGCGTGCGGAGGTTGTTGGGGTTCTGCTCGAGAACAGCGGCGATGCTGATCGTCCAAGCGCTGGTGCTCGTGGCCGTGACCGCGCTGCTATCGGGTCGTGACACTCTCTCCTTCGACGCCGCCATCCTGGTCGCCGCCACGATGGCGATCATCAACGCGGTCCTGTGGCCGCTTGTCATACGGATCGCGCTGCCGCTGACGATCGTCACGTTCGGGATCGGCTCGCTGGCCCTCAGCGCCGGGATGGTCGCGCTCGCCTTCTATGCGGTGGACGGCAAGACACCGTCCTTCTGGACAGACCTCACCATCGCGTTCTGCCTCGCGCTCGTCTCGATGGTCGTGGCGCCGCTGCTCGACGTCGACGGCGACGCTCGCCACTCGAGGATCGTGCGCAGGCGAGTAAGACGCACGCGCCGGCGCAACCACACGGAGGTTCCCGGGGTGATCCTGTTCGAGATCGACGGCTTGGGCGAGCAAGTGCTGCGCGAGGCGATCCGCGACGGGCACACTCCCACGATCGCGCGCTGGCTATCGGATGGCTCTCATCGCATGTTCGGCTGGGAGTGCGACCTGTCCTCTCAAACCGGGGCGAGCCAGGCGGGCCTGCTGCTCGGCAGCAACTGGGACATGCCCGCCTTTCGCTGGTATGAGAAGGAGTCCGGGCGCACGATGGTCTCAAA